>CAJYQC010000598.1 GCA_913776885.1 uncultured Variovorax sp.
TGAAGCGGTCGATGCGCGGGAAGCCGGTGGTCGGCAGGAACTCGCCGTCCACGCGCAGGTGCGTGAAGCCGCGCGGGCGCGCCCAGTCGGCCAGCTCGGTGTAGACGCCCTTGCGGTTGCTCACGAGCGGCGCGAGCAGGCCGATGTGCTGGCCCTTGAAGTTGCGCATCAGCTGCGCGGCGATGCTGTCGGGCGTCTGCGGCTGTACGGCCGCGCCGTCGTGGATGCAGTGCTGGATGCCCAGCTTCACGTACAGCAGGCGCAGGAAGTGCCACACCTCGGTGGTGGTGCCCACCGTGCTCTTGCGGCCGCCGCGCGACAGGCGCTGCTCGATGGCCACGGTCGGAGGGATGCCGTACACCGCGTCCACCTCGGGCCGCCCCGCGGGCTGCACGATGCTGCGCGCATAGGCGTTGAGCGATTCGAGGTACCGGCGCTGCCCCTCGTTGAACAGGATGTCGAAGGCCAGCGTCGACTTGCCCGATCCGCTCACGCCCGTCACCACGCTGAACTTGCCGCGCGGGATGTCCACGCTCAGGTTCTTCAGGTTGTGCTCGCGCGCGTTGACGATCTGCACCGCATCGGCGCCCGGCGCCTTCTGCGCGTTGGCGACGTAGCGGCGCGCGGCGCGTTCGGCCACCTTGTAGGCCTCGGGGCCGATGGCGAGTTCGTAGTCGGCCAGCGCGGCGCCGGTGAGCGAGGCGCGGTTCTCGCGCAGCTGCTCGGGCGTGCCCTCGGCCACCACCTGGCCGCCGCCCTCGCCGCCTTCGGGGCCCAGGTCGATCAGCCAGTCGCTCGCGCGGATCACGTCGAGGTTGTGCTCGATCACGATCAGCGAATGGCCGGCATCGAGCAGCTTGCGCAGCGCGCGCATGAGCCGCGCGATGTCGTCGAAGTGCAGGCCGGTGGTGGGCTCGTCGAACAGGAAGAGCGTGCCCTTGCGCGCCACCGACTGCTTGCTGGCGGTGGCGTTCTTCGCGGCCTCGGCCAGGAAGCCCGCGAGCTTCAGGCGCTGCGCCTCGCCGCCGGAGAGCGTGGGCACGGGCTGGCCGAGCTTGACGTAGTCCAGGCCCACGTCGGAGATCGGCTGCAGCACGCGCAGCACGTCGCGGTCGGCCTCGAACACGGAAGCGGCCTCGGCCACGGTGAGTTCGAGCACGTCGGCGACGTTGTAGCTCTTGCCCTTGCGCTCCACGCGCACTTCGAGGATCTCGGGGCGGTAGCGCTTGCCGTCGCAGTCGGGGCAGCGCAGGTACACGTCGGACAGGAACTGCATCTCGACGTGCTCGAAGCCTGAGCCGCCGCAGGTCGGGCAGCGCCCGTCGCCGGAATTGAAGCTGAACTTGCTCGCGGTGTAGCCGCGCTGGCGCGACAGCGTCGCGGTGGCGAAGATCTCGCGGATGGCGTCCCAGGCGCCCACGTAGCTCGCGGGGTTGGAGCGCGCGGTCTTGCCGATGGGCGACTGGTCGACGAACACCACGTCGCCCAGGTGATCGGCACCGAGCAGGCGGTCGTGCGCGCCCGGGGTTTCGGTGGCCTTGCCGAAGTGGCGCATGAGCGCGGGCGCCAGTACGTCCTGGATCAGCGTGGACTTGCCCGAGCCGCTCACGCCGGTGACGCACACCAGCCGCGCCAGCGGAAACTCGACCGTCACGTTCTTCAGGTTGTGCTCGCGCACGCCTTCGAGGATGAGCCGGTGCGTGTTCTCGCTCACCAGCCGCTTGAAGCCCATGCCGATCTTCTTGCGCCCGCCCAGGTACTGGCCGGTGAGCGTGTCGGCATCGCGCAGCTGGTCTGTGGTGCCGTCGAACACCACCTGCCCGCCACGTGCGCCGGGGCCCGGGCCCATGTCGATCACGCGGTCGGCGGCCAGCATCACGGCCGGGTCGTGCTCGACCACCACCAGCGTGTTGCCCGCGTCGCGCAGGCGCAGCATGGCCTCGGTGATGCGGTTCATGTCGCGCGGATGCAGGCCGATGCTGGGCTCGTCGAGCACGAAGAGCGTGTTGACCAGCGAGGTGCCGAGCGCGGTGGTGAGGTTGATGCGCTGCACCTCGCCGCCGCTGAGCGTGCGGCTCTGGCGGTCGAGCGTGAGGTAGCCGATGCCGACGTCGTGGAGGTAGCGCAGGCGGGTGGTGATTTCTTCGTGGAGCAGCTTGAGCGCCTGGGTTTCACCCTCACCCCTGCCCTCTCCCGCAAGCGGGAGAGGGAGCGATGCGGAATCCTCGGCCGGCTGTTCGGTCTTGCCCCCTCTCCCGCTTGCGGGAGAGGGTTGGGGTGAGGGCTGCTGCCGATCGAAAAACTGCCGCAGCCTCTCGATCGGCAGCAGCATCAGGTCATGCAGGCACAGCCCCGGCAGCGCCTCCAGCTGCGCGCGCGTCCACTTCACGCCGTTCGGCATGAAGCGCTTCTCCGGCGGCAGCACGGCGTCGGCGTCTTCCTTGCTGCCGATGCGCCACAGCAGGCTCTCCAGCTTCAGGCGCGCGCCGCTGCAGGTGGGGCACGGCGTGTAGCTGCGGTACTTGGACAAGAGCACGCGGATGTGCATCTTGTAGGCCTTGCTCTCCAGGTAGCCGAAGAAGCGGCGCACGCCATACCACTGCTTGTTCCAGTTGCCTTCCTTGAAGTTGGGCGTGCCCTCGATCACCCAGTGTTTCTGCTCGTCGGTGAGCTTGTTCCAGGGCGTGTCGCGCGGAATGCCGGCCGTCTCGGCATGGCGCATGAGGTCGTCCTGCGCTTCCTTCCACGCGGGCGTCTGGATGGTCTTGATGGCGCCGGCGCGCAGCGTGAGCTTGTCGTTGGGAATGACCAGGCCCAGGTCGACCCCGATGACACGGCCGAAGCCGCGGCAGGTGTCGCAGGCGCCCACCGCCGAGTTGAACGAGAACATCGACGGAATGGGGTCGGCGTAGCGGATGTCGCTCTCGGGGCAGTGCAGGCCGGTGGAGAACTTCCAGACATCGGTCGGCGCGTTTTCCTCGGCCCCCGTGGCATGCACCGTGACGCGCCCGCTGCCGCGCCTGAGCGCGACCTCGATGGCCTCCACCACGCGCGAGCGCTCGGCGCTCGATGCGCGGAAGCGGTCGGCCACCACGTCGAGCACCTTGCGCGGGCCCGTGGGCGTGGCCACTTCGCGCTCGGCCTGCACGCGGGTGAAGCCGCTGGCCGAAAGCCACTGCTGCACCTCGTCGGCCGTGGTGCTCGCGGGCAGCTCGACCGGGAAGGTGACGACCAGCCGCGGATCGCCAGCCGCGGCCGCGCGCTCGACGATCTGCGCATAGATGCTGTCGGGCGAGTCGTGGCGCACCGGCAGCGCGGTCTCGCGGTCGAACAGGTCGGCCGCGCGCGCGAACAGCAGCTTCAGGTGGTCGTTCAGCTCGGTCATCGTGCCGACGGTGGAGCGCGAGGAGCGCACCGGGTTGGTCTGGTCGATGGCGATGGCGGGCGGCACGCCCTCCACCTTGTCGACGGCCGGCTTGTCCATGCGGTCGAGGAACTGGCGCGCGTAGGCGGAGAAGGTCTCCACGTAGCGCCGCTGGCCTTCGGCATAGAGGGTGTCGAAAATGAGGCTCGACTTGCCCGAGCCGCTGGGCCCGGTGACCACCGTCATCTCGCCGGTGCGGATGTCGAGATCGAGGTTCTGGAGGTTGTGCTGGCGCGCGCCGCGAATCCGGATGGAGCCCTGTGTCATGAGTGCCTTGGGGGGTGGGGCAAACATTCTAGGGAGAGCTCCATGACGGGTTTGCGCACAAGGTCACAAGGGCGATGGCGGCGCAGGGGTTTGTCCGGATGGAGTTTCGAACACTTTTGGAAACAAATACCACATTTGTTTTCATGTTCGCCCGCAGTGGGCGGCTGCACTGCTTCGAAAGGACTCCATGACAAGAACGCGCACGCTTTGCGCCGCCGCCGTGCTGGCCTTCAGCGCGCTGGGCGCATCGGCCCAGATCCTGATCGGCCAGACCGCCGGCATGACCGGCTCGGTGGCCGCGAGCGTGAACGAGACCATCGGCGGCGCGCAGCTGGTCATCGACGCAGCCAACGCCCAGGGCGGCATCCACGGCGAGAAGATCGAGGTGCTGCGAATGGACGACGGCTTCGACGTCAAGCGCGCCGGCGAGAACGCGCGCGTGCTGATCGAGGACAAGAAGGTCCTGGCGCTCTTCATGAGCCGCGGCACACCGCATTCGCAGGCGATCATTCCGCTGCTCGACAAATACGACGTGGCGCTCATCGGCCCCTCCACCGGCGCGATGGTGTTGCACAAGCCGCTGCAGAAGCACGTGTTCAACGTGCGCGCCACCTACCAGCGCGAGGCCGAGAAGGCGGTGCAGCACCTGCTGACCATCGGCCTCACGCGCATCGCGGTGGTGTACGTGACCGACTCCTTCGGCGCCGACGCCCTCGAAGGCGCGATGACCGGCTTCGCCAAGGGCAAGGCCAAGCCGGCCGCGACCATCCCGGCCGACCGCGACAAGCCCGACTACAAGGCGATCGTGCCCGCCATCAAGGCTGCCGACGCGCAAGCGGTGGTGTGGATCGGCTCCGGCCTGGCCGTGGTCGACGGCATCAAGGCGCTGCGCGCCGCGGGCTCGGCCGCGCAGGTGGTCACGCTGTCGAACAACGCCTCTTCGGGCTTCATCAAGCAGCTGGGCGACGCGAGCAAGGGCGTCATCGTGACGCAGGTGTTCCCCAACGAGCGCTCGCTGGGCCATCCGATGGTGAAGGAAGCCCTGGCGCTCGCACAGGCCAAGGGGCAGACCGAGCTGTCGCCCGCCGCGCTGGAAGGCTTCGCCTCCGCCAAGGTTCTGGTGGAGGCGCTGCGCCGCGCCGGCCCCAAGCCCACGCGCGCAAAGATGGTGGCCGCCCTCGACGGCCTGCGCGGCTACGACCTCGGCGGCGGGTTGGAAGTGAGCTACTCACCCACAGACCACAGCGGCATCGATTTCGCTGACCTGTCGATCATCAGCGACGGTCGCTTCAAGCGTTGAGTCCCCGCCCCCATGAGGGGCGAGTTTGAACGGCCCGCCGGCGCAACCGGCGGGCCGCTTTTTTTTTGGGCGCTGGAAACCTTGGTTTGACAGGGTTTGCGTGAGCTAGCGACGCGTGACGTTCAGCAACACATTACACAGTTTTTGACACAGGCACCCCGTTGCGGAAAGGCTTTGCTCGATGAAGAAGACGATCACGTCCTGCACAGTTGCGCTGTTGCTTGCCCTGTCGGCGCCGGGGGCCGCGGCCCAGATCGTGATAGGCCAGTCGGCTGATCTTTCCGGCCCGGTGGCCGCCAGCGTGAAGGAGACCATCCTGGGCTCGCAGCTGGTCATCGACCAGGTCAACGCCCAGGGCGGCATCAACGGCGAGCAGATCGAGGTCATCCGCATGGACGACGGCCTCGACGCCAAGCGCTCGCTGGAGAACACGCGGGTGCTCATCGAAGACAAGAAGGTGCTCGCACTGCTGCTGAACCGCGGCACTCCGAACACGCTCGCGGTGATCCCGCTGCTAGACAGGCACGGCGTGGCGCTGGTCGGCCCCTCCACGGGCGCCATGGCGCTGCACAAGCCGGTGCAGAAGAACATCTTCAACGTGCGCTCGACCTACCAGCGCGAGGCCGAGAAGGCGGTGCATCACCTGCAGACCACCGGCATCCAGCGCATCGCCGTGGTACAGGCCGACGACTCCTTCGGCAAGGACGCGATGGAGGGCGCGAGCAAGGGCTTCGAGAAAGCCAGCCTGCAGCCGGTCGTGGTGGCGCTGGCCGACCGCAACAAGCCCGACTACGCGGCCATCGTGCCGCAGATCACGAAGGCGAATGCGCAAGCGGTTCTGTGGATCGGCTCCGGCACGGCCGTGAGCGACGGCATCAAGGCGCTGCGCGCAGCGGGCTCGGCGGCGCAGATCATCACACTGTCGAACAACGCGGCATCGGGCTTCATCAAGGAACTGGGCTCGGCGAGCGCAGGCGTGATCGTCACGCAGGTGCTGCCCTACGAGCGATCGTTCGGACACCCGCTCATCAAGGAAGCGCTGGCGCTGGCCAAGGCCAAGGGCCAGAACGAACTCTCGCCCGCGCTGCTCGAGGGCTTCGTCGCCACGAAGGTGATGGTGGAGGCGCTTCGCCGCACCGGCCCCAAGCCCACGCGCGCGAAGCTGATCGCCACGCTCAACAGCTTCCAGTACGACCTGGGCGGCGGACTCGACATCAGCTACTCGCCGACCGACCACACCGGCATCGACTACGTCGACCTGTCGATCGTGAGCGACGGCAAGTTCAAGAGGTAGTGTCGCCTCCAGGGCTTTGCGCACCCGGCACCGCTACGCCACTCCCGCCGGGGTCAACACCCGCAGGCACTCCGGACCTACTTGGGCGCAGCGGCAGGCGCGGGCTCGTGCGTGGTGGTGTCGCCACCATGCTTCTCGCCCGACATGTCGACCTTGTCACCGGCCTTCGAGATCACGTACAGGGCAATGGCGGCAAAGATGACGAAGCCGACTGCGAGTTTCCACATGGGTGTTGTCTCCTGGATGGTTCAAGAAAAAGGCCTCATGCGGTCGGCATGAAGCCTCTTTGTTGAACGGAGGGCGCGGCGCCCTCCTCTTTTTTCTTCTCTTGTCCGTCGATGATCAGTCGTTGGCGTAGATGTCCACGTCCTTCGTCTCGCGGATGAACAGCGTGCCCACCACCAGCGTGATGCCGGCGATGATGATCGGATACCACAGGCCGTTGAACATGTTGCCGGTCGAGGCCACGATGGCGAAGGCGGTGGTCGGCAGCAGGCCGCCGAACCAGCCGTTGCCGATGTGGTACGGCAGGCTCATCGAGGTGTAGCGGATGCGCGTGGGGAACAGTTCCACCAGCATCGCGGCGATCGGGCCGTAGACCATGGTCACCAGCAGCACCAGCCAGAACAGCAGCACCACCGTCAGCACCTTGTTCATCTTGGCGGGGTCGGCCTTGGCCGGGTAGCCGGCGATCTTCAGGTCTTCGGCCACGCCCTTCTTGAAGGCGGCGATTTCCTTGGCCGAGCCCTCGTCGAACTTGGAATTCACGACGTTGCCGATGGGCGCCTCGATCGACTTGTCGCCGATCTTCACGACGGCCTTCGAACCCGGCGCGCCGGCCACGTTCTCATAGCTCACCGAGTTCTGCACCAGGTAGCGCTTGGCGATGTCGCAGGAGCTGCGGAAGTCGATCTCGCGTGCCACCGGGTTGCCCTGGAAGGAGCAGGTCGCCGGATCGGCCGTCACTGTCACGCCGGCGGTGGCCTGGGCGCGGGCCAGGTCGGGGTTGGCGGCTTCGGTCAGCATCTTGAAGACCGGGAAGTAGGTGACCACGGCCAGCAGGCAGCCGGCCATGATGATCGGCTTGCGGCCGATCTTGTCCGACAGCGTGCCGAACACCACGAAGAAGGGCGTGCCCAGCAGCAGCGCGGCAGCGATCATCAGGTTGGCCGTGGTCGCATCGACCTTCAGCTGCGCCGTCAGGAAGAAGAGCGCGTAGAACTGGCCCGAGTACCAGACCACCGCCTGGCCGGCCGTCAGGCCCACCAGCGCCAGGATCACGATCTTCAGGTTCTTCCACTGGCCGAACGATTCGGCCAGCGGCGCCTTCGAGGTCTTGCCCTCGGCCTTCATCTTCTGGAAGGCGGGCGACTCCGACAGCGTCAGGCGGATCCACACCGAGATGCCCAGCAGCAGGATCGACACCAGGAACGGGATGCGCCAGCCCCAGTCGTTGAACGCGGCCTCGCCCATGAACTCGCGCACACCCAGGATCACCAGCAGGCTCAGGAACAGGCCGAGCGTGGCGGTGGTCTGGATCCACGAGGTGTATGCACCGCGCTTGCCGTGCGGCGCATGCTCGGCCACGTAGGTGGCGGCACCGCCGTACTCGCCGCCGAGCGCGAGGCCCTGCAGCATGCGCAGCGCGATCAGGATCACCGGCGCCGCGACGCCGATGGTCGCGTAGCTCGGCAGCAGGCCGACGATGAAGGTCGACAGGCCCATGATCAGGATCGTCACCAGGAAGGTGTACTTGCGCCCGATCATGTCGCCCAGCCGGCCGAACACGATGGCGCCGAACGGACGCACCAGGAAGCCGGCGGCGAAGGCCAGCAGCGCGAAGATGAAGGCCGCGCCCGCATCCAGGCCGCTGAAGAACTGCTTGGCGATGATCGCGGCCAGCGAGCCGTAGAGGTAGAAGTCGTACCACTCGAACACGGTGCCGAGCGAGGAGGCGAAGATGACTTTCTTCTCCTCCGAGGACATGGGCCGGGGGGCCGGATGCGGCACTCCCCTCGAATCTAGTGCGGCTGCCATTGGTCGTCTCCTGTGTGTTTGCGTTCATTGCGGCACCCGGTATCCGGGACCGTGAAGGCATTCTTGGAGACGCGACTGACCCGATCCTTTCGCGAAACTGAACCGGCGCTTACGTTCTAGGGTGAAACCCGCGCGGTTCGTTTCAGCTTGTAAGAAATCGGGCGGCTTTCCCGCCTACCGCGGGTTTGTCCTCAGGCGGGTTTGCTGCTGCGCAGCAGCGCCGGGCGCTGGTCGGCCGCAGCCCACTCGGGGCCGTCGAACCAGGCGTCGCCCGACAGATAGGCACGCAGCATCTGCAGGCCGTCGAAGCCCCAGAACAGGCGCCCGTCGACGACGTAGGTCGGCGTGCCGAAGACGCCCTGCTGCACCGCCTCGTCGGTGTTGCGCTTGAGCAGGGCCTTGCTCTCGTCGCTGTTCGCGTCGCGTTTCGGGTTGAGCTGCCCCGTGAGCGCGGCCAGGCGAGCGGGGTCCGCCGCTTCCTCGCCGCCACGCCAGACGTGGCGGAAGATGGTTTCGGCCACGAGGCGGCTGATGGTGCCGTCGTCGCCCGTCGATACAGCCAGCCGCAGGTGCGCAAGCGGGTTGTAGGGATGCGAGGCCGGCATCTGGATCTCGATGCCGTGGGTGTGGCCCAGCCAGAGCACGTGGCGATAGGTCCAGCTGCGCTTCGACGGGATCTCCGCCGGCCCGAGCTGGCCGTGCTGCCTGAGCAGCGCGCCCAGCAGCACCGGCTTGTAGGCGACGCTGTAGCTCAGCCCCTCGAGCGCCTGCGGCAGGTGCTCGAAGGCGAGGTGCGCGTAGGGAGAGATGAAATCGAGGTGGAAGTCGATGTGCTTCATGCGCTGCTGTCTCCTGGGTTCGCCGCGGGAACGCGCCAGATGCCGGCCTTCGCCCGCAGCTCGATCGCCCGCCACACATGGCGCCGGGCTTCGCCCTCCATCTTGCTCCAGCCCGCGATCTCGGGGATGGTGCGCAGGCAGCCTTCGCAGAAGCCGCTCAGGCGGTCCATGCGGCAGACCGAGCAGCACGGCGAAGGCACGTCGCCCGCCGCGGCCTGCACCGCCACCGCGCGTTCGGCCAGCGTCTCGGCTTCCGCGAAATTCACACCACGTCGGCCACCGGCGCGCCGGTGAGCTTCTCGAGGTCGTGCGGGCGCAGCTGGAACACCGCGTGCGGATGGCCCGCTGCCGCCCAGATCTCCTCGAAGCGGAAGAGCTCGCGGTCGATCAGCACCACGGGCGGCGTCAGGTGGCCCACGGGCGACACGCCGCCGATGGTGAAGCCGGTGCGCGACTTCACGAAGTCGGCATCGGCGCGGCCGGT
The DNA here is from genome assembly GCA_913776885.1 of uncultured Variovorax sp. GTDB lineage: Bacteria > Pseudomonadota > Gammaproteobacteria > Burkholderiales > Burkholderiaceae_C > Variovorax. Next base: position 9,646 of record CAJYQC010000598.1, read on the forward strand.
CTTGCCGACCAGCGCATCGACCTTCTTCTCGTCCACGCGCTTGTCGCCCGAGGTGATGACCAGCACCGCCGACTCGTCGCTCTTGCGCCGGAAGATGATGCTCTTGGCGATCTGCCCGACTGAGATGCCGAGCGCGTCGGCTGCCTGCTGCGCGGTGCGGCAGGCGTCGTCGAGCATGCGGGGGGAATGGGGGTGGCCGGCATCCTGCAGGGCGCGGGAAACGCGCTGGACGCCTTCGGGGAGCTTATGGAGTTCGGATCCGCACATGATGGCTTCGAATCTATCAGGCTGGAGAAACGCCGCCCTCAGGCGCTGCGCTTGAACATGAACAGCATCGCGCCCATGGCCATCAGCACGCCGCCGAAGACGCGGTTCTGCGCCCGGCGCGCCCGCACGCTGCGCAGCATGCCCTGCAGCCGCGCGGCCAGCCAGGCGTAGCCGTGCATCACGGTCACGTCGACCATCACCGTGGTGGCCAGCAGCACCAGCAGCTGCAGCCACAGGGGCCGCGTCGGCTGGATGAACTGCGGCAGCACCGCCGCCATGAAGACGATGCCCTTGGGATTGGTCACGTTGGTCAGGAAGCCGCGCAGCACGCGCTGCGACGCGCTGAGGTCGGGCTCGCTGGCCAGCGCCGCATCGCCCTCGATCTTCGCGACGGGCGCGCGCCACTGGCGCCAGCCCAGCCACAGCAGATAGCAGGCGCCGACCACCTTCACCACCATGAAGGCGCTGGCCGAGGCGGTGAGCACCGCGCCCACGCCGAGCCCGGCCACCAGCAAGATCACCGCGAGCCCTAGCTGCAGCCCGAAGATGGTCGCCGTGGTGCGCCGCACGCCGTAGCTGAGCCCGTGGCTCATGCTGAGCACCGCGCCCGACCCGGGCGACACCGCGATGACGCAACTGGCCACCAGGAATGCAAGCCAGACATGCAGATCCACTACCTACTCCCGTTCATTCAATACAGCAATCGACAAGGAAATTCAGCCGGCCCGCTTCGTGCGGATGGCCTTCGAGGCGCGCGAGTTCGGCTCGCGCCCGAGTGCCTCGCTGATGTAGACGCCAGCGTCGATCAGCCGGTCGAGATCGATGCCGGTCTCGATGCCCATGCCGTGCAGCATGTAGACCACGTCCTCCGTCGCCACGTTGCCGGTCGCGCCCTTCGCGTAGGGGCAGCCGCCCAGGCCGGCCGACGACGACTGGAAGTTCCACACGCCCAGCTCGAGCGCCGCCAGCGTGTTGGCCAGCGCCTGCCCGTAGGTGTCGTGGAAGTGGCCGGAAACGGCGTCGACACCGAAGTGCGCCAGCGTGGCCTCCATCGCCGCCTGCACCTTGCGCGGCGTGCCCACGCCGATGGTGTCGGCCACGTCCACGCGCTGCACGCCGATGCCCTTCATCAGCTGGGCGAGATAGCCGACCTTGGCCGGCGCGATCTCGCCCTCGTAAGGGCATCCGACGGTGCACGACATCGCGCCGCGCACACGGATGCCCTTCTCGAGCGCCGCGGCCACCACCGGCGCGAAGCGCTCGATGCTCTCGGCGATGGAGCAGTTGATGTTCTTCTGGCTGAAGGCCTCGCTCGCGGCGCCGAACACCACGATCTCGTCGGGCCACTCCTCGCGCGGCGCGGCGACGGCCGCCTCGAAGCCCTTCATGTTGGGCGTCAGCACCGAGTAGCGCACGCCCGGCTTGCGCCGGATGCCGTGCATCACCTCGGCGTTGTCGGCCATCTGCGGCACCCACTTCGGGCTCACGAAGCTGGTGACCTCGATCTCGTTCAGGCCCGCGTCCTGCAGGCGATGCACGAGGCCGATCTTCACTTCGGCGGAGACGGGCTGCTTCTCGTTCTGCAGGCCGTCGCGCGGGCCGACGTCGACGAGCTGGACTCTGGTGGGGAGTTTCATGGGGTTGTCTCTTGTATCGCTGGAGGATGGAAGACCGCCCCGGATTGTCGGCCACATGGAAATCCCCTGCCCGCTGCGGAAGTCGGCGAAGGTAGCAATGCGCGCCTGTGAGGTTGCAAATGGCGCCAGGCGGCGAATGGCCCCCGCCGCGGGGGGGCACGGCTCAATAGCCGCGTGCCGGATCGACCACGCCCGAGACAGGCAGCCCCTGCTCCATCGCGCGGATCTTCCCGGCGATCTGCGCGATGGACTCCTCGCGCAGCGTGCGCGCCGAGCCGTGCGGCGTCACGGTGATCTTCGGATGGCGCCAGAAGGCGTGGTCCGATGGCAGCGGCTCGACCTGGAACACGTCGAGCGTCGCGCCCGCGAGGCGGCCTGCATCCAGCAGCGGGATCAGGTCGTCTTCCACCAGGTGGCCGCCGCGCGCGATGCTGATGAGGTAGCCCTCGGGCTTCAGCTTGCCCAGCGTGTCGCGGTTGAGGATGCCGCGCGTCGCATCGGTCAGCGGCAGCAGGTTGACCAGCACGCGCGTCGACGCGAGGAACTCGTCGAACTGCGCCTCGCCGCTGAACACGCGCACGCCCTCGATCCGCTTCGGCGAGAGGCTCCAGCCCAGCACCGGGAACTCGAACTGCGCCACGGCCTTCGCCACGCGCTCGCCGAGCACGCCCAGCCCCATGATACCCACGGGGAAGTCGCGCCGCATCTTCGGCTTGCGGTAGCTCCACCTGCCCTGGCGCGCTTCGGCCTCGTAGACATCGAATTCGCGGAAGTGTCGGATCAGCGTGTGGCAGACGTACTCGGCCATCTGCACCGACATGCCGGCGTCGTCCAGCCGCACGATGCACGTGTGCGCGGGCACCTTCAGCTTGAGCAGCGCATCGACGCCCGCGCCGATGTTGAAGATGCCGCGCAGCTTCGGCTGCTGGTCCAGGAACTCCTGCGGCGGCGCCCACACCACGGCATGGTCGGCCTGCGGCGCGCCGGGCTTCCAGGCTTCGATGACGGCATCGGGGAGTTCGGCCTTCAGGCCTTCGATCCAGGGGTCTGGGCGGTTGTCGGTGAGGTAGACGGTGATTCGCATGGGCGCGCATCTTAGGCCTGCCCGCGCTCTCGATGGGTCGCGCCCGCGTCGCCTTCGGCTTGTGCGGGCTTGGGCCATCTCCTATCCTCGAACGCCAACCTCAGGAGACTGCCGCCATGATCAAGTTCAGCGTGATGTACCCCCACACCCCCGGCGCACGGTTCGATCACGACTACTACCGCGACAAGCACATGCCCCTGCTCAAGGCCCGCATGGGCGACGCATGCCTGTCCTACACCATCGACAAGGGCATGGCCGGCGGCGCGCCGGGCTCGGCGCCCACCTACGTGGCCATGTGCCACGTCTTCGCAGAGTCGGTCGAATCCTTCCAGAAAGCCTTCGGCCCGCACGCGAAGGAGGTCCTGGGCGACGTGAAGAACTACACCGACATCGTGCCGGTGTCGCAGATCAGCGAGGTGGTGGTGGGCTGACCGGGCAACCCAGCCGTGTCAGCGCGGCGGCCGCTCCAGCGCCACCCAGCGCTGCACCGAAGGCCGCTGCCATTGGCGCTCCGCATAGGAAGCCAGCCGCTGCGGCACGGCGTCGCCGTTCATCACCAGGCGGTTGAGCATCAGCGCCAGGTCGACGTCGGCGATCGACCAGTCGCCGAACAGGTTCTCGGCGCCCTCGGGCAGCAGCGCCTGGGCGACCTGGAAGAGCGTCTTGGCCGCATGGTGGGCGGCCGCCGAAAGCGGCGCACTGGCTGGCCCGTAGAAGATCACTTCCGTGGAGCGCTCCTGCCGCACCGGCATCAGGTCGCTTCGAAGCCAGGCCTGCAGCTGCCGGGCGCGCGCCCGGGGCCGGGGTTCGCGCGGATACAGCGCCGTCCCCTCGAAGGTCTCGTCGATGTACTCGGTGATGGCGGACGATTCGGAGAGCGCGAAGTCGCCATGCACCAGCGTCGGCACGCGCTGGGTCAGCGACAGCTGCGAGAAGCCCGCCGCCCGGTGCTCCAGCGCACCCAGGTCGACGGGGGAGATGTGGAAGTCCAGCCGCTTCTCGTGCAGCGCCACGTACACGGACATGGCGTAGGGGCTGGCGAACTGGGCGTCCACATGGAGGCGTAGCGGGTCCTGCATCGGAAAGAAGGCTCCTGCGCGAAGGGCGGCCTTAAAACAAAAGGCCTGAAAAACCGGCGGTGCGCGATCTTACTGACTTAGTCTTAGCGACCGCGGCGGCGGCGCCACAGCACCCGCAGCATCCAGCCCAGCGGCAGCACCACCAGCAGCAGCCAAGGCAGCACCGCCGCGATGAAGGTGATGAGCGAGCCCACGCTTTCCGACAGCACCGAGCCCGCGTTGCGCAGCGCATTGCGCATCGGGCTGTAGCCGTCGCCGCTGCCCACCAGCGCGCGCTTGGCCGTGAACTGGATCTGGATGTGCTGCTTGCTGGTCTGCTGCGCGAGCACCTTGCGCTGTGTGGCGATGGCGTCGAGCTCGGCCTGCGTGTCCGACAGCGTGCGCTGGATGGCCAGCAGGTCGGTCATGGTGCGCTTGGTGACGGTGTCGCGCAGCATCACGCGCAGGCTGTCGCGGAACTCGGTGCGGTTCTTGATGCGGGCCTCGACGTCGATCACCTCGGCGGTCTTGTCCTCGCTGGTGGTGGTGTGCGAGACCACGCTGGCCACGCCGGCCAGGCCGCCGAGCAGCTTCTCGACGTCGGCGGGCTCCACGCGCATCTCCAGCATGGCGTTGCCGGGCTGCTGCGGCGTCTCGCGCAGCAGCGAGGACGACAGCAGCTCGCACTTGAGCGTGCCGCACAGGTCGCGGACCTTGCCCCAGGCATCGGCGAGCTGGTCGGCCGGCACCTCGACGTTCAGCTCCTGGCGCACGGCCAGGAAGCGCTGCAGCGGTGTGCCGTCCTGCGACTGGCCGGCGGCAGGCGACGACTCGGAGGACTCTTCGGCGGACCGCATCCTCGCCGCCTTCGGCATCTCCGCGCCGGCGCCATAGCCGGCGGCCGCCTGCAGGGGCGCGGGCGGCGGTGCGGGCTCGGCGAGCACCGCGGTGTCGCCGCCCCTTCGCTCGCAGCCGGCCAGCGAAAGCGCCGCAGCCAGCGCCAGAAGAATGGCGCCCGCGCGTTGGCGGGCAGGAAGAAAACGGGGCGAAGCGCCAGGCGTGCGACGGGTCATGGAGAGTTCCCTTGAGTGATGACTACCGCAGCTGATACGGGCGGCCGCCCGGAACGGGGTTAACTTTTTTTCAGGCCACCGCCGCCGCGCTCATCCTCAAGAGTTCGTCGCCCTCGGCCACCTGCTCGCCGGGCGCGAACATCAGCTCCTCCACCGTGCCGTCGGCCGGCGCGGCGATGGTGTGCTCCATCTTCATCGCCTCCATGACCGCCAGCGGCTGGCCGCGGCTGACCTTGTCGCCGGCCTTGACCGCGAAGGACACGACCTTGCCCGGCATCGGCGCGGTGAGCCGGCCGCCTTCGGCCTGCGTGTCGCCCGCATGGGCCAGCCGGTCGATGGCGGTGATCTTCGTCGCCCCCTTCGAGGCGAAGACGTGGGCGACGGCGCCATCGAGGTGCACGTCGAGCGTCTGCCGGCTGCCGGCGAACTCCACCTCGAACTCGCCGCTCGGGAACTGGCCGATGACCAGCGGCCCCGCGGTGTCGCCGACCTCCAGCCAGAGACCGCCGTCGCGCTTGTAGGTCAGCACGGCGGTCTGGTCGGCACCGCGGAACTCGAAGTCGAAATGCCGGCGGTACTCGCCCAGCGAGCGCCAGCCGTCGCGCCGCGCGAAGGGCTCGGGCAACTTTCCGGGCCATTCGGTAACCAGCGTGCGCGTGATCGCAGCGGCCGCAGCCAGCGGCAGCCCCAGCGGCTCGCGGTCGAACAGCACCGCGCGCTCGCGCTCGATCAGCGCGGTGTCGAGGTTGGCCTTCGAGAACGACTGCGTCGCCAGGATGCCGCGCAGGAACTGCACGTTGGTCGCCACGCCCACGATCTGCACCTGCGCCAGCGCCGCGTCGAGCCGGGCCAGCGCTTCGTCGCGCGTACTGCCGTGCACGATCAGCTTGGCGATCATCGAGTCGTAGAAGGGCGAGATCTCGCCGCCCTCGCGCACGCCGTCGTCGATGCGCACGCGGCTGCGCTGGAAGGCGGTGGCAGAAGGCTTGCGGTAGACGCGCAGCGTGCCGGTGGCGGGCAGGAAGTTGTTGTCGGGGTTCTCGGCGCAGATGCGCGCCTCGATGGCGTGGCCGTGGATCTGCAGTTCCGACTGCCTGGCGGGCAGCGTCTCGCCGGAGGCCACTCGCAGCTGCCATTCGACGAGGTCAAGGCCCGTGATGGCCTCGGTGACGGGGTGCTCCACTTGCAGCCGAGTATTCATCTCCATGAAAAAGAAGTTCATCTCGCCGCCCTCGCGCTGCTCGACGATGAACTCCACAGTGCCCGCGCCCACGTAGTTCACGGCGCGCGCTGCCGCCACTGCCGCCTCGCCCATCTGCTTGCGCATCGCTTCCGTCATGCCGGGCGCGGGCGCTTCCTCCAGCACCTTCTGGTGGCGCCGCTGCACCGAGCAGTCGCGCTCGAACAGGTAGACGTAGTTGCCGTGCGTGTCGCCGAAGACCTGGATCTCGATGTGCCTCGGGCGCTGCACGTACTTCTCGATCAGCACCGCGTCGTCGCCGAAGCTGTTGATGGCCTCGCGCTGGCACGAAGCGAGCGCGGCGGCGAAGTCTTCGGCCTTGTCGACCGCGCGCATGCCCTTGCCGCCTCCGCCCGCGCTGGCCTTGATGAGCACCGGGTAGCCGATGCGGTCGGCCTCGCGCTGCAGCAGCTGCGGGTTCTGGTCGTGGCCGTGGTAGCCGGGGACCAGCGGCACGCCCGCCTTTTCCATCAGTTGCTTGGACTCGGCCTTCAGGCCCATCGCCTTGATCGCCGAGGGCGGCGGGCCGATGAAGACCAGGCCGGCGTCGGCGCAGGCCTGCGCGAACTCCTCGTTCTCGCTGAGGAAGCCGTAGCCGGGGTGGACCGCCTCGGCGCCCGTGGCCTTGGCGGCTTCGAGGATCTTTTCCCAGCGCAGGTAGCTGTCCTTCGGGGCGCTGCCGCCGAGGTGCACCGACTCGTCGCATGCGCGCACATGGTTGGCGTGCGCGTCGGCGTCGGAATACACGGCGACAGTCTTGATGGCCATGCGGCGGGCAGTGGCGGCAACACGGCAGGCGATTTCACCGCGATTGGCGATAAGGATTTTTTTAAACATGGTGAACTTTCGCGGTGGAATCGCCTGCGCACGCTGCGCGTGCCAGGCAATTTGGCTTCGCCGCTGCGCCGCTTCGCGGCTGGTCGCCGCGATTGGCGACAAGGATCTTCTTAAACATTCGGAGTGTCTCCCGGAGGATTCTTTTTCAGTTGAAACGCGGGCACCACGCCCGGGTCGGGCCGGCCGCTGAAGATGCGGGCCACGCGGGCGAACAGCGCCTTGAGGAAGCGCCAGCTCTTGCGGATGAGCCACACGCTCGCCACCAGCACCAGCACGAACAGCACGAGAAAGACGAAGGGATGCGCCACCGCGAGCCACAGGCCCGCCGGCACCATCGTGTCTTCGGCGAGCGAAGCGCCCACGTTCGAGAACGGTTCGGGCGATGTGTTGATGGCCGCGCGCGTCGTGGCCTTGGCCGCATGCGCCGTCGCCGCGAAGCTGCCGCCCAGCAGCGCCGCGACGATCGCCATCACCCCGTGGTCCACGCCGAACACGCTGGCCGCGAGCGCAGCGCCCGCCGGGATGCGGATGGCGGTGTGCACCACGTCCCACAGCGAATCGAGGCCAGGGATCTTGTCGGCGAAGAACTCGATGAACACCATGAAGCCGCTGGCTGCGATCACCACCGGATGCGCCAGCAACTGCAGCCCGCCCGGCAGCGGCACCCAGCCGAAGTAGCCGGCCAGGCCCGTCAGCAGCACGACCAGGTAGAGCCGCACGCCGCTGGCCCAGCCGATGGCGGCGGCCAGCGCGAGCAGTTGCGGCATGTCGAGGCTGGTGTTCATGGCGGGGCCTCCGGAGGATGGGTCTTCAGGACTTGCTCGCTTCGAGCCACGAGGGCTTGCGCTTCTGCAGGAAGGCCTGCACGCCCTCGCGGCCTTCGTCGCTCGCGCGGATGTCGGCGATGCCCTCGACCGTCTGCGCGATCAGCGCGTCGTCGATCTCGCGGCCGGCCACGTCGGCGATCAGCTTCTTGCAGGCGCGCACCGCCGCCGGGCTCGCGCCGGTCAGCGCCTTCAGCAGCTCGTCGACCTTCGCGTCGAGCGCGTCGGCGGCCACCACCTCGTGCACGAAGCCGATGCGATGCGCCTCCGCCGCGGTGAAGCGCTCGGCCGTGAGGAAGTAGCGCTGCGAGGCGCGCGTGCCCATCGCGCGCAGCACGTAGGGGCTGATCGTCGCGGGCACGAGGCCGATCTTCACCTCGCTCAGGCAGAACCACGCGGTATCGACGCTCACCGCCATGTCACAGGCCGCCACCAGCCCCATGCCGCCCGCGTACACATCGCCCTGCACGCGCGCGATGGTGGGCTTGGTGCATTCGGCGATGGTGCGCAGCATCGCGGCCAGCTTGCCCGCGTCGGCGATGTTCTCGTCGCGCGTGTAGTCGGCCATGCGGCGCATCCAGTTGAGGTTGGCGCCCGCGCAGAAGGCCGGGCCGTTCGCGCCCAGCACGACGGCCTTGACCTGCGGCGCGGCACCGGCTTCGGTGAAGGCACGCGTGAGTTCGGCGATGACGACGTCGTCGAAGGCGTTGCGCGCATCGGGCTGGTCGAGCCAGATGCGGGCGATGGCGCCGTCGAGGCTCAGCTGGAGCTTGGTGTATTCGCTCATGCCAGCCTCCTCACATCCGGAAGATGCCGAACTTCGGCTCCGGCACCGGCGCGTTGCGCGCGGCGGCCAGGCCCAGCGCCAGCACGCGGCGCGTGTCAGCCGGATCGATGATGCCGTCGTCCCACAGCCGCGCGGTGGCGTAGTAGGGGTGGCCCTGGTCCTCGTACTGCTGGCGGATCGGCGCCTTGAAGGCTTCTTCCTCTTCCTTGCTCCAGCTGCCGCCCTTGCCCTCGATGCCGTCGCGCTTCACGGTGGCCAGCACGCTCGCGGCCTGCTCGCCGCCCATCACGCTGATGCGCGCGTTGGGCCACATCCAGAGGAAGCGCGGGCTGTACGCGCGGCCGCACATGCCGTAGTTGCCGGCACCGAAGCTGCCGCCGATGATGATGGTGAACTTGGGCACGTTGGCGGTGGCCACGGCCGTGACCATCTTGGCGCCGTGGCGCGCGATGCCCTCGTTCTCGTACTTGCGGCCCACCATGAAGCCGGTGATGTTCTGCAGGAAGACCAGCGGAGTCTTGCGCTGGCAGCACAGCTCGATGAAGTGCGCGCCCTTCTGCGCCGATTCGGAGAACAGGATGCCGTTGTTGGCGACGATGCCCACTGGCATGCCCTCGATCTCGGCGAAGCCGCACACCAGCGTGGCGCCGAAGCGCGCCTTGAACTCGTGGAACTCGCTGCCGTCGACGATGCGCGCAATGATCTCGCGCACGTCGAAGGGCTTGCGCGTGTCGGTGGGGATCACGCCATAGAGCTCTTCGCGCGGATACGCGGGCTCTCGCACCGCATCGCGCGCCGGGGCTTCCGCAGCCTTCGCATTGAGGTTGGCCACGGCCGAACGCGCGAGCGCCAGCGCGTGCAGGTCGTTCTGCGCGAGGTGGTCGGCCACGCCCGAAAGCCGCGTGTGCACGTCGCCGCCGCCCAGGTCCTCGGCCGTCACCACTTCGCCCGTGGCTGCCTTCACCAGCGGCGGGCCGCCCAGGAAGATGGTGCCCTGGTTCTTCACGATGATCGATTCGTCGCTCATCGCCGGCACGTAGGCGCCGCCGGCCGTGCACGAGCCCATCACCACCGCGATCTGCGGGATGCCCTGGGCGCTCATGTTGGCCTGGTTGTAGAAGATGCGGCCGAAGTGCTCGCGGTCTGGGAACACCTCGTCCTGGTTGGGCAGGTTGGCGCCGCCCGAGTCGACGAGGTAGATGCACGGCAGGCGGTTCTGCTCGGCGATCTCCTGCGCGCGCAGGTGCTTCTTCACCGTCATCGGGTAGTAGGTGCCGCCCTTCACCGTCGCGTCGTTGCACACGATCATGCAGTCCACGCCGTTGACGCGGCCGATGCCCGCGATGATGCCGGCGCCCGGCGCCGCCTCCACGCCCTTGCCGTCGAGGTACATCGCATGCGCGGCCAGCGGCGCGATCTCGAGGAAGGGCGTGCCCGGATCGAGCAGCTCCGCCACGCGGTCGCGCGGCAGCAGCTTGCCGCGTGCCGTGTGCTTGGCGCGTGCGGCCTCGCCGCCGCCCTGCTCCACTTTCGCGAACTGTGCGCGCAGGTCGTCGACCAGTGCGCGCATGGCAGAGGCGTTGGCCTGAAAGTCCGCCGAGCGGGCGTTGAGTTTGGTTTCGAGTTGGGTCATGGGGATTCGGAATTCGGGAGCGGGAACCGAACGCAGAGGGCGCAAAGGTTTCGCAAAGGTCGCAAAAGAAAACCTTCAAACAGGATGATGTCCTTCTGCGACTTCTGCGTACCTTTGTCTTTCTTCTGCGTTCGGCTGTTCATGGACGGCCTCTACGCTGTACGAGCCTCGTCCAGCCCCAGCTGCGCCTTCATCTCGTCGCGGATCTTGAATTTCTGGATCTTGCCGGTCACGGTCATCGGGAACTCTGCGACGAAGCGGATGTACTTCGGCACCTTGTAGTGTGCGATCTGGCCCTTGCAGAACTCGCGGATGTCGTCCTCGGTGGCGCTCTGGCCGGGCTTGACGATGATCCAGGCGCACAGCTCCTCGCCGTACCTGGGGTCGGGCAGGCCGACCACCTGCACGTCCTGCACCTTCGGATGGCGGTAGAGGAACTCCTCGATCTCGCGCGGGTAGATGTTCTCGCCGCCGCGGATTACCATGTCCTTGATGCGGCCGACGATGTTGACGTAGCCCTCGGCGTCCATGGTGGCGAGGTCGCCGGTGTGCATCCAGTGCTCGGCGTCGATGGCCTCGCGGGTCTTCGCCTCGTCGTCCCAGTAGCCGTGCATCACCGAATAGCCGCGCGTGCACAGCTCGCCCGACTTGCCCGGCGGCATGATCGCGCCGGTCTCGGGGTCGACGATCTTCACCTCCAGGTGAGGCTGCACCGTGCCCACGGTCGACACGCGGCGGTCCAGCGGCGTGTCGGTGCTGCTCTGGCAGCTCACGGGGCTGGTCTCGGTCATGCCGTAGGCGATGGTGATTTCGCCCAGGTGCATCTCGCTGACCACGCGCTTCATCACCTCGATGGGGCACGGCGAGCCGGCCATGATGCCGGTGCGCAGCGTCGAGAGGTCGAACTCCTTGAAGCGCGGATGGTCGAGCTCGGCGATGAACATCGTCGGCACGCCGTGCAGCGCGGTGCACTTCTCGGCCTGCACCGTCTCCAGCACCGTGAGCGGATCGAAGCCGTCGTTCGGGTACACGATGGCCGAGCCGTGCGTGAGGCAGGCCAGGTTGCCCAGCACCATGCCGAAGCAGTGGTACAGCGGCACCGGAATGCACAGCCTGTCGGCGGGCGTGAGCTTCATGCACTCGCCGATGAAGAAGCCGTTGTTCAGGATGTTGCGGTGCGTGAGCGTCGCGCCCTTGGGGAAGCCGGTGGTGCCGCTGGTGAACTGGATGTTGATCGGATCGGTGGCCTTCAGCGTCTTCTGCACCTGCGCGACGCTCGGGTCGCTGGCGTCGCCGCTCGCGAGGAGTTGCGAGAAGCGCTTCATGCCGGGCTGCTCCTCGCCTTCGCCCGGCTTCGCATCGATCCAGAAGATGTGGGCCAGCTGCGGCAGCTTCGCCGGGCCCAGCTCGCGCAGCATGCCGAGGTAGTCGCTGGTCTTGAACTGCGCCATCGTCACCAGCGCCTTGCAGCCGACCTTGTTGAGCGCGTATTCGAGCTCCGCCGTGCGGTAGGCCGGGTTGATGTTCACCAGGATCAGGCCGGCCTTGGCGGTGGCGATCTGCATCAGCACCCAGGCCACGTTGTTGTGCGACCAGATGCCGACGCGGTCACCGGGCACGAGGCCCAGCTTCAGCAGCGCGCTGGCAAGGCGGTTCGATTCGGCCTGCAGTTCGCGGTAGGTGTAGCGCCTGCCTTCATGGCGGCTGACGAGCGCCTCTCGATCGGGCTGCTTCGCGACCATGTCGTCGAAGAAGTCGCCGATGGTCTGTTCGATGAGGGGGACGTCGGTGGCGCCTTGGGCCATGCTTTGCGTCAGTGGCATCGTCTTGTCTCCTGGCTTGCTCCCTCTCCCCTTGGGGAGAGGGCAGGGGTGAGGGCAGCGGCAACCGAGTCGGGCGCAGCGCTCCATCAAGGGCCGGC
>CAJYQC010000599.1 GCA_913776885.1 uncultured Variovorax sp.
TGCTCGACTGGTAGGTCAGGCCGGCGTCCACGACGCCGAACAGCGTGACCGACGATTGGGCAGCAGCCAGGCCGCAAACGGCCAGGGCAGCGAGTGCCGTGAGGGATTTCTTCATTCAGGGTTCTCCGGTTTCAGGTCTGATGCGGCCGCTCGGTATCGACCGGCTGTACGCATCGTTTCGTCCAATTCGGGAGGAATTTGGTGGTTTGGCTTCCCTGCTCGTCGAGTGTTGTGCGCGCACATCAGACCTCCGCACGACGCCTTTACACAGTGCCTCAAATTTCTCCCAGATCACCTGAAAAGATGCGTGCATGACGAAGCTGGGAACCCGAAGGTGATGCGTCCAAGAACCTTGCTGGCAGCCGTGTGCGGCGCGCTCGCCATCGCCTGCGCCAGCACGAGCATCGCGATGGTCCATCGCACTTCGCAGCAGCTCGCCGCGCATGGCCGCGCTGCGGCACGTGGCGCTCATCAGGTTGCCGCTTCTGCATAAGACCGCCCGAGAGTCGCGCAATCCTTGAGCTACGAAGGAGCACCGAATGACCACCGCCCTGCACAAAGTTACTGCCCGCCCCGTGCTGACGCTCTCCGGCCACGCACACAAGAAGCCGGACCCCGCCGCGCTCCCTCGTCGCGCCTGCAACCCCGACAACGAACCGGCGGCCAGCACAGCGACAACACTGGCGATCCAGCAGATCACCGCTGCGTTTCAGCCTGCCTTCGGGCGCATGCACGTGCTGCGCGATCTCGTCATTCCCATGTACGGGAGCAGCGCCGTGCCCACGGCGCGGTTCGACGTGGCGCTGGTGTGCGAGGCCGGCGTGTACCTGTTCGAGGTGAAGGGCTGGCGCAATGCGGTGGTGTACCGGAAGACTTCCACGCACGCGCTGCCGCGCTGGTTCCTGCGCCAGCACGGGCACTCGCTGGCGCGCGAAGTCAAGGACCCGGCCTGGCAATGCGGCCGCAAGACCACCCACCTGCGCAGCCTGATGCCCGCCGACCTGCGCGTGCAGTACTTCGTGATGCTGCCCTTCAACGGCGTCGAGCTCGAAGGCGTGATGCCCACCGTCGTCATCACGCCGCAGGACCTGCCCTACATCGCCCGAGTGGCGCGCAACAACGGCCGCAGCGAGCAGGGCTACCCGATGCTCGACAACGCCGCCATCGAGCGCACGCTGCAACTGCTGAGCGACCTGCAGGGCGAGCTCACGGTCGACGACCACATGCGCAACTGCCGCGACCGCGGCACGCATTCGGCAAATATCGCGCACGCCACGGCAGGCGCCGTGCGCCCCGGCCCGTTGAAGCTGCAATGAAGCCATGAGCCGCATCCTGCTGGTCGAAGAAGGGCACGATGCCGCATCGGCGCTGCTGGACGAGTTGCACCGCGCCGGGCATGAGACAGAGCACATCGAGGACGGCGCGGCCGCACTGCATCGCATCCTTACCTCGCCACCGGCGCTGACCCTGCTCGACGTGGAGCTCTCTCGCGCCAACGGGCTGCAGATCCTGGAGAAGATACGTGCGCGCAGCGACCACCCGATCATCGTGCTGACCGCGCTCGCGCAGGAGTCGGACCGCCTGCGCGGCTTCGAGCTCGGCGCCGACGACTACGTGTGCAAGCCCTTCTTTCCGCGCGAGGTCGCAGTCCGCATCGAGACCGTGCTGCGGCGTTGTGCGCAGCGTCAGCGCACGGCGCGCTTGGGAACGCCGATCTCCTTCGGCACGGGGCGCGGCTGCGCGATCCTCGACGGACACTACCTGCCGCTGACGCGCCGCGAATCACTGCTGTTGCGCGCGCTATCGAAGGAGCCCGGCAAGGTGCTCACGCGCTCCGAACTCCTGGAGGCCGCATTCCCCGAAGCGCTGGACGTCAACGAGCGCGTGGTCGACACGCACATCAAGAACCTCAGGAAGAAGCTCTCCACCGTTTCTGCCGCGCGGGGCTGGATACGCTCCGTCTACGGCGTCGGGTTCGCGTGGGAAGCACAGGCCAGGCAGGGCGCCTGAGTTCTCGCGGGCCGTTGAACCGGAGTCTCGTCTCTTCACATGAAACCATGCTGGCCCGGCCTGCTTCCGCTGGCGCCGATGGCGCTGTCTTCGCTGCTCACGCTGCGGCGCGCGCCGCGTGGCTGGACCGGCGTGTACCGGGCCGCACGGCGCCCGACACGCGGCTGACGTTCCAGATCCAGTTCAAAGGCTTCGGCAACATCGGATACGGCCCCACGGGAACGCTGCTGCAGAACATCCGGGGCTGGCAGCTGCTGAACGCGCAGAGCGGGAGCCCAGCCGCTTCACGCACTACGACCGAGGCTCAGCGCGGCGCAGCGGCTTGCGCTGCGCTCCTCAACCTCGACACCGCTGCCCTCAGCGCGAGCTCGTAGCTGTCCACGCCGAAGCCGCTGATCTGCCCCGTCACGATGTCGGCGAACACGGAGTGGTGCCTGAAGGCCTCCCGCGCGTGGATGTTCGACATGTGCAGTTCGACCACGGGGCAGGCCAGGATCGCCAGTGCATCGCGGATGCCGTAGCTGTA
>CAJYQC010000600.1 GCA_913776885.1 uncultured Variovorax sp.
CGGCGTGCTCGCGGGCGACCCCGGTTTCAACCTGCCGAAGGCGGCGGTGGCGCAGCTCTACGGCGCGCAGCAGTACGCAGCGGTGGCCAGCGCGAAGACGCCCGCCGGACAGCCCGACCTGCAGAGCGCCTTCACGCCCGCCGAGCTGAAGCTGGTGGCCGACAAGGTGCTGCAGCGCTGCGACGCGCTCGACGGCATCGCCGACGGCATCGTGTCGAACGTCAACGCCTGCCGCACGCGCTTCGACATCCAGCGCGACGTGCCGACCTGCGCCGCGGGCACGCGCGACGGCATGTGCCTGAGCGCGCCGCAGAAGAACGCGCTCGCCAACGTGTTCAAGGGCGCGCGCAACGGCGCCGGCCAGCTCATCTACAGCAGCTTCCCGTTCGATGCGGGCGTGAGCGGCGCCAACTGGCGCGAGTGGAAGTTCGCGAGCCCGCCGACGCGCGACGCGGGCGCGGTCGGCTTCATCTTCAGCACGCCGCCCTTGGCCGACCGGCCGCAGGGCCTGCCCTTCGCGCTGGGCTTCGACATGGACCGCGACGCGCCGCGCATCGCCGCCACCGACGGCGTGTTCCGCGAATCGGCGCTGTCGTTCATGACGCCGCCCGACGCAGCCAACCTGGGCGCACTGCGCGAGCGCGGCGGTCGCATGATCGTCTACCACGGCACCAGCGACCCGGTGTTCTCCTCCGACGACACGCAGGCCTGGTACGAGCGCGTGCAGGCGGCGAACGGCGGCGATGCCTCCTCGTTCGCGCGCTACTTCCCCGTGCCCGGCATGAACCACTGCGCGGGCGGACCGGCCACCGACCAGTTCGACATGCTGAGCGCGCTGGTCGACTGGGTCGAGCAGGGCAAGGCACCAGCGTCCGTCACCGCCTCCGCGCGCGGCGCGGGCACGCCGCTGCCCAACGCCGAAGTGCCCGCCGGCTGGGCCGCGCAGCGCACGCGGCCGCTGTGCCCCTATCCGCAGGTCGCCACCTACACCGGCGGCAACGCCGAACGCGCGGGCAGCTTCGCGTGCAAGCTGCCGACACCCTGATATCTAGTTAGCTAACGAGCCTCCGATGGATTACCAGCCTCGCCCCGACGACATCCGCTTCCTGCTGAACGCGGTGCTCGACGCCCCCGCGCGCCTTGCCGCGCTCGCGCCCTTTGCCGAAGTCGACGAGGCGCTGCAGTCGCAGGTGCTCGAGGAGGCGGGTCGATTCGTCGGCGAGGTCGTGGCGCCCATCAACCGCGGAGGCGACGAGATCGGCTGTCGCTTCTCGGACGGCGACGTCGTCTCGCCGCCGGGCTTCCGCGATGCGTACCAGGCCTTCGTCGACGGCGGCTGGCCTGCTCTCTCGGCCGCGCAGGAAGATGGCGGCCAGGGCCTGCCGGCGGTGCTGGAAGCGGTGCTCTACGAATGGCTGGCCGCGGCCAACCATGGCCTCACGATGGCGCCGGGCCTGCTGCATGGCGCGTACGCCTGCCTCAAGCACCACGGCAGCGAGGAGCTGAAGCAGCGCTACCTGCAGAAGATCGCGACCGGCGAATGGCTCGCGACCATGTGCCTCACCGAGGCCCACGCGGGCAGCGACCTGGGACAGGTGCGCACGCGCGCGGTCCCGCAAGCCGACGGCAGCCTGCGGGTGAGCGGCAGCAAGATCTTCATCTCCGGCGGCGAGCACGACCTGACGCAGAACATCGTCCACCTCGTGCTGTGCCGCCTGCCCGATGCGCCGGCCGGGCCCAAGGGGCTGTCCCTCGCACTGGTGCCCAAGCTGCTGCCCGACGGCACGCGCAACGCGGTGCACTGCGAGCGCATCGAGGAAAAGATGGGCCTGCACGGCAGCCCCACCTGCAGCATGCGCTTCGACGAGGCCACCGGCTGGCTGGTCGGCGAACCGGGCCGCGGGCTGGCCGCGATGTTCGTGATGATGAATTCGGCGCGGCTGCACGTGGCGCTGCAGGGCATCGGCCTGCTCGACGCGGCCTGGCAGAAGGCCGACGCCTATGCCGCCGAGCGCCGCCAGATGCGCGCGCCGGGCCCCGTGCCCGCCAGCCGCGGCGGCGAGAGCGCCGACCTGATCGCGGAGCACCCGGCGGTGCGCCGCATCCTCGACACGCAGCGCGCCTGGATCGACGGTGCGCGCGCCATCGCCTATCGCAGCGCGCTGATGCTCGACGTGGCCGAGCACGACGCCGACCTCAAGGCCCGCGAGCGCGCGCAGCGCTGGTGCTCGCTGGTCACGCCGGTGCTCAAGGCCGCGTGCACGCACCAGGCCTTCCACGGCGCGAGCGAGTGCCTGCAGGTATTCGGCGGGCACGGCTACGTGCGCGAGTGGGGCATCGAGCAGATCGTGCGCGACTCGCGGGTGACCATGATCTACGAGGGCACCAACGAGATCCAGGCGATCGACCTGCTGGTGCGCAAGGTGCTGCCCGACGCCGGCGCCGCCATGTCGGCGGTGCTGCTGGAGCTGCGCGACACGCTGGACGCCTCTCGCGAGGCCGACGCCGACGTGCAGCGCCGGCTGGCGCAGCTGCGCTACATGGGCACCACCATCGCGATGGCGGCGCATGCCAACCCGGTGCTGCCCTACCAGGTGGCCGACGACTACCTGCGTGTGACCATGCTCGCGATGCTGGCGTGGGCCTGGGCGCGCATCGAGGTGGCCTCGCCCGGCGACGCGCAGAAGGCACGCGTGGCGGCCGCCTTCAGGCGCTGGGTGCTGCCCGAATTCGAGATGCGCCTGGGCATCGTGAAGAAAGCCTGCGAGACGGTGGCGCTGACGCATGCGGCGCAGGCGGCTCACTCGGCCGCGCCCGGTGGCGGTGTCGCCAACTAGCCACTTCGGGCATTCGCGCCAGTCGGCACGGGGTTACGCTCGGACCATGGCCTCCAATCCGAAATCCGCTTCCGCCAAAGGCGAGCAGGCCGCGGCGCCGCAAGGCAGCAGGCCCGACCGGCTCGACACGCGCATGCTCGAAACACTGGTCGGCTACAACGCCCGAAGGGCCTGGCTGATCGTCAGCGCCTTCTTCGCGGAGCGCATGGCGCCCTACGGGCTCAAGCAGATCGACTTCTCGGTGCTCTCGCTGCTGGCGCACAACCCGGGCGCTACCTCGCGGCAGCTGTGCAACGCGCTGGACATCCTGCCGCCCAACTTGGTGAGCCTGGTGGCCACGCTCGACAGCCGGGGGCTTATCGAGCGCCGGCCGCATCCGCACGACGGGCGTGCCGTCGGGCTGCACCTCACCGCCGCCGGCGAAGCGCTGATCCGCGAGGCGGAGCAGACCGTGATCCAGCTGGAGGCCGATGCCAGCGCCAAGCTCACGGCGCGGGAGCGCGAGACGCTGATACGGCTGCTGCAGAAGGTCTATCTGTAGCAGCTGTCTGCTCAGGCTGTGGAAGCGAGCGGGTGCCTCAGAGGCCCCGCTCGACCATGTCGATGAGCTGCTGGCCCAGCTTGTAGGCCGCCTCGGGCGGTATCTCGCGCAGCGGCCCGTCGATGATGAGCAGCGCCAGCCCATGCACCGCGCTCCAGGCGCAGTACTCGGCGTTCGGGCGGCGCGCCGGATCGAGCACGCCGGCCTCCACCAGCCGGTCGATGGCCCGGCCCAGCAGCTGGAATGGGTCGAGCCCGCTCTCGCCGGCCTTGCCGGGGCCGAGTTCGCCGCGGCCCTCGTCGGAGATCACGAACGCGGTGCGGAACAGGCCCGGCTCGGCCTGGGCGAAGCGCAGATAGGCGGTGCCGATGGCGCGCACCTGGCCGCGTGCGAAGTCGGCGGGGGTCTGGTCGCAGGGCTGGGCCGCCAGTTCCTTTTCCATCGCCTGCGCCGCGGCGGCAAGCGCCGCCTCGCGCACCGCGAGCAGCAGCTCCTGGCGGCTGCCGAAATGGCGGTAGGCCGCATTGGGCACCACGCCGACGCGCCGCGTCGCCTCGCGCAACACGACCGCGTCAGGACCGCCGTCGCGGGCCAGTTCGATGCCTGCTTCCAGCAGCGCCCGGCGCAGGTCGCCGTGGCGATACGTGCTGCGGGCCGGCGGCAGGCTCTCGGGGACGTTGTTGAGCTTCATCGCTACTCCATGTGGACACTGTCCATTATCTCTGCTATTCTTTGTGGACGGTGTACACAAGGTAATTACATTGTTTGCGGCCCATGACACCGGCGGGCCTCCGAGTCACCTCACCAGTCCAAAGGAATCGTCATGAAAGTCCAGTCGTATCTCTCGTTCGAAGGCCGCTGCGACGAAGCACTCGGCTTCTACAAGAAGGCGCTCGGCGCCGAGGTCACGCAGCTCATGCGCTACAAGGAGGCCCCTGCAGGCGCCTCGTCGGACAACGCCGAAACCGGCTGCGCCGGCGGCATGCCCGACGGCGAGAAGGTGATGCACGCGGTGTTCCGCATCGGCGAGACCGAGCTGATGGCCTCCGACGGCCGCTGCTCGGGCCAGCCGAAGTTCGAGGGCGTCATGCTCGCGATCACCGCCGACACCGACGCCGAAGCCGTCAGGTGGTTCGACGCGCTGGCCGAAGGCGGCCAGGTCATGCAGCCGCTGATCCCGACCTTCTTCACATCCAAGTTCGGCATGCTGGCCGACCGCTTCGGCGTGGGCTGGCTGCTGGTGGTCGCGCAGCCGAGCTGATCGGCCCGCCCCAAGCACCGACCTGCACAAGAAAAGCTCCACCCACGCTCAAGAAAGTCGCCCTCGTCGCTTCAACACGGACCAGATGATCGGCAAGGACTTCGAGACGGGTCTTGCCAACCTGAAGGCCGCCACCGAAAAGTAACCGCGAAAGGAAACGCCATGCCCAACATCCACGCCTACCTCACCTTCGACGGCAACGCAGCCGAGGCCATGCGCTTCTACGAGAAGACGCTCGGCGGCACCATGCAGATGATGATGACCGTCGGCG
Source organism: uncultured Variovorax sp. (assembly GCA_913776885.1). GTDB lineage: Bacteria > Pseudomonadota > Gammaproteobacteria > Burkholderiales > Burkholderiaceae_C > Variovorax. The sequence goes on from CAJYQC010000600.1 coordinate 4,911, forward strand.
ACGCGCCCGACACCGAGCAGTTCCCGCCCGAGGCGAAGAAGCGGCTCATGCATGCCTCCCTCGCCTACGGCGGCGGCATCCTGATGGCCTCCGACTCCATGCCCGGCCAGCCGTACGAAGGGATGAAGGGCTTCGGCGTCGCGCTGACCATCGAGACCGTGGCCGAGGCGCGCCGTGTCTTCGACGCCTTCGCCGAGGGCGGCCACGTCGGCATGCCCTTCGAGAAGACCTTCTGGGTCGAAGGCTTCGGCATGGTGACCGACCGCTTCGGTACCCCGTGGCTCATCAACGGCGGCAAGCCGCTGGTCTGAGCCCCCCGCACTCCACTCCACAAAACCCGCTTCCCATGACCAACCAACTCGACAGCCGCAAGCGCTGGCTCGCATTGATGGTGCTGTGCCTCGGCGTGCTGATGATCGTGCTCGACACCACCATCGTGAACGTGGCGCTGCCCTCGATCCGCACCGACCTGGGCTTCACCGAAACCTCGCTGGTCTGGGTGGTGAACGCCTACATGCTGACCTTCGGCGGCTTCCTGCTGCTCGGGGGCCGGCTGGGCGACCTGTACGGCCACCGCCGCGTGTTCCTCGCGGGCCTGGTGCTGTTCACGCTGGCATCGCTGGCCTGCGAGGTCGAGACCCCGCAGGC
>CAJYQC010000601.1 GCA_913776885.1 uncultured Variovorax sp.
CATGAGTAACGGATTAATGAGCCAAGGTGCGACCACCGAAATTAATAATGTCAGTGGCACCAAAATCAGTTTATTAATAAAAGAGCCTTTTGCTACGCCCCATACCACCGGTATTTCACGCTCGGCTGAAGATCTTTCGACGCATTGGCATGCCCTCTGGCATGCCAATTTTGTTTCAAGGAGTGACGAAAACGTCACATAGATACACAAATTTGTGGCCGACCGGCTTCTCCTTGACACCCGTCCGACCTTTTTCCTTGGGGCACGCGGCTTGCCTTTGATCGCTTCGACCGGCGTCGATACGCCGCAGGAGCGAGGATCATGGTGGAACAGTTGGAGGCATGGCGGGCAGCGCCGGCCCGGGAGTTGGTGCATGTCGCGAACGCAGCGAGCACCCAGGAAAAAGACGCGGACCCGGACGGTTCGCGGCCGCTGAAGGCGGCGGCCGTGTTCTCCATCGCGGCGGCATTGGCCGCATGCGGTGGTGGAGGCGGAGGAGGGGGCGGCGGCGCCGCGGGCTTCGGCTTTCCTGCCGCCGCCGGCGGTGGCTCAGCCGGCGCCGACCCGGCGGCCGCCACGCCCGACACCGGTCCATATCACTATCCCCAGCCCCAGTCCGACGCAGAAGCCGCGCGCTTCCTGCTCCAGGCCCAGTTCTCCGCTTCCGACGAAGAGATCGCCGCCGTGCGCGCCAAGGGCTACCTGCCATGGCTCAGCGAGCAGATGGGTGCGCCGCGCCAGCCGTCGGCCTGGCAGTGGGTCAACAGCAAGGCGTATGGCAAGGTCGAGACCGACGCCATGATCTGGCGCCAGCTCATGACGGCTGCAGACCCGGTGCGCAAGCGCATGGCGTTGGCGCTCAGCGAGATCTTCGTGGTCTCGGGCACCGAGATCGGCTCGAGCTGGCCCACGGCCATGATGGCGCAGTACTGGGACATGCTCGCCAACGGCGTCACGGCCAACTTCCGCCAGCTGCTGGAAGACGTGACTCTGAACCCTGCGATGGGCTTTTATCTCAACACCCGCGGCAACAGGAAGGAAGACGCCGCCGGCCGCCAGCCCGACGAGAACTACGCACGCGAGGTCATGCAGCTCATGACCATCGGCCTCTACCAGCTAGAAGCCGACGGCACGGTCAAGGCCGGTGCCGACGGCCAGCCGATAGAGACCTACGTGCAGAACGACGTGACCAACCTCGCGCGCGTGTTCACCGGCTACGACCTCGACATCCGCGCGTCCGAGCGCAACGCCTTCACTCCGCCCGGCGCCGGCTACACCATCGAGACCAACGCCTGGACGACGCGCCCCATGGCCTACACGGCCGCCAACCACTCGATGCTGGAGGCGCGTTTCCTCGGCGCCACCGTGCCGGCCGGAACGGCAGGCCCGGCTGCGCTGAAGATCGCGCTCGACACGCTCTTCAACCACCCCAACGTCGGCCCCTTCATCGCCCGGCAGTTGATCCAGCGGCTGGTCACCAGCAACCCGAGCCCGGCGTACGTGAAGCGCGTGGCGGGCGTCTTCGCCAACAACGGCGCGGGCGTGCGCGGCGACATGAAGAGCGTCTTCGCCGCCGTGCTGCTCGATGACGAGGCGCGCGGCCCTGCGGGCCTTTCCGATCCGAACTTCGGCCACCTGCGCGAGCCGATGCTGCGCTTCGTGCAGTGGGGCCGCACCTTCGGCATCGGATCCGCATCGGACAACTGGAGCATCGGCAATACCTCCGATCCGAGCTCGAGCCTGGGGCAGTGCCCGCTGCGCTCGCCGTCGGTGTTCAACTTCTTCCGGCCCGGCTATGTGCCGCCCTCGACCGCGATCGCCGGAAACAAGATGGTCGCGCCCGAGTTCCAGCTGGTCACCGAGACCAGCGTGGGCGGCTATCTCAACTTCCTGCAAGGCAGGCTGCAGAACGGCTTCGACAACAAGGACGTGATCGCCGCCTACACCGCCGAGAAGTCGCTGGTGAACGACCCCGCCGCGCTGGTGCGCCGGCTGAACCTGCTGCTCACCGGCAACCAGCTCTCGGCCGCCACCGTCGCGCTGATCACCGACGCACTGAGCAAGGCGCCGCTGCTGAACCCGACCACCGACGCGCGCAGGCTCGATCTCATCTGCGCCGGCGTGCTGATGGTGATGGGCTCGCCCGAATACCTCGTGCAGAAATGAAGAAAGAAGCCGGAGCGAACCGAACATGCACCTGATCGATCCTGCCCGCCACACGCGCCGCGCCTTCCTGCGCCGCTCGGGCCAACTCGCGATGGCCGGCACCGCGCTGCCGTTCGCGCTCAACCTTGCCGCCATGGGCGAGGCCGCCGCCCAGGCGGCGCCGAGCGACGACTACAAGGCGCTGGTCTGCGTCTTCCTCTTCGGCGGCAACGACTACGCCAACACGCTCGTCAACTTCGACAACGACAGCTACAGCAAGTACAGCACCATCCGCGGCGGCATCGCGCTGCCGTACGCGGGCCTCGCCGCCACCGAGCTCAAGCCCACCGTGGCGCTCCCCAACGGCCGCAAGTACGCGCTGAATCCGGCCATGGGCGGCCTCGCCACGCTCTTCGACCAGGGCAAGATGGCGGTGCAGCTCAATGTCGGGCCGCTCGTCAAGCCGCTCACGCGCGCGCAGTTCAACAGCACGAACCGCAGGGACTTCCCGATCCCGCCCAAGCTGTTCTCGCACAACGACCAGCAGTCGATCTGGCAGTCGTCGTCGCCCGAGGGCTCGACCATCGGCTGGGGCGGCAACCTCGGCGACCTGATGCTCGGCGGGCAGCGCGCCGCATCGCTCTTCACCTGCATCTCGGTCGCGGGCAACGCGGTGTTCCTCTCGGGCGACGAGGCGCTGCAGTACCAGGTCGGCACGGGCGGCGCGGTGCGCATCAACAGCGTGAGCCCTGCCACCGGCAGCGTCTACGGTTCCTCGGCGGTCAAGGCGGCCATGCAGCAGCTCGCGCAGCAGGGCCGCAGCCACACGCTGGAGAACGAATACAACAAGGTCACGCTGCGCGCGGTGGCGGCGGAAGGCAAGATTACCGCGGCCATCCAGTCCGATGACCTGGAAATCGTCTTTCCCACCAACGGCAACAACCTCGCCGCCCAGCTCAAGATGGTGGCGCGCCTGATCCGCGGGCGCGCCTCGCTGGGCGTGAAGCGGCAGGTGTTCTTCGTCTCCATGGGCGGCTACGACCTGCACGACGACCTCGACACCAAGCAGGGCCCGCTGATGCAGCGACTGTCGGACGCCATGGTCGCCTTCCAGCAGCAGATGGAAAAGCTCCAGATCGCCGACAAGGTCACGGCCTTCACCGCCTCCGACTTCGGCCGCACGCTGTCGAGCAACGGCAACGGTTCCGACCACGGCTGGGGCAGCCATCACTTCGTGGTGGGGGGTGCAGTGAAGGGCAAGGGCTTCTACGGCACGCCCCCGCCGGTGAGCGTGGGAAACACCTTGGCCGACGACGATCAGTGGCATGTGGGCCAGGGGCGGCTGCTGCCGACCACCTCGGTCGACCAGTACGCGGCGACGCTGGCCAAGTGGTTCGGCGTGCCCGATTCGGACCTCGACGGCATCCTGCCGAACCTGAAGAATTTCAACAACATCACTGCGCCGAGCGGCATCAGCTACCCGCGCGACATGGGGTTCATGACATGAGCACGGCAATGAGCAGCATGACCAGCATGAGCGCCATCGGCGGCCTCAACGGCATGGAGGGCGGCGCCAGCGTGAACTTCAGCGCCGAGCCTTACGACGAGCCGCGCGCTCCAGAACGCAGCAAGGGCATGACGCACGTGCGCCCCTTCACCAGCGTGGAAGCGGCCATCGCGGCGGTGGAGTCGCTGGAGCGTGAACTCAGGAAGTTCGAGCTCGCCGTGGCCGACAGCCTGCAGGACTATCTCGGCGTGCAGATGGCGCAGATCACCGATTGCGCGCTCGCCCGCGGCTGGGAGCCGGTGAGCTTCATGCAGCACGAGGGCTTCCGCGTCTACCGCTACGAGGCCATGCGCAGCCCGCGCAGGAGCAGGAAGGAACGGCGCAACCGCGAGGGCTGAGCGCTCAAGCGCCGGACGCGAGGATATGCTCGAGCTTGGCGATGTCGACCGGCTTCTGCAGATGGTGGTCGAAGAGCCCGTCGGCCGCGCGGCCGTTGGAGTCCCGCGCCGAGAAGCCCGAGACCGCCACCAGCAGCCTGGGCGTGCCTTCCCGGGTGCTTTCGCGCAGCCGCCGCGCCACTTCTGTGCCGGGCATGTCGGGCAGGGTGAGGTCGATCAGTGCCGCCTCGAAGTTTTCGGCCGCCGCCGCGTCCAGCGCCTGCTGCGCCGTGTAGGTGCAGCGCGAGGTGTGGTCGAAGAGGCTCAGCAGTTCCTGGAGCAGGTCGGCCGAGGCCTGGTTGTCGTCGACGATCAGCACGTTCACGGGGTGTTCTTCTTTCCGTCTGGTTGGACTTCGGGGGGATTGTCAGGCATCGCGGGCACCTGCAGCGGCAGCTCGACCGTGAAACGCGAACCCTCTCCGGGTGCGCTTTCCACGCCGATGCGCCCGCCGTGCAGGTCGACGATCTTGCGGGTGATGAACAGGCCCAGGCCCAGGCCGGCCGCGTGCTTGCGGCTGTCCTCGGTGCGCTCGAACTGCTCGAAGATTCGGCCCTGGTCTTCGGGCGCGATGCCGATGCCCTGGTCGCGCACGCTCACGCGGGCCGTGTCGCCCGACTGCTGCACGACGAGCTCCACCGGCTTGCCGCCGCCGTAGCGCAGCGCGTTGGTCAGCAGGTTGGTCAGCACCTGCTCGATGCGGAACTCGTCCCACGCGCCGCGCAGTTCGCCCGGTGTCGACAGCGTGATGGCCGTGCCCGCTGCCTCCGCCTGCTGGCGCAGGTTCTCGACCACCGCCTTCGCCAGCACCGACAGGTCCATCGGCTGGGGCTTGATGGACAGCGCATCGCGCCGCAGCCGCGTGACGTCGAGCATGTCGTCGATCAGCCGCACCATGTTGCGTATCTGGCGCTGGTCGCGCTCGATCATCGACGGCAGCCGCTCGGGCGAGAAGCTCGCGAGATTGCCCTTCGACAGATGCAGCTGACGCAACTGCGCCTCGAGGTAGAGCGTGTTCAGCGGCGTGCGCAACTCGTGCGACACCATCGACATGAAGTCGTCGCGCATGCGCACCGCGCGCTCCAGGTCGTGCTGCGTCTGCTGCAGCTGCTGGACCAGTTCTTCCTGCTTCTTGTGCGCGGCGGCCAGCAGGTCCATCTCGTGGCGCAGCGCCTTGCGGTGCTGGTAGAGGTCGACGAACACGCTCACCTTGCTGACCACCGCATGCGGGTCCAGCGGCTTGTGGAGGAAGTCGACCGCGCCGCTCTCGTAGCCCTGGAACGCGTAGTTCATCTCGCGCCCGGCGGCGCTCACGAAGATGATGGGAATGTGACGCGTGCGCTCGGTGCCGCGCATCAGCTCGGCGAGTTCGAAGCCGTTCATCCCGGGCATCTGCACATCGACGATGGCCAGGGCGAACTCGTGCTCCAGCAGCAGCGCCAGGGCGGCTTCGGCCGAGCCTGCGCGGTAGGCGGTGCGGCCCGGAGCGCGGATCAGCGCCTCCAGGGCCAGCAGGTTCTCGGGCAGGTCGTCCACCAGCAGCAGCTTGCTTTCGATGTCAATGTTCATGGACGGCCTCCAGTTGGAGCAGCAGATCGCGCAGCTCGCGCAACGGCAGCACGTAGTCGGGAATATGGCGCGCGATGGCGGCCTGGGGCATGGTGGGAATCTGTGCTTCCTCCGGTTCCTGGACGGCGGTGAGCCCGCCGGCCAGATGGATGCGGTGCAGGCCCTGCGCGCCGTCCTCGTTCGCGCCGGTCAGCAGGAAGCCGGCCAGCGCCGGGCCGTAGGCGTCGGCGGCCGAACCCATCAGAAGGTCGATGGACGGGCGCGAGAAGAGCACCGGCGGCTCGCAGCTCAGCGAGAAGGCGCGCCCGCGCTCGATCGAAAGGTGGTATCCCGGCGGCGCGAAATACAGGCAGCCGGGGGCGAAGGGCATCTTGTCGTTGGCCTCCTGCACGGGAATGGGCAGCCGCTGCGCGAAGATCTCCGCCAGGCGGCTTTCGTGCTCCTCGGGCAGGTGCAGCACCACCGCCATCGGAATGTGCCAGTTGGCCGGCAGGTCCTCCAGCAGCACCGAGAGCGCATCGATGCCGCCGGCCGAGGCGCCCAGCACCACGGCATCGACACGCTTGCGCACCGGCGAACGCAGCTGGCGTTTCATCTGGCCCTTCATGCGGCTTTCTTGCGATAGATGCGCTCGGCGCGCGCATGCGCCTCGAAGCGGTCGGCATAGCCCGAGAAGTCGATGCTTTCCTTCGACCCGAGCCCGAGGAAGCCGCGATGCGACAGCGACTCGTGGAACAGGCCCAGCGCCCGGTCCTGCAGCTCGCGGTTGAAGTAGATCAGCACGTTGCGGCACGACAC
>CAJYQC010000602.1 GCA_913776885.1 uncultured Variovorax sp.
CGAAGTCGGTGTGCATGCCCGCATGGCGCCGGTCTACCAGCACCGCAGGCTTGCCGTGCAGCGTGACCGCATCGACCACGTTGCTGCCGCGCCCCAGCGTGTTGAGGATGAAGCCGTCGACCTGGTAGCCCGCAAGCGCGTCGATGGCCTCGCGCTCGCGTTCGCTCTCGTTGCCGAGGTTGAACAGCATCACGAGGTAGCCGGCGTCCTGGCAGGCCTTCTCGGCACCGCGCAGCACCGCGACGGAATAGGGATTGGTGATGTCGGCAACGATCAGGCCGACCAGCCGCGAGCGGCCGTGGCTCAGCGCCTGCGCCATCGGGCTGGGCGAGTACCCCAGCTTGGCGATCGCGACCTCGACGCGCGCGGCGATGTCGGGGCTCAGCAGGCGCTCGCGGTGGTTGAAGAAGCGCGAGACGGTGGCCTTGGAGACGCCGGCGGCCTCGGCGACGTCGGCGATGGTGGCTCGGCCGGTGGGCTTCACGGCGTTGCTCCTTCCCCCTCTGGGGGACGGTTGGGATGGGGGCAGGCAGGGCGCTCGGAGGATGCGCCGCTTGCCCCCACCCCTGCCCTCCCCCAGCGGGGGAGGGAGAAACAGCCTGCACAGGTCATGCGCTGGCCGTGTCGTACGGCGCCGTGGGCTTCTCGCCGGCCAGCACCTTCAGCAGATTGGTTGTCGCCAGCTCGGCCATCGCGTGCCGCGTCTCGTGCGTGGCCGAGCCGATGTGCGGCAGCGGCGTCACGCGCGGATGCGTGCGCAGGGGCGAGTCTGCTGGCAGCGGCTCCTTCGCGAACACGTCGAGGCCGGCGGCGCGCAGCGTGCCGTGGTCCAGCGCATGCAGCAGCGCCCCTTCGTTCACCGTGGCGCCGCGGCCGCCGTTGATGAAGGCGGCGCCGGGCTTCATGCGCGCGAAGAAGGCGGCGTCGATCATTCCGCGCGTGGCGTCGGTCAGCGGCAGCATCGCGAGCACGATGTCGGAACGCGCGAGCAGGTCGTCCAGCGGCGTGTGCGTGGAGCGGCCCTGCAGCTCGGGCGCCTGCGTTGCCAGGTCGACCGGCCGGCGCGAGTGGTACAGCACCGGCATGCCGAAGCCCAGCGCAGCACGGCGCGCCACGGCCTGGCCGATGCGGCCGAAGCCGAGGATGCCCAGCGTCTTGCCGTGCACGTCGGTGCCGAAGAGTTCCTCGCCGATGTTCCTGGTCCAGCGGCCTTCGCGCACCATGGTCGAGAGCTCGACCACGCGGCGCTGCGTGGCCATGAGGATCGCGAACACCGTGTCGGCAACCGTCTCGGTGAGCACGTCGGGCGTGTGGCACAGCACGATGCCGCGCCTGTGCAGCTCGGCCAGCGGGTAATTGTCGACGCCGACGGACACGCTCGAAATCACTGCGAGCTGCGGCGCGGCGTCGAGCAGCGCGGCATCGACCGGGTGGCTGGAGCCGATGAGCCCGTGCGCGGTGCGCAGGGCGGCGGCAAAGGCCTCGGGCTCCTTGCGCGGATCGGCCACCACCACATGGTGCACGGCCTGCAGGCGCGCGAGCTGGTCCGGCGGCAGCGGACGGAAGACGAGGACGTTTTTCTTCGATGCGTTCGCCATGGCGTTCAGAGCCCCGCTTCCTCGAGTTGCGCCCGCGTCGGCAGGCCCTCGGTGTCGCCAAGCACCTGCACGGCGCGCGCGCCGATCCATGCGCCGCGGCGCACGGCGTCGGGCACGCTGCGGCCCTCGAGCAATGCGCTCACCACGCCGGCCGCGAAGCCGTCGCCGGCGCCCACGGTGTCGATCACTTCCTTCACCGGGAAGCCGTCGACGCGGCCGGTGCCGGCCACGTCGCTGTCGTAGTAGGCGCCCTCGGCGCCGAGCTTCACCACCACCAGCTTGGCGCCGCGCTCGCGGTAGAACTTGGCCACGTCTTCCGGCTTGCTGTGACCGGTGAGCAGCAGGCCTTCTTCAATGCCTGGCAAGACCCAGTCGGCGCGCGCGGCGAGCTCGTTGACCCAGTGGCGCATGGTCTCGGTGGACGACCACAGGGTCGGGCGCAGGTTGGTGTCGAAGGAGATGGTGCCGCCGGCGGCGCGCATCACGTCCATGCTCTTGAGCGCTGCCTGCAGGCTGGTGTCGGAGATGGCGGCGAACACGCCGGTGGCGTGCAGGTGGCGCGCCGAGCACAGCCATGCCTCGTCGACGTCGGCGGGACCCATGTGGCTCGCGGCCGAGCCCTTGCGGTGGTATTCGATAGGCGGGTCGCTGCCGTCGGTGACGAGGCCCTTGAACTGGAAGCCGGTGCGCTGCGTCGCATCGGTGATCACGTGCGAGCAGTCGATGCCCTCGGCGCGCATCGCGGCCAGCAGCGCGCGGCCCATCGAGTCGGTGCCGAGGCGGCTGGCCCAGCCCACCTTGAGGCCGAGCCGCGAGAGGCCGATGGCCACGTTGGTCTCGGCGCCGGCGGTTCGCTTGAAGAACGATTGCGCGTCTTCCAGCGGGCCGGGCCGGTCGGCCACCAGCAGCAGCATGGCCTCGCCGAAGAGCGCGACGTCGAAGGCAGCAGGTTCCGTCATGTGGTTTCTTGTGTGCTTATGCGCGCGCGGCGCGGATGAAGTCGATCTGCGAGCGGGTGACGGCCAGCAGGTCGTCGCCCACCAGGGGGTATTCGATGGCGTGCGGCACGTCGGCCGGCAGCGCGCGCAGCACCGAGCGCCACGGCGCGACCTAATCGCCCAGCGGCACCGCCACCCACTTGTGCGGCAGGCGCTGCGCGCCCTTGCAATGCACGTAGCGCACGCGATGGCCGAGCGCCTGAGCGGCCTGCAGCGGGCACTCGCCGAGCCAGTGCCAGTTGCCCATGTCGAAGGTCATGCCCAGCGTCAGGCCGGCGCGGTCGGCCGCGTCGAAGAAGGCCTGCAGCGCGGGCAGCGTGCCGGCGCGCACGGTCTGGTCGTTCTCGATCAGGAGCTCGACGCGGGTCTCTGCA
>CAJYQC010000603.1 GCA_913776885.1 uncultured Variovorax sp.
TGTTGCCGTGGTGGCGGCGGCTGATGCGCAGCAGCGGCTTGTCGGTGCGGGCGTCGAACTCGCTGCTCACCTCGGCCGGCACGCCGGTCGTGTTGAGCTCGCGCAGCTTGGCCTGCAGGGCGACGGCCGAGGCCTCGGCGGCGGGCGTGGTGTCGAGGTCGAGCGCCACGCCGTCGGCGATGGCGCGCAGCGCTTCGGCGTCCATGAAGTTGCGCAGGCGCGCGATGACGGCTTCGGCCACCTGGTGCTTGCGCGCCAGTTCGGCCAGGGTGTCGCCGCTGAGCGTGGTCGAGCTGGCGCCGCCTGTCTCGATGCGCGCGTCCTTCAGCGCCACCTTCAGCAGGAAGGCGTCGAGCGCGGGGCCGTCCTTCAGGTACTGCTCTTCCTTGCCGACCTTCACCTTGTAAAGCGGCGGCTGCGCGATGTAGATGTGGCCGCGCTCGACCAGCTCCGGCATCTGCCGGTAGAAGAAGGTCAGCAGCAGGGTGCGGATGTGGGCGCCGTCGACGTCGGCGTCGGTCATGATGATGATGCGGTGGTAGCGCAGCTTGGCGACGTTGAAGTCGTCGGCGCCGCCGCCCGGCGTGCTCGCGCCGGCGCGGCCGATGCCGGTGCCCAGGGCGGTGATCATCGTCAGGATTTCGTTGCTGGTCAGCAGCTTCTCGTAGCGTGCCTTCTCGACGTTCAGGATCTTGCCGCGCAGCGGCAGGATGGCCTGGAACTTCCGGTCGCGGCCCTGCTTGGCGGAGCCGCCGGCGGAGTCGCCCTCCACCAGGTAGACCTCGCACAGCGCCGGGTCCTTCTCCTGGCAGTCGGCCAGCTTGCCGGGCAGGCCCATGCCGTCCAGCACGCCCTTGCGGCGCGTCATTTCGCGGGCCTTGCGCGCGGCTTCGCGGGCCTTGGCGGCCTCGATGATCTTGCCGCAGATGATCTTCGCGTCGTTGGGGCGCTCCTGCAGGTAGTCGGTCAGCAGGCGGCCGACGATGTCTTCCACCGGCGCACGCACTTCGCTGGACACCAGCTTGTCCTTGGTCTGGCTCGAGAACTTGGGCTCGGGCACCTTCACGCTCAGCACGCAGCACAGGCCTTCGCGCATGTCGTCGCCGGTGACTTCGACCTTGGCCTTCTTGGCCAGCTCGTTCTCTTCGATGTACTTGTTGATGACGCGCGTCATCGCCGCGCGCAGGCCCGTGAGGTGGGTGCCGCCGTCGCGCTGCGGGATGTTGTTGGTGAAGCACAGCACCTGCTCGTTGTAGCCGCTGTTCCACTGCATCGCCACTTCCACGCCGATGTGCGTGCCGGGAATGCCGCCGTAGGTGTCGGCCGGGCGTTCGCCCTCGGCGTAGAACGAGTTCGGGTGCAGGACGGTCTTGCCCTTGTTGATGAACTCGACGAAGCCGCGCACGCCGCCGGCGCCGGAGAAGTCGTCTTCCTTGCCGGTGCGCTCGTCCTTCAAGCGGATGCGCACGCCGTTGTTCAGGAAGCTCAGCTCGCGCAGGCGCTTGCTGAGGATCTCGTAGTGGAAGTCCGAGTTCTCCTTGAAGATCTCGGTGTCGGGCAGGAAGTGCACCTCGGTGCCGCGCTTGTCGGTGTCGCCGATGATCTTCATGGGCGAGACCTCGACGCCGTTCACCGTCTCCAGCAGGCGGTTCTGCACGAAGCCGCGGCTGAATTCGAGTTCGTGGATCTTGCCCTCGCGGCGCACCACCAGGCGCAGCATGGTGCTCAGCGCGTTCACGCAGCTCACGCCCACGCCGTGCAGGCCGCCCGAGACCTTGTAGCTGTTCTGGTTGAACTTGCCGCCCGCGTGCAGCTCGGTGAGCGCAATTTCCGCGGCCGAGCGCTTGGGCTCGTGCTTGTCGTCCATCTTCACGCCGGTGGGAATGCCGCGGCCGTTGTCGGTGACGGAGATCGAGTTGTCGGTGTGGATGGTCACGACGATGTCGTCGCAGTGGCCGGCCAGCGCCTCGTCGATGGAGTTGTCGACCACCTCGAAGACGAGGTGGTGCAGCCCGGTGCCGTCGGAGGTGTCGCCGATGTACATGCCGGGGCGCTTGCGCACGGCCTCAAGCCCTTCGAGGATCGTGATCGAGCCTTCGCCATAGCTGGTGTCGGCGGCCACGGTTTCGATCTCGGGGATGTAGACGGGCTCGGTGTGCGGCACGTCGGGCTTGTTTTCTTCAGCACTCATTCGGATATTCCTCTGTCTCTCACGCGTTTTCGCGTGATTTTTCGGGCTCTCAAAAGCTCAATTCGCCGCCTCTTGAAAGCGCAAACCCGCGGAGGGCCGCGGGTCGTGTGCGCAAGGCGCTGTGGTCCGTGTCTTCTAGATCCGCATCGGCATCACGACGTACTTGAAGGATGCGTTCTCGGGGATGGTCAGCAGCGCCGAACTGTTGGAGTCGGCAAGGTCGATCTTGACCATGTCCTGGTCCATGTTGGACAGCGCGTCGATCAGGTAGGTCACGTTGAAGCCGATCTCGATCGTGTCGCCGCCGTAGTCGATGTCGAGCTCGTCCTGGGCCTCTTCCTGCTCGGCGTTGTTCGACGCGATGCGCAGCGTGCCCGGCTCGATGTTCAGGCGAACGCCCTTGAACTTCTCGCTGGTCAGGATGGCGGTGCGCTGCAGGCTGGCCAGCAAAGGCGCGCGGCCCAGCGTGACGGTGTTCTTGTGGTTCTTCGGGATGACGCGGTTGTAGTCGGGGAACTTGCCCTCGACCAGCTTGGTGACGAACTCCATGCCGCCGAAGCTGAACTTGGCCTGGTTGTTCGCGAACTGCATCTCGATGGCGCCTTCGGCGTCGGACAGGAGGCGCTGCATCTCGAGCACGGTCTTGCGCGGCAGGATCACTTCCTGGCGCGGCACTTCGACGTCGAGCGTGGCGGAAGAGAAGGCCAGGCGGTGGCCGTCGGTGGCGACCAGGCTCAGCTGCTTGCCCTCGGCCACGAAGAGGATGCCGTTGAGGTAGTAGCGGATGTCGTGCACGGCCATTGCGAACGAGACCTGCGAGAGCAGGTCCTTCAGCGTCTTCTGCGGCACGCTGAAGACGGGACCGAAGTTGGCGGCCTCCTGCACCAGCGGGAAGTCTTCCGCAGGCAGCGACTGCAGCGTGAAGCGGCTCTTGCCGCCCTTGAGCACCAGCTTGCTCGCGCTCGATTCGAGACTCACGGTCTGGTCGGCCGGCATGGTGCGCAGGATGTCGATCAGCTTGCGCGCGCCGATGGTGGTGGTGAAGTTGCCGTCGTCGCCGCCCAGCTCGGCGGTGGTGCGGATCTGGATCTCGAGGTCGCTGGTGGTCAGCTGCAGCTGGCCGCCGGTCTTGCGGATCAGCACGTTCGCCAGGATCGGCAATGTGTGACGCCGCTCCACGATGCCCGCCACCGACTGCAGCGCGGCGAGGACCTTGTCCTGGGTTGCCTTCAAAACGATCATGTCTTCTTCCTCTTCCTATCTCTTTGAATCAGCTTGCAGGGCGCCATTCTCCGCTGTCGCGGGGAGCTTCCTGGACGACATCCGATTTCTTTCCGGTCAGCCCTTGAGGGTCTGCTCTAGCACGTGGAGCTGCTGGTTGAGCTCGGTGAGCTGCTGGCGCTCGCCCGAGATCTTGCGCACCGCGTGCAGCACCGTCGTGTGATCGCGCCCGCCGAACAGCTCGCCGATCTCCGGCAGGCTCTTCTGCGTGAGTTCCTTGGCCAGGTACATCGCGATCTGCCGCGGCCGCGCGATGCTGGCCGGGCGCTTCTTGCTGTACATGTCGGCGACCTTGATCTTGTAATAGTCGGCCACCGTCTTCTGGATATTCTCGACCGAGATCTGACGGTTCTGGATCGACAGCAGGTCGCGCAGCGCCTCGCGCGCCAGGGCGATCGAGATCTCCTTCTGGTTGAAGCGCGAGTAGGCGAGGATCTTGCGCAGCGCGCCTTCGAGCTCGCGCACGTTGGAGCGCACGTTCTTGGCGACGAAGAAGGCCACTTCTTCCGGCATCTCGGCCGATTCGGCGCGCGCCTTGTTGATCAGGATGGCCACGCGCATCTCGAGCTCGGGTGGCTCGATGGCGACGGTGAGGCCGGAATCGAAGCGCGAGACCAGGCGCTCGTGGATGTCGGCCAGGCCCTTCGGATAGGTGTCGCTGGTCATCACGATGTGCGACTTCTTGGCCAGCAGGGCCTCGAACGCATTGAAGAATTCTTCCTGCGTCCGGTCCTTGTTGGCGAAGAACTGCACATCGTCGATCAGCAGCAGGTCGAGCGAATGGTAGCGCTCCTTGAACTCATCGAAGGTCTTGCGCTGATAGGCTTTGACCACATCCGAGACGAACTGCTCGGCATGGATGTAGAGAACTTTGGAGTCCGGCTTGTCGGCCAGCAGCCGGTTGCCCACAGCATGCATCAGGTGGGTCTTGCCCAGGCCGACGCCGCCGTAGATGAAAAGAGGGTTGTACAGATGGCCCGGCATGCCGGCCACGTGCATTGCAGCGGCGCGTGCCATGCGGTTGGCCGTGCCCTCGACCAGGGTGTCAAAAGTGAGGCCGGAATTCAGGCGGTTCTTGAAGCCGGCGGCGGCCGGCTCCTCGCCCGGGCCGGCCACGTCGCGCGGCACGTCCGTTTCGGTCATGACGGCCACGGGTGCAGAACGCACGGGCACTTCACGAGGAGCAAGCGCTAACTCGATGGCGACCGGCTGGCCGTATATCTTCTCCGCCATGGCGGCGATCTTGCCGGCGTACTGGGCGCGGATCCAGTCGAGCTTGAACCGGTTGGCGACGAACACGGTCATGCGCGACAGGTCGTCGGCGACCTGTGCCGTCAGGGGCTTGATCCAGGTGTTGAACTGCTGCTCGGACAGCTCCTGTGCGAGCTGGTCGACGCAGGCCTGCCAGAGGCTTTCGCCGATGCCGTCAGTCGACATGGGCGTGGGGAATAGTGAAGGGACCCTCGGGCATTTTTTGGTATAGGTATTGTGGATATTCTCTGCTGGAAGGCGCCCGGCATTCTAACTTGTCAAAACCTTATCCACACGCCGGGGAGTGTGTCGAAAGGCCCGCAAATCTGCTCGAAGATTGTTCAGGGCCCCAATGTTTGCGATAATTGCGGGTTTCCCTGAAAACCTCTTTGCGTCTTTCGGGGGCCATCCGAAACACGCCCGCCCCGGCGCCCCGCAGGAACTTCGTGCTTTCAGTACGTTTCAGTACGAAAGCGCGAAGGGCCAGCGCGAACAGGGAATTAGGAAATCACCATGAAACGCACCTACCAAGCATCCAAAGTCCGCCGCGCCCGTACCCACGGCTTCCTGGTCCGCATGAAGACCCGCGGTGGCCGCGCCGTCATCAACGCACGCCGCGCCAAGGGCCGCAAGCGCCTGGCCGTCTGACGGCAGCCCGCCTGCCGTTGCCAGCAGCCGACCCGTCAGCGCCAACTCGAACAGCCAGCGTGCCTGGCCCGAGCAGGTGCGACGCGGGCGGCCCGGCTTCCATGCAGCGGCTCAAGACCCGCGCGCAATTCCAGGCCGTCCTCGCAGGTGCCACTGTGGCGCGCACTGCTCATTTCGCATTGCACCGCTGTGCGCTCGATCTCGCATCGAGCGCACAGCCGTTGTTCGCGTCCGACGACATCTGGCTGGGCGCCATGGTGCCCAAGCGCTGGGCGCGCCGCGCCGTCACGCGCAACGCCATAAAGCGCCAGATCTATTCCGTGAGCGCCGAATCAGGCGCTGGCCTTACGCGTGCCGCGCACGTTGTGCGCCTGCGCGCAGGCTTCGACCGCAAGGAGTTCGTGAGCGCCTCCTCGGACAAGCTCAAGGCCGCCGTACGCGCCGAACTCCAGCAATTGCTCGCACGGGCCGCGCGCGCTCCGGCTGCGCAGGCGCCGGCCCCCTCTCCGGCTCCCTTCTCGTCATGAAACGCCTGCTGATCGGCATCGTGAAGGCCTACCGGCTGTTGCTGAGCCCCTGGCTCGGCCAGTCGTGCCGCTTCACGCCGACATGCTCCGTGTATTCGATCGAGGCGCTGGAAGTGCACGGCGCGCTCAAGGGCAGCTATCTCACCCTACACCGCATCGCGCGATGCCAGCCCTGGTGCCAGGGCGGCCACGATCCGGTCCCGCCGAAATCGCAGCGTCGCACTGACCGGTCAGGATCGCTGTTTTCGTCTCTTCTCTCTTCCGACAAGAAGTCTTCGTCATGAACGATATCCGCCGCACGATACTGTGGGTGATTTTTGGTTTCTCGCTGGTGCTGCTGTGGGACCAATGGCAGGTCTTCAACGGCAACAAGCCGACCTTCCTGCCGTCGACCAAGCCGGCCGCCACCGCCGCCGCTCCCGCCAATGCCACTCCCGCGGCCAACAACGGCGTGCCGACCGCGTCCGGCGCTTCCAGCGGCAACGCGGGCGCAGTGCCGACGCAGCCCGTCGCGGCCACGCCGCGCGAGCAGATCAAGGTGACCACCGACCTGTTCAAGGCCACGATCGACAGCGAAGGCGCCACCGTCAACTACCTCGAGCTGCTGAAGTACGACGAGGCCGACCGCACCAAGCACGTGGTCCTGTTCGAAAATGGCTCACCCGCCACCCGCTACGTCGCGCAGACCGGCCTGCTCAACCAGGTCGACACCGGTGAGCGCTACCCCAATCACCTGACGCAGATGACGCCCAGGCCCGGCCCGCGCGAGATGGCCGACGGCCAGAACACGCTGGAAGTGAGCTTCGAGAGCGCCCCCGTCGGCGGCCTGAAGTACGTCAAGACCTACGTGTTCCACCGCGGCGACTACGTCATCGGCGTGCGACACGAAGTGGTCAACGTGAGCGACCAGCCGCGCGACGCGCAGCTGTACCTGCAGCTGCTGCGCCATGGCACGGTGGCCGCCGGCACCATGTTCGGCACCAACACCTTCACCGGCCCGGCCGCCTACACCAACGAGAAGAAATTCCACAAGCTCGACTTCAAGGACATCGCCAAGGGCAAGATCGAACCGCCGCCGCCTGCCAACGACGGCTGGATCGCGATGGTGCAGCACTACTTCGCATCGGCTTGGCTGCTCAAGGGCGACCCGGCCAGCGAGCAGCTGCGCCGCGAGTTCCGCGTGAAGGACCTGGGCGACAACCAGTTCTCCATCGCCATGGTGGCTACGCTGCCGAAGATCGCTCCGGGTGCCACGCAGGTCGTGAACAGTGCGCTGTTCGCAGGCCCTGAAGAAGAGAAGAAGCTCGAAGCCATCGCCCCCGGCCTGGACCTGGTGAAGGACTACGGCATCTTCGCGATCATCTCCAAGCCGCTGTACTGGCTGCTCACCCAGCTGCACGGCCTCCTGGGCAACTGGGGCTGGTCGATCGTCGCGCTGGTGGTGCTGCTGAAGGCGGCCTTCTACTGGCTCAACGCCAAGGCCTACGCCAGCATGGCCAAGATGAAGGCCATCAACCCGAAGATCATGGAAATGCGCGAGCGGCTGAAGGACAAGCCGCAAGAGATGCAGCAGGAGATGATGCGGATCTACAAGACCGAGAAGGTCAACCCGATGGGCGGCTGCTTCCCGATCCTGATCCAGATCCCCGTGTTCATCGCGCTCTACTGGGTGCTGCTGTCGTCGGTCGAGATGCGCCACGCGCCGTGGATCGGCTGGATCACCGACCTGTCGGCACCCGACCCCTGGTACATCCTGCCGATCGTGATGACGGCCACGTCGCTCTTCCAGACCTGGCTCAACCCGACGCCGCCCGATCCGATGCAGGCCAAGCTGATGTGGATCATGCCGCTGGCCTTCAGCGTGATGTTCATCTTCTTCCCGGCCGGTCTGGTGCTGTACTGGATCACGAACAACGTGCTGTCGATCGCGCAGCAGTGGTTCATCAACAAGCGGCTGGGCGTGCTCGGCACCAAGTGACGGCGGCAGTAGCCGCACGGCACTCCAGCCATCCTTCGAAGGGCCGCGTCAGCGGCCCTTTTTGCTGAAAGAATCCGCACAACCATGCTCGCCCGCACTTCCGATCCCATCGTCGCCATCGCCACCGCCTCGGGGCGCGGCGCGGTCGGCATCGTGCGCGTGTCGGGCGCGAGGCTGGCGCCGCTGGTCGACGCGATCTGCGGCCGCGCGCTCAAGCCGCGCGAGGCCACCTACCTGCCGTTCCGCGGCGCCGACGGCGAGCCCGTCGACCACGGCCTCGCCATCCACTTTCCCTCGCCCAACTCCTTCACCGGCGAGGACGTGCTCGAGCTGCAGGCGCATGGCGGATCGGTGGTGCTTCAGCTGCTGCTGGCGCGCTGCCTCGAAGCGGCGGCCGAGCCCGATCCGGTCACCGGCCGGGCGCGCCTGCCCGGGCTGCGTGTGGCGGAGCCCGGCGAATTCAGCCAGCGCGCCTTCCTCAACGGCAAGATCGACCTGGCGCAGGCCGAGGCCATCGCCGACCTGATCGACGCCAGCACCGAGGCGGCCGCGCGCAGCGCTGGGCGCTCGCTGTCGGGCGCCTTCTCGCGCGAGATCCATACGCTGCGCGACGCGCTGATCCACCTGCGCATGCTGGTGGAGGCCACGCTCGACTTCCCCGAGGAGGAGATCGACTTCCTGCAGAAGGCCGACGCGGCCGGGCAGCTGGCGAAGCTGCAGTCGCAGCTGGCCGCCGTGCAGCAGCGTGCGCGCCAGGGCGCCCTGCTGCGCGAGGGCATCAAGGTCGTGATCGCGGGACAGCCCAACGCGGGCAAGAGCTCGCTGCTCAATGCGCTGGCCGGCGCCGAGCTGGCCATCGTGAGCGCGGTGGCGGGCACCACGCGCGACGTGGTCTCGCAGACCATCCAGATCCACGGCGTGCCGCTGCACGTGGCCGACACCGCCGGCCTGCGCGAGAGCAGCGACGAGGTCGAACAGATCGGCGTGGCGCGCGCCTGGGGGCAGATCGAGAGCGCCGATGCGGTGCTGTTCCTGCACGACCTGACGCGCGCCGACCAGCCCGACTACGCCGCCGCCGACGCCGAGATCCTGGCCGGCCTCCAGCGCAAGCTGCCCGCGAGCGTGCCGGTGCTCGACGTCTGGAACAAGCAGGATGCGGCACCCGCCGCCAGTCCGGCGCAGGGCATCGCTCTGTCTGCCAAGACCGGCCTGGGCATCGAGCCCCTGCGCGAGCAGCTGCTGGCCATGGCCGGCTGGCAGGCCGTGCCCGAGGGCGTGTACCTCGCACGTGCGCGCCATGTGCAGGCGCTGGCGCGGGTCGAAACACACCTGGCGCTTGCCGCCGACCACCTCGGGGCGCAGGCGCAGCTGCTCGACCTGCTGGCCGAAGAACTTCGCCTTGCGCAGAACGCGCTGAACGAGATCACCGGCGAGTTCGGCGCGGACGACCTGCTGGGCGTCATCTTCTCGCGCTTCTGCATTGGCAAATAGCCACATATGGCGGCGGCCGCTGCCCAAAAAACGTAAACAGTTGTAGCCGAATAACACGGCCATCGCGGATACTTCAGCCCACATGCGGGGGCCGAGAAACACATGTCCATCCAGAACCTGAGCCGCGCCATCGCGGAGAACATCAACACCGACGCCTTCGCGTTGACGTTCAGCGTCCAGCAATGGGAAACGCTGGCGGGTTACCTGCAGCCGATCGACACCGGCATCGGCGACGTGCTGATCGAACAGGGCACGCCCGACCGCTCGGTATTCTTCGTCGAGAGCGGTGCCATCAGCGTGCACCGCGTCAGCAGCAAGGAACAGATGAAGCTGGCCGTGCTCACCGCGGGGTCGGTGGTCGGCGAAGGCTCGTTCTTCTCGCGGCAGCCGCATTCGGCGAACGTGGTGGTCACCGGCGCGGGCCGCGTCTGGCGGCTCACCGCGATCCGCTTCGCAGAGATGTCCAACCGCCAGCCCAATATGGCGCTGGAGATCGCTATGGCGCTCGGCGGCGTGATCGCCAAGCGCATGGCGCACCGCTCCAAGCGCGTCGCGGTGACCTGAACTGGAAGCTTCCGCCACCGCTCGCCGCCGCGCCGATCCGGCGGATGCAGGCCGGCCGTCTCCGTTCAGGACCCCTGAAAAACAAGAAGTAGTCAGCAAGCAATCCATGGCCTCGATCTGTCCGGTCTGCAGCACGGAGAACCGTGAGGGAGCGAAGTTCTGCAGGAGCTGCGGCATCAAGCTGTCCGCCGCGGGAGACCGGATCCCGCCGCCGCCCACGCCCGAGCGCGAATGGGCCACAACCGCACCCGCCCAGCTTCGCGCACCGACCATTCCCGCCCCGCTCGAGGAGATCGCGCCCGCGCCGACGCCGGCCCGCCAGTCGTTCTTCAGCAGGTCGCCGGCCTCCGCGCCGCGGCACGACGACGACGAGCAGACCGTGCTCATGCTGCACGACGATGGTTCGCTGCGCATGCCGGCGCCGGCCGCCGCGCCGCAGGGGCTGGAATCGAGCTGGGCGTCGTCGCGCGAGAGATCGAGGAAAGACCGGGCCGGGCTGCGCAAGCCAGCTGCGGTCGACCAGCCGCCGCGCCGGCGGGCCATCCTGCTGTGGGTCGGCCTGCTGCTGGTAGCGGTGGCGATGATTGTGGCGGGCTGGTCCGGCTACGGCACGCGCAAGACCGCTCCCGCTGCCGATGAAGCCGCGCCGCCGGCCGCCGAAGCGCCAGCGCCCGTGGCTGCGCCGCTCGTGGCCGAGCCGCCGGCGCCGCCGCCAGCTGCCGAGCCCCCCGCGGCGGATGCGCAGGCTGCCGATCAGGCGCCAGCGGCGATATCG
This sequence comes from uncultured Variovorax sp., assembly GCA_913776885.1. Classification (GTDB taxonomy): domain Bacteria; phylum Pseudomonadota; class Gammaproteobacteria; order Burkholderiales; family Burkholderiaceae_C; genus Variovorax. Next base: position 10,707 of record CAJYQC010000603.1, read on the forward strand.
GCCGCTCCGGCGGAAGCCGCGCCGACGGCGTCCACGCCGCCCAAGCCCTCCGCCGCCAGGCAGGCGCGCAAGCAGCCGGCCGCTGCTGCCGCGCCGCAGCCCGCCGCCGAGGCGCCGCCTCCCGTGGCAGCCGCCGCCCCACCGCCCGTACCGGCGGCTCCGGCCGAGCCCTCAGCGATGTGCGGCGACCGCAACTTCATCGCCAGGGCGCAATGCATGGCGGCCCAGTGCCTGAAGCCCGAATACAAGGCCCATGCGCAGTGCGAGGCGGTGCGGCGCCAGCAGCGCATCGACGAAGAGAAGCGCAACCCGACGCTCGTCAACTGAGCGCGGCGGCGAAAAAGGGCGGGGAACGGCGCGCTGCCGCTCAGCCCTTCTGCAGCCGCTCGACGGCCATCGCCAGGGCGGCAGGCTTGCCGGAAAGCACCAGGGTGTCGCCGTCCGACAGCACCGTGTCGTCGGCCACCGAGCGCGGGTGGCCGTCGTGTCGGCGCAGGCTGGCGATGCGCACGCCCAGCGCGTGCAGCCCCAGGCCCGACAGCGTCTGCCCCACGGCGCGTGCGCGGGCATCCAGCGTGAAGCTGTTGAGCCGCTCGTGATCGATCTCGTCGGCGTTGTCGTCGTCGGCGCCGTGGAAGTAGCCGCGCAGCAGGTTGTAGCGGGCATCGCGCTGGTCCTGCACCACGCGGATCACGCGCCGCATCGGCACGCCGACCAGCGCCAGCGCATGGCTCGCGAGCATCAGCGAGCCCTCGATGGCCTCGGGCACCACCTCGGTCGCGCCGGCGGCCTGCAGCTTTTCCAGGTCGTGGTCGTCCTGCGTGCGCACGATCACCGGCACGTGTGCCGCGTGGGCGCGGGTGTTGGCCAGCACCTTCATCGCGCCGGGCACGTCGAGGTAGGTGACCACCACCGCGCTGGCGCGTGCCAGGCCCGCGGCCATCAGCGCCTGCAGCCGGGCCGCATCGCCGAACACCACCGAGTCGCCGGCGGCGGCGGCCTGGCGCACGCGGTCGGGGTCGAGGTCGAGCGCCATGTAGGGGATGCCCTCGCGCTCCAGGATGCGCGCCAGGTTCTGGCCGCAGCGCCCGTAGCCGCAGATGATCACGTGCTGCGCCGTGTTGATTGTCTTGCGCGCGATGGTCGTCATCTGCAGCGACTGCTGCATCCAGTCGCTGGCCACCAGCTTCCGCACGATGGCGTTGCTGTACATGATGATGAAGGGCGTCGCCAGCATCGACAGCACCATCGACGCCAGCACCGGGTTGGCCAGCCATTGCGGCAGCAGGCTGCGCTCCTGCGCCAGCGTCAGCAGCACGAAGCCGAACTCGCCGGCCTGCGCGAGGTAAAGGCCGGTGCGCAGCGACACGCCGGACGTGGCGCCCAGCACCCGCGCCAGCACCGTCACCAGCGCCAGCTTGAAGGCCAGCGGCAACAGCAGCAGCACACCCACCAGCACCCAGCGTTCCACCACGATGTGCCAGTCGAGCGACATGCCCACGGTGATGAAGAACAGCCCCAGCAGCACGTCGTGGAAGGGGCGGATGTCGGTCTCGACCTGGTGCTTGTATTCGGTCTCCGACACCAGCATGCCCGCGATGAAGGCGCCCAGCGCCAGGCTCAGTCCGGCCAGTTCGGTGAGCCAGGCCAGCCCCAGCGTGACCAGCAGCACGTTCAGGATGAAGAGCTCCTCGCTGCGGCGCCGCGCCACCAGCGTGAGCCACCAGCGCATCACGCGCGGGCCGCCGTACAGCAACACACCGATCAGGAAGCTCGCCTTCAGCAGCGCCAGCCCCAGCGCCTTGGCCAGCGCCTCGGGCGGTGCGCCCAGGGCGGGAATCAGCACCAGCAGCGGCACCACCGCCAGGTCCTGGAAAAGCAGCACGCCCATCACGCGCTTGCCGTGCTCGCTCTCAAGCTCGAGCCGCTCGGCCATCAGCTTGACCACGATGGCGGTGCTGCTCATGGTGAGCGCGCCCGACAGCGCCAGCGCCGTCTGCCAGCCCAGGTGCCATGCAGGCGGCAGCAGCCGTGCCAGCAGCAGCGCGCCGGCGGTGGCCAGGGCCATGGTCAGCAGCACCTGCAGCATGCCCAGGCCGAACACGTGCTTTCGCATCGCGCGCAGCTTGGGCAGGCTGAATTCCAGCCCGATCACGAACATCAGGAACACCACGCCGAACTCGCCGAGGTGCTGGATGCCCTCGGTGTTCTGGGCCAGCGCGAAGGCGTGCGGCCCGATCAGCACGCCGGCCGAGAGATAGCCCAGCATTGGCGGCAGCTTGAGGGAGCGGCACGCCACCACGCCGATCACCGCGGCCAGCAAATACAACAGCGTGAGATCGAACGAAGACATAGACGCCGATGCTAGAGCAAGAGCCGTGCGCGGCGCTTCAGGGAGGACCAGGGAGGACCAGGTAGGACACCGGGCCCCGCGCAGCGCAGGCCCGCCAACGGGCCCGTACCGCGAGGGGCCCGCGGGCCGCGGGGGCAAGCCGCTGGCCCGTAAAATCCGGCGATGAGCTCCCGTCCCGCCCCGGCCCCCGTGGCCGACCCCGAAGCCATCCTGGCCCGGGCACGCCTCACCTTCGACATCGAAGCCGAAGCCGTCGCCGGCCTGAAGAGCCGCGTCGGCCCGAGCTTCGTCGAGGCCGTGCGCAAGATCCTCGAAGTGCGCGGCCGCGTGGTCGTGATGGGCATGGGCAAAAGCGGCCATGTCGGCCGCAAGATCGCCGCCACTCTCGCCTCCACCGGCACGCCCGCGATGTTCGTGCACCCGGCCGAGGCCAGCCATGGCGACCTCGGCATGATCAAGTCGGTCGACCTGGTGCTCGCCATCTCCAACAGCGGCGAGGTCGACGAGCTCACCGTCATCCTGCCGGTCGTCAAGCGCCAGGGCGTGCCCCTGATCGCCATGACTGGCCGCCCCGAATCCACCCTCGCCCGCCACGCCGACATCGTCATCGACGCGGGCGTCTCCAAGGAAGCCTGCCCGCTCAACCTCGCCCCCACCGCCAGCACCACCGCCCAGATGGCGATGGGCGACGCGCTGGCCGTGGCGCTGCTGGACGCACGCGGCTTCGGCTCTGAAGACTTCGCGCGCTCGCACCCGGGCGGTGCGCTCGGGCGCAAGCTGCTCACCCACGTGAGCGACGTCATGCGCTCGGGCGACGACGTCCCGCGCGTGGCGCCGGACGCCAACATCAGCGAGCTGATGCGCGCCATGAGCAACAAGGGCTTCGGCGCCGCCGCGGTGGTGGAGTCCGACGGGCGCGCTTCGGGCATCTTCACCGACGGCGACCTGCGCCGGCTGATCGAGGCCGGCGCCGACCTGCGCAGCCCCAGGGCGGCCGAGGTCATGCACCGCAACCCGCGCACCATCCGCGTCGATGCGCTGGCGGTGGAAGCCGCCGAACTCATGGAGCAGTGCGGCATCACGCGTCTGTTCGTGATCGACGGCGAAGGCGTGGTCGTCGGCGCGATCAACACCAACGACCTGATGCGGGCGAAAGTCATCTGATGCCGCTCGACTTCCAGGCCGAGACACTGCTCGCCGCGCAGGACGTGCGCATCGCCTTCTTCGACATCGACGGCGTCCTGACCGACGGCGGCGTGTACTTCACCGAGCACGGCGAGACGCTCAAGCGCTTCAGCATCCTCGACGGCTACGGCCTGAAGCTCCTGCGCAAGGCGGGCATCGTGCCGGCGGTGATCACCGGCCGCGATTCCAAGCCGCTGCGCGTGCGCCTGGAGGCGCTGGGCATCGAGCACGTGCGCTACGGCACCGAGGACAAGCTTCCTGCCGCGCAGGCCATGCTCGACCAGCTCGGCTTCACATGGACGCAGGCCGCGGCCATCGGCGACGACTGGCCCGACCTGCCGGTGCTCTCGCGCGTCGGCTTTTCTGCGGCGCCGGCCAATGCCCATGCGGAAGTGCGCGGCATCGCGCGCTACGTGACAGAGGCCCGCGGCGGCGAAGGCGCGGCGCGGGAGTTCTGCGACCTGCTGGTCACGGCCTGCGGCCAGTACCGCGTCCTGCTCGACGCTGCGAAGGGACCCGGCGCATGAGCGGCATGAAACGCGCATGGAACATGCTGCGCGACGGCCTCGACCGCGCCACGATCTACCTGCCGATCATCCTGACGGCCGCCGTCGCGCTGGGCACCTACTGGCTGGTGCGCAATGCGCCCAAGCTGCTGGAGCCCGCTGCCAAGGTCGCGCCCACGCATGAGCCCGACTACTTCATGCGCGACTTCGTCATCAAGAACTTCCTGCCCAACGGCGACCTGCGCAGCGAGCTGCACGGCGTCGAAGGCCGTCACTACCCCGACACCGACACCATCGAGATCGACAAGGTGCGCATGCGCTCGGTGTCGCCCGAGGGGCTCGTGACGCGCGGCAGCGCCGACCGGGGGCTGTCGAATTCCGACGGCAGCGAGATCCAGCTCTTCGGCAACGCGATCGTCATCCGCGATCCGTCGGTGGGGCCGAACGGCAAGCCCACACCGCGGCTCGAGTTCCGCGGCGACTTCCTGCACGCCTACGTCGACACCGAGCGCGTCACCTCGAACAAGCCGGTCACGCTCATCCGCGGCACCGACCAGTTCACCGGCGACACGCTCGACTACGACAACCTGAGCGGCGTGGCCAACCTCAACGGCCGGGTGCGCGGGGTGCTGATCCCGTCGGCGGCAGCGGCCGCGGCTCCCGCGCCGGCCAGGAAGCGCTGAGGAAGATTCGTCGCATGGCCAACGGCTCCCCGCTCGTCTTCATCACCGGCGCGTCCAGCGGCATCGGCCAGGCGCTGGCCGCGAGCTTCTACGACGCGGGCTACCGGCTGGCGCTGGTCGCGCGCCGCACGGGTGAGATCGAATCGTGGGCGAGCGACCGCCGGCTGAGCCCCGACCGCTACCGGGTCTACGGCGCCGACGTGGCGCTGACCGACAGCATCGTCGCCGCCGGCAAGGCCTGCATCGAACAGCAGGGGCTGCCCGACGTGGTGATCGCCAATGCGGGCATCAGCGTCGGCATCGACACGGGGGAGCGCGATGACATCGACGTGATGGCGCGCACCTTCGCGACCAACAACGTGGGCCTGATGGCCACCTTCCACCCGTTCGTGCGGGCGATGGTCGAGCGCGGCAGCGGGCGGCTCGTGGGCATCGGCAGCGTGGCATCCATTCGAGGGCTGCCAGGGCACGGTGCCTACTGCGCCAGCAAGGCCGGCGTGGTGGCGTACTGCGAGAGCCTGCGCGGCGAACTGCACAACAGCGGCGTCAAGGTCGTCACCCTGTGCCCGGGCTACATCGACACGCCGCTCACGCAGGGCAACCGCTATGGCATGCCCTTCCTCATGAAGGCGGAAGACTTCGCAGCCCAGGCGCTGCGTGCCATCGAGGCCGGCACCAGCTATCGCGTGATCCCTTGGCAGATGGGTGTGGTCGCGAAGATCATGCGCATGCTGCCGAACGCCCTGCTGGACCGCGCAGTGCAGGGGCGCGAGCGGAAGAAGCGAAGCGGCGAGGCCTGAAGGGTCGGGTCGACCCGATCGCATCCAACCGGATGCCTATCTGCAGGCAAGCGAAAAAGCAGGTGGATAGGCAAATCAGACAGGCAAAGAAAAAGGCTCCCGAGGGAGCCTTTTCAGTCTGAGTGTTCTTTGGAGGAGTCGCAGGGTTCAGTAGCCGCTGTTGCCGCCGCCGTAACCACCGCCGCCGCCCGAGCGGCCGCCGCCGCGGGGGCCTGCGCCGTAGGGGCTGCGGAAACCGCCATCGCCACCACCGCCGCCGCCACTGCGGCCACCGCCGCCGTAACCGCCGCCGCCGCCGGAGCGACCGCCACCACCGTAGCCGCCACCACCGCCGCCGTAGCCACCGCCACCACCGCCGCCATAACCACCACCACCGCCGCCGCCGCCGTAGCCGCCGCTGCGCGGGGGACGCGCTTCCATCGGGCGTGCTTCGTTGACGACGACGCTGCGGCCACCCAGAGGCTGGCCGTTCATGCCGTTGATCGCAGCCTGCGCTTCCGCGTCACTGCCCATCTCGACGAAGCCGAAGCCCTTCGAGCGGCCGGTGTCACGTTCCATCATGACCTTGGCGCTGGTCACGGCGCCGAACTGCCCGAAGGCTTGTTCGAGATCTCCGTCGCGCACCGAGTAAGGCAGGTTGCCGACGTACAGTTTGTTGCCCATCAAGGGACTCCTATAAACACATCAAGAAAAGCGATGGAGTCCCGAAAGCATCACTCAAACGAGAGCGTCGAGTCGCGCGAAACTGGCCGATCACCGAACTGCCCCCCGACCAAATTGAAGAGGGAGGCTCGTGCATTATGGGTGAAATATCCGAATTGCAAGCGGGAAATTGCTTCTTGAGGTAGCACCTGTCAAAACAATTCGAAAGTTAGCGCCTACTGGCATGGCAAAGCGAAATCCTTCGCCCTACATCTGCGCGCGCATGTAGAATTCCGCTCGTCATTGGGGAGTAGCCGCCTTCCGATCTGCGAGAAGGGCCCGCGTCAACAGACTTGTCCTGTCCCACCAGGATATGGCGCGTGCAGTGAAAACACCTGGCGAGACCTTTGACTGTGCAACTTCGGGAATATGGCCGAAGGTGTTGCACGGTCAATTGCGTCCTTCGGCCCAAGGAACCCCACGTTCATCATGGAAGCTTTTCTCGTAGCAACGGGCGTCGTCGCGCTCGCGGAAATGGGCGACAAGACCCAGCTCCTGGCCCTTCTCCTGGCCGCGCGTTTCAGGAAACCCTGGCCCATCGTCCTCGGCATCTTCGCCGCCACCGTCATCAACCACGCGCTCGCGGGCGCGGTCGGCAACTACCTCACGCGCTGGCTCGGGCCGGAAGTGCTGCGCTGGATACTGGGCGGCTCGTTCATCGCGATGGCCGTCTGGATGCTGATCCCCGACAAGCTCGACGACGACGATGCCCCCGGCAAGTCGAAGTTCGGCGTCTTCGGCACCACGGTCGTCGCGTTCTTCCTCGCCGAGATGGGCGACAAGACCCAAATCGCCACCGTCATGCTCGCCGCGCGCTTCACGCACGACTACTTCTGGGTGGTCGTGGGCACCACGCTGGGCATGATGCTGGCGAACGCGCCTGTGGTGTGGCTCGGCGAGAAGATCGTGCGGCGTGTGCCGATCAAGCTCGTGCACGGCATCTCGGCGGCGATCTTCCTGGTGCTCGGCGTTCTCATGATCGTCGGCATATAAAAAACACCGTCCCCCTTCCAGGAACACCGCGGAACCGGCTGTGCCGGGCCGCAGGTGTTGCCCCCTTCCCAAGGGGGTTGGCGAAGCGACACGCAGTGCGCGAAGCCTGGGGGATATACTCCCCCTGCGCCGATTTGCTTCAGCTTGCGGGCGCTTGATAAATGCAGCTAAAGACAGTCAGTTGGCGAACAACCCGGCTCGTTTTTGGCGAGGCCGGGTTTTTTCATTCATGTCTTCGTCGCCACCTTTGGTCGTCACTCCGCAGTCGATGCAGTTCGCAGGTCCGCTGGCCCTGCGCAGCGGCGCATCGATCAGCGACTACACGCTCGCCTTCGAAACCTACGGCACCCTGAACGCCGACCGCAGCAACGCCGTGCTCGTGTGCCATGCGCTCAACGCATCGCACCACGTCGCGGGCGTCTACCAGGGGCAGGCCCGCTCCGAGGGCTGGTGGGACAACATGGTGGGCCCGGGCAAACCACTCGACACCGACCGCTTCTTCGTGATCGGCGTCAACAACCTCGGCTCCTGCTTCGGCTCTACCGGACCGATGCACGTCAACCCTGCCACCGGCCGCGTCTACGGCGCCGACTTCCCGGTGGTGACGGTCGAGGACTGGGTCGACGCCCAGGCGGCGCTGCTCGACGCGCTCGGCATCGAGACGCTCGCCGCCGTGATGGGCGGGAGCCTGGGTGGCATGCAGGCGCTTTCTTGGACGCTGCAGTACCCCGAGCGCGTGCGCCACGCCGTGGTGGTGGCCAGCGCGCCCAACCTCACGGCCGAGAACATCGCCTTCAACGAGGTGGCTCGCCGCGCCATCGTGACCGACCCCGACTTCCACGGCGGCCATTTCTACGAGCACGGCGTGGTGCCCAAGCGCGGCCTGCGCATCGCGCGGATGATCGGCCACATCACCTACCTCAGCGACGACGTGATGAACGCCAAGTTCGGCCGCATCCTGCGCAGCGCGGTGGAGGGCGAGAACAAGGGCGAGGTGGCGGGCGCCGATTACCGCTATTCCACGCAGGACGTCGAGTTCCAGATCGAGAGCTACCTGCGCTACCAGGGCGACAAGTTCAGCGAGTACTTCGACGCCAACACCTACCTTCTGATCACCCGTGCGCTCGACTACTTCGACCCCGCGCGCAACCACGGCGGCAAGCTCAGCGCCGCGCTCGCACAGGCGCGCGCCAAGTTCCTGCTCGTGAGCTTCAAGACCGACTGGCGCTTCTCGCCCGCGCGCAGCCGCGAGATCGTCAAGGCACTGCTCGACAACAGCCGCAACGTGAGCTACGCCGAGATCGACGCGCCGCACGGCCACGACGCCTTCCTGCTGGACGACGTGCGCTACATGGGCGTGGTGCGCTCCTACTTCGAGCGTGTCGCCAAGGAGTTCCAGCAATGAGCGACCTCGAACACCAACGCCTCATCGCCGAACTCGTGCCGCAGGGCTCGCGCGTGCTCGACCTCGGCTGCGGCGACGGCGCCCTGCTCGACCTGCTGCAGCGCGAACGCGGCTGCACCGGCTACGGCGTGGAGATCGCCGACGGCAACGTGCTGCAGTGCATCCGCCGCGGCGTCGACGTGATCCAGCTCAACCTCGACGAAGGACTGGCGATGTTCGACGACGCCTCCTTCGACGTGGTGCTGCAGATCGACACGCTGCAGCACCTGCGCAATGCAGAGGTCATGCTGCGCGAGACCGCGCGCGTGGGCCGCATCGGCATCGTCGCCTTCCCCAACTTCGCGCACTGGCCCAACCGCCTGAGCGTGGCGCGCGGGCGCATGCCCGTCACGCGCCGCCTGCCCTACCAGTGGTACGACACGCCCAACATCCGCGTCGGCACCTTCAAGGACTTCGAGGTGCTGGCCGGCAAGAACAACCTTCGCATCCTCGACGCCTTCGGGCTGCAGAACGGCCGCGGCGTGCGCTGGCTGCCCAACGCGCGCGCCAGCACGGCGGTCTTCAAGTTCGAGCGCGGCGGCGGCTGATCGCGCGATGAGCTTCACGCTCGCACAGCCGGTCCACAGCGAGCTCGTCATCAAGAAGAGCCGTTTCATCGGCTGCGTGCAGCCGGTGGCCGACCGCGCGGCGGCACTGGCCGTGGTCGCCTCGCTGCGTGCCGAGCATCCCGCGGCGGCGCACGTGTGCTGGGCCCTCATGGCGGGCGGGCAGTCGGCCGCGAACGACGACGGCGAGCCCGGCGGCACCGCAGGACGTCCGATGCTGGAAGTGCTGCGCCACCAGCAGGTCGAGGGGGCGCTCGCGACCGTGGTGCGCTACTTCGGCGGCGTAAAGCTGGGCGCAGGCGGCCTCGTGCGGGCCTACACCGATGCGGTCGCGCAGGCCCTGCTCGGCGCCACGCTGGTGCCGCTCCTGCGCCAGCGCAGCCTGCGCTGCTCGGTGCCCTATGCGCTCGAAGGGCTGGTGCGGCGCGAACTCGCCGCAGCAGGCGCGACGCTCGAGGCCGTGCAGCACGGCGACGACGTGGCCTTCGCCTTCTCGCTGCCGGAGCCCGAGGCCGATGCCTTCATCGCGCGCCTCGGCGATGCTGCGCAAGGGCGCGTCGCCTGGCCGAAGGAGTGAGCCTCTTCGAGGGCACCGCAGGCATGGGTGCCGCGGGCTGCGCCATCGCGAGAATGCCGCGAGCCGCCACCGGCACCGCGTCGTCGTCGCTGCCCCGCCGCGCCATCTCGGCGGTCACGATGCCCGTCGGCACCGCGAGCACGCCCCAGCCCACCAGCATCATCACCGAGGCGATCGCGCGGCCCAGGTCTGTCTTGGGCACGAGGTCGCCGAATCCCACGGTGGCCATCGTCGAGATCGCCCAGTAGACCGCCACCGGAATGCTGGTGAAGCCGTGCTGCGGCCCCTCGACCACGTACATCAGCGTGCCCATGACCAGCACCACCAGCATCACGAAGCCGACGAACACGGTGATCTTCCGCCGGCTCGCCGCCACCGCCGAGACCAGCGCGCGGTACTCGACCGAGTAGCGCGATAGTTTGAAGATCCGGAACACGCGCAGCAGGCGCAGGATGCGCACGTCGATGAGATAGCCCAGCCCCATCTCGGGCGCGAAGACCACGAGGAAGGTCGGCAGCAGCGCGAGCAGGTCGATCACGCCGTAGAAGCTCGTGGCGTAGCGCAGCGGCCTGTTCACGCAGCTCAGCCGCGCGATGTACTCCAGCGTGAAGAGGGCAGTGAACACCCACTCGAGCACGTTGAACACCGAGCGCCACTGCTCGCGGATGGACTGCACGCTGTCGAGGATCACCACCAGCACGCTGGCCACGATCACCGCGATCAGCGCGAGGTCGAACATGAGGCCCGCGCGCGTGTCGGCCTCGAAGATCACCGAGAAGAGCTTGCGGCGCCACCCGCGCGCGGGCTTGTCGAAGCGCGAGTCCGAAGAGGCGGACATGGCGCGCGATGCGGGCGTGGTGGAAGACGTGGCTGCGTCGGCTGCAGTGTTCGGGCGGGTCATGGCGACACATTGTCGTGCGCGCAATCGACTTATTCAGTTACGCTTATTGCGCAATGAAGTGCTGCAGGCCGCGGGTGCGTTCTTACGATAGTCCCTTTCATGAGGAGCTCCCCTTTGGCTACACAGTCCCCCTTCTTCGGCAAGCGTGATCGTGACACCGATTCGTTGACATCGCGCCCCGCGCCGCTCGTCGGCTCGGGCACCAACCTCTCCGGAAGCCCCGTCAATCCTTCTTCGCTCACCGCACAGCAAGGCGGCCTGAACACTCCCGCGACCGCGCCGGCCAAGGAAGGCGGCAGCAAGCTGACCGTCGGTCCCAACATCAAGCTCAAGGGCGTGGAGATCACCGATTGCGACACGCTCGTGGTCGAAGGCCTGGTCGAAGCCACCATGGACTCGCGCCTGATGCAGATCGCCGAACAGGGCGCGTTCAAGGGCTCCGCCGAGATCGACATCGCCGAGATCCGCGGCGTGTTCGACGGCAGCCTCACCGTGCGCGAGAAGCTCGTCATCCACTCGACCGGCAAGGTCACGGGCAAGATCCGCTACGGCAAGATCGTGATCGAGGAAGGCGGCCAGATCTCCGGCGAGATCAGCTTCGGCGCCGCCAAGCCCTCGCTGCAGGCTGCGGCCTGAAGTCGGTCCCCCGGCTTTTCACTTCGCTTCGCTGCGTGTAAATCCATCCCTCGAGGGGGATGGCGCGGATCGCCTGGGGAGCGGCCCGGAGGCGCCCACGGGCGCCTTTCACGTGGCAGGCGCGGTCCATCCAAGACGCTCCAGCAAGGCACCGGCAGCAGCCGGTGCCTTTTCCTTTGCGCCGTTGATGAAGTAGACGAACACGTCGCGCTTCTTCGGCGACGTGGCCCACCCCTGCGCGCGCTCGGCCCATGTGTCGAGGGCCTTCGGCGCATAACCCAGCTTCAGCTTGGCGTCGGCCATCATCAGCCGCGCGTAGGCGATGTCGCCCTCGGGCTCTTCGAAGGACGGAAACTTGTCGGCGTCGGTGAACACCGTCGACACCTTGTACTTCTTCGCGAGCGCCTTGTAGGCGGGCACGATGAAGCTCTCGTGCCGCACGTCCATCACGTGGCGCAGCGCGCGGCTGCCCTCCTTCTTCGGCAGCAGCGCGAGAAAAGCCTCGAAGTCTTCCGCGTCGAACTGCTTGGTCGGCATGAACTGCCACACGATCGGCCCGAGCTTGTCGCCGAGCTCGGCCACGCCGCTGTCGATGAAGCGCTTGATGGAATCGCCCGCGCCCGACAGCAGCTTGCGGTTGGTCGCGAAGCGCGAGGCCTTCATCGAGAAGATGAAGTCGTCGGGCGTGTCGTCGTGCCACTTGCGGAAGGTCTCGGGCTTGAAGGTGCTGTAGTAGGTGCCGTTGATCTCGATGGCGCTGACCTTGCGGCTCGCGTAGTTGAGTTCCTTCGCGTGCGCGAGCCCCTTGGGATAGAAGTTGTCGCGCCAGGGCTCGTAGGTCCAGCCGCCAATGCCCACCTTGATGTTTGCCTTGCTCACGTGGCCCTCCGGGTTGAGATCGCCCGCACTCTACGCGCGGTCGCTCCAGGGCGCAAAATGCGTCCTTTCTTTCGTCACCCGCGGAGAACCCACCGATGAACGCCCCCCTGCACCGCGAAATGCCCGCCGGCACGCTCGACGCCGAGCGCGCCCTGTCCGACGTCACCGCCCAATGGGACGGCGACATCCTCAAGCAACTCACCGACTACATCGGCATCCCGGCCAAGTCGCCCGGCTTCGACAAGGACTGGTCGGCCAACGGCTATCTCGAGACGGTGCTGCGCAACGCCGCCGCGTGGGTCGAGGCGCAGAAGGTGGAAGGCCTGAAGCTCGAGATCGTGCGCCTGGAGGGCCGCACCCCGGTGCTCTTCTTCGAAGTGCCAGCCACCGGCACCGACATGGGCGAGACGGTGCTGATGTACGGCCATCTCGACAAGCAGCCCGAGTTCACCGGCTGGCGCAACGACCTCGGCCCCTGGACGCCCAAGTACGAGAACGGCCTGCTCTACGGCCGCGGCGGCGCCGACGACGGCTACGCGGTGTACGCCAGCATCGCCGCGCTGCAGGCGCTCAAGAACCAGGGCGCGGCGCATCCGCGCATCGTCGGCCTGATCGAGACCTGCGAGGAAAGCGGCTCCTACGACCTGCTGCCCTACGTCGACGCGCTGCGCCCGCGCCTGGGCAACGTCGAGCTCGTGATCTGCCTCGACTCCGGCGCCGGCAACTACGACCAGCTCTGGCTCACCACCTCGCTGCGCGGTATGGCCAGCGGCACGCTCAAGGTCGAGGTGCTGACCGAGGGCATCCACTCGGGAGACGCCTCGGGGCTCGTGCCTTCGAGCTTCCGCATCATGCGGCAGGTGCTCGACCGCCTCGAGGACAGTGCCACCGGCCGCCTGCTGCCTGCGAGCTTCCACTGCGAAGTGCCGGCCGACCGCCTCGCGCAGGCCAAGGCCACCGCCGCCATCCTCGGCGACGAGGTCTACAAGCGCTTCCCGTGGGCGCACTACGACTGCGGCGGCTCGACCGTGTTCGCGCTGCCCACCACCACCGACCCGGTCGAGGCCCTGCTCAACCGCACCTGGAAGCCCACGCTGTCGGTGACCGGTGCCGAAGGCTTCCCGGCGCTGAAGGACGCGGGCAACGTGCTGCGCCCCTACACCGCCTTCAAGCTGTCGCTGCGCCTGCCCCCGCTGGTCGACGCGGCAGAGGCCGTGCAGAACCTCAAGACGCTGCTGGAGGACAACGCGCCCTACCAGGCCCGCGTGACCTTCGAGAGCAACGGCGGCGCCACCGGCTGGAACGCGCCCACCATCACGCCGTGGTTCGAGGACGCGCTCAACAAGGCCTCGAAGGCGCACTTCGGCGCTTCCTGCGGCTACATCGGCCAGGGCGGCACCATCCCGCTGATGAACATGCTCAGCGCCGGCTTCCCCAAGGCGCAGATGATGGTCTGCGGTGTGCTCGGCCCGAAGAGCAATGCGCACGGCCCCAACGAGTTCCTTCACGTGCCCTATGCCAAGAAGCTCACCGCGGCCGTGGCCGAAGTGATCGCCGCATTGCCGGCCGCGCACCGCGCAGCAGCATCGGAGCCGGTGGCCGCTTGAGCGAGGCGCTGCCTCTGCCGCAGCGCGTTTCGCTGTCCACGCCCGGTGGCGAGACGCTCGCATTGCGCCGGCTGCCGGCGCCCGGCCCGGTGCGCGCCGTGGTCGTCGTGGTCCACGGGCTCGGCGAGCATGCGGGCCGCTACCACGGCCTGGCCGAGTACCTGCACGAATGGGGCTTCGCGGTGTGTGCGCACGACCACTACGGGCACGGCGAATCCAGCGGCCCGCGCGGCGGCCTGCCGAGCGAACTGCGGCTGGTGGACGACCTCGCGCTGGTGATCGACGACGCGCGCCGCGAGAACCCCGGCCTGCCGCTGGTGCTGCTGGGCCACGGCCTCGGCGGCCTGGTGGCGGCGAGCCTGGTCGCGCGCGGCATACGGCAGGTCGATGCGCTGGTGCTCTCCTCGCCGGGGCTCGACCCGGGGCTGAGCGGCTTCCAGAAGATGCTGCTCGCGGTGCTGCCGCGCGTCGCGCCCAACCTGCGCGTGGGCAACGGGCTCGACGACAACTACCTCTCGCACGATGCGGCCGTGGTGCAGGCCTACCGCGACGATCCGCTCACGCACGACCGCATCGGCGGGCGCCTCGCGCGCTTCCTCGCGTACGAGGGGCAGGCCGTGCTGCAGCGCGCGGCGACCTGGCCCGTGCCCACGCTGCTGCTCTACGCGGGCGACGACCGCCTCGTGCGCCCCGCGGCCAGCCGCGCTTTCGCCTCGGCGGCGGCGCCTGGCGGAAAGGTCGAGGCGCACTGCTTCGACAGCCTGTACCACGAGATCTTCAACGAGCTCGAAGCCGAGCCGGTCTTCGAGGCCCTGCAGCGCTGGCTCAACCGGCGCTTTCCGCCGCGGACCTGAAGGCGCGCTTGCGGCGCGCCAGCCAGAGCAGCGCCGCACCGGTCAGCACCACCGGCACCAGCGAGCCGACGTTCAGCAGTTGCCAGCCCTGTGTGGTCACCAGCACGCCCGAGGCGAACGAGGTCAGCGCCAGCGTGGCGAACACGCAGAAGTTGAGCGCGCCCTGGGCGCGGTCGCGCTCCTCGGGCGCGTAGGCGGTGAGCGAGAGCGTGGTGCTGCCGGTGAACAGGAAATTCCAGCCCACGCCCAGCAGGAACAGCGCCGTGATGAAGTGGTGCAGCTCCACGCCCGAGAGCGCGACGGCGATGCAGCCGAGGTTCAGCAGCAGCCCCGCGCCCATCACCGGCAGCGCGCCGAAGCGGCGGATCAGGTGCCCGGTGAAGAAGCCCGGCGCGAACATGCCGATCACGTGCCATTCGAGCACCAGCGCGGCATCGGAGAACGGCAGGCTGCAGATCTGCATCGCGATGGGCGTCGCGGCCATCAGCAGGTTCATCACGCCATAGCCCAGCGCGCCGGCTGCGGCCGCCACGATGAACACGGGCTGCCGCGCGATCTCCGACAGCGAGCGTCCGCCGCCCGATTCCTTGCGCGCGGGCGCCGGCGGGAATTCGATGAAGTGCATCACCACCATCGACAGCAGCGCCACCGCGGCGAGCGCGATGTAGGCGCCCGCGAAAGGCACCGCGAAGGCCTCGCGCGTGGCCTTCGCGAGGTTGGGCCCGGCCACCGCGCCGATCAGCCCGCCGGCCATCACCATCGACACCGCCTTCTCGCGCCATTCCGGCGCCGCGAGTTCTGCCGCGGCGAAGCGGTAGAGCCCGGCGTTGGCGTTGTAGTAGCCCGCGATGATGGTGGCGAAGCACAGCAGCCAGAAGTTGCGGGTGACCGCCGCGAAGCAGCACAGCAGCGCCGACACCAGCGCCACCGCCAGCCCGGTCTGGAACGAGCCGCGCCGGCCGAAGCGCTGCTGCGTGCGCGCCACCAGCCCGGTGGAGAGCGCGCCGCCGATCACGTAGCTCATCACCGGCAGCGTCGCCATCCAGCCGCGCGGCGCGATCGCCAGGCCCACCAGGCCGTTGATGGCGATGAAGGTGACGTTGTTCGTCAGCAGCAGGCCCTGGCAGATGGCGAGCAGCCAGAGGTTGCGGTTCATGGTGCGGTCTCTCGTATCGCGCGCTGCAGGTCGCGCTCGATCTCGCTGAAGGCGATGGCGGGCAGGTCGCCCAGCGTGCGCTCGGTGCCGGTGAGCGCCACGCCGAGCACGGTCTGGAGCGTCTTGCCCTCGGGGCTGTCCTGCACGAACCAGCCTTCCTCCAGCTGCAGGCGGACCTGGCCCTCTCCGGGCACGCCCTTGTTGAAGGCGTTGACCATGCCGCCGTCGCCGATCTCGCGCACCCAGCCGCGGGTCTCCAGGCCCAGGAGCGCGGCGTTCGACACCGCGCGGCCGGCCCATTGCGGCAGCTCGCGGCTGGCGCGCAGCGCATCGTCGAGCACGAAGGACTGGCGCGAGAGCTGCTCGAAGGGCTGCAGCAGCTCGTAGTCGGCCAGCACCTGGCCCCATGCGGCCGCGAGCGAGGCATCGAGCGCTGCGAAGTCCAGCGGATGCGGCAGGCCGATGCGCGCGTCGTCGGCCAGTTTCACAGGGTCGTCGTGCAGGTCGGCCAGCTCGCCTTCGGCGGTGACGCGGAAGGTGGCCCGCAGCCTGTCGGCGGCATCGAACAGGCCCCAGACCAGCGGCCGGCTGAACACGCGCAGCACCGGATGGTTGGCGAAGAAGGGCATGAATTCGTCGGGGCCCCAGCGGCGCTGCGCGCACATCGCGGCTTCGAGCCGCCTGATCTGCGTGGTGGCGACGGTCTTCGCGAGCTTGCGCAGTTCCTTGAGCTGGGTCGTTGCGGCGGCCGCCTTGCCGGCGTCGTCGTTCGCGCCCGGCTTGGGCAGCGTCTTGAGCGCCTTGCCCTTCGCATCGTGCACCACGGGCTGGAAGCTGTCGTCCATGCGTACCTCGAAGCTGCGCGAGCCGAAGTCCAGCACGAGGCGCGCGCGCACGTCGAGTCCGAGCTCGGGCACGGTGCGGTCGGCCAGCTGGTCGAGGCTGAGGCCGCGCTGCTCGGCCACTTCGCCGAGCATGCGGTCGGCGCGGGTGCGCAGGTCGTCGTAGCGGGTCTGGCGCGAGAGTTCGGCCAGGTGCATCAGCGCGGCGTCGCTGCCGATCTCGCCGAGCATCGCCATGGCATCGTAGGCGCGCACGCGGTCCAGCGCTGCGCGCCACTGGCGCAGCAGGCCGTAGAGCTGGCGCGCGGTCTCGCCGTCGCCCAGGCGGCCCTGCAGCGCGAACATCCACCGCTCCTTGGGCGGGCGGCCGTTGCCGATCCACCAGGCCAGCAGCGCGCGGCCGAAGCGTGCGAGGGAATCGGGCGTGATCGCCTCCAGCAGGTCGGCAAGCCCCGGATAGGGCGCGTCGGCCTTGCCGAGCATCATCGCCATCAGCACGTCGGGCACGACGGACTGCGGCAGCGCGAGGCCGTTCCTGGCGATGATCAGCCGGGGCAGCGTCGGCAGGGGCAGCGTCTTCGGTACCGCGGGCAGGCTGTCGGGCAGCACATCCTCGGGCGCGATGGACAGCAGCTGCGCCACCGCGCCGGCGGCCTCGGCGCCATAGGCCTGCGCTTGGGCGCGCACCGCGCCTTCATGGCCGTTGTCGTGCAGCCAGCGCAGCGCGGCCTGCGCCGATTCGTGCGCGGCGCCGGGCTCGCCCAGCGCAATGGGCACGAGGCCGCGCGCGGCGGTGTCGGGGTAGCGTTCCAGCCATGCGGCCGCCTCGCGCCGCACCCAGCGGTTGGTGTGGAAGCCCCTGGCGATCCAGCCGGCAAGCGGGTCCCACTCGATGACCGAGGCCAGTTCGAACATCGCGCGCGAACCCTGCTTGAGAAATCGCGGCAGGCCCGGCAGCGCGTCCGCGCCGAGCGCATGGAGGATGGGCCGCACGCGCGCCACGTCGCCCATGAAGTGATCGACGGCCGGCCCGTGCGTGAACGCCGCCACCGCCAGCGGCGCGGGCAGCTGCCAGATGTATTCGGCCACGCCCCAGCGCGAGCCCGGTAGCGGGCCGAAATCTTCGGGGCCGGCGATCTCGCGGCGCCCGGCGGTCACGTCGTCGATGAGCTCGGGGCGCAGGCCCAGCATCCACAGCGCCTTGCGCACGCTGCCGCCTTCGCGGATGGCGGCCGGCGCATCGGGCTGGTGGCGCGGGAACTCGGCCATCCACTGATTCGAGCGATCGCGCGAGACGCGCACCTCGCGCGCCAGCCAGTCGGACAGGTCGCCCGTGGCCTGCAGATATTGCGGCGGCTGCAGGTCGGCCCAGTGCAGCCGCGCCGTCGGCGGCAGCGGTTGCAGTGCGAGCACCGGGATGACGGGCAGCGCCTGCCGGTTCTTCCACGGCGGGCGGCGCAGCAGCGCGGGCCAGTCGTCGGCGGGGGCGTCGGCCACGCCGGGGGAGCCGTCTTCCTGCAGGCGCGCGAGCGTCTTGCGCTGGGCCTCGTCGCAGGAGGCCTCGAGCGGCTTGTGCCAGTCGGGGTTGGCCGCAAGCAATTCCAGGATCAGCGCCGCGCCGGCCTGGTGCCGCGCCGGGTTCGCCGACAGCAGTTCGCGCAGCACGAAGAGCGGCCAGCGCGCCGCCTGCTTCACCAGCGCGTTCTTGCAGTCGATCTGCTTGACCTGCGCGACGAAGAAGCGCACCACCTCCGCGTCATGGATGGCAAGCAGGTCGGTGACGGCTTCCTTGTGCGGCGAGGGCTCGAAGAGCAGCTCGGCTGCCGCGGCGCCGTGCATCTCGAGCATGCGCAGCCGCGCGGCGCGCGGCGGGTAGAAGCTCGAGCGGTGGCGGCGGAAGAAGTCGAGGCTGTCGGCCAGGCTGCGCTCGTCGGAGAGCGAGCCGCCGCAGTGGCCGCAGGGCCGGTCGTTGAACCGCGCGAGCGCCTCGCGCATGCTCTTGGTCCAGCGCACCTTGCCGTCGGGCCGCGCGTCGAGGGCGGCCACTTTCTTCTCGTCTTCTCCCTGCGACTTGCGACTGCTCGCCATGCCATTGCTCTCCGTTGATGCCGCAGGGATTGTCGGCCAACACGCGCGGGCCAAAAAAAAGCGCCCTCGCGGGCGCTCGAACGCTGGAGAAGGCAGTCGGTGTCAGGACTGCCTGCCTTGCAGCAGACCGCTGAGCGAGCCCAGCAGGTCGTCATGGTTGCCCAGCCCCTGGTCGGGGATCTTGCCGTGCGGCGTGAGCTGGTCGATGAGCGCCGGCAGCATGGTGGCCAGCATCGGCAGCAGCGTCTGCGCATTGATGCCGAGCCTGGACGCGATGCTCGCGATGGTGTCGCTGCCCAGCGCGTTCTGCAGCTGGTCGCCCGAGACGGGCTGGTTTTCTCCCTTGCCGATCCACGAGCCGATGACGTCGCCCATGCCGGCCTGCTCGAACTTCGAGACCAGGCCGCCGAGGCCGCCCACGCTGCCGTTGTTGGCGAGCAGGCCACCCAGTGCACCGGCCAGGCCGCCCAGATCACCCAGACCGCCGAGACCTCCACCTTGCGGCTGCTGCTGTTGCGCAGCGCCTCCGAGAACCTGGCCGAGTACCGAATCGAGCAATCCCATGGCTGTTTCCTTGTGGTGTGTGACAGAACCGCCAACATTGTTAAATGCGGCGGACCTTGGGCCGAAAGCGGCATCGCACTTTCGAATTGGCAACGTGACAAATTACTTGATACGCGCCGGCCGTTTCGCAAGCAAGGCGGGGGAGACCCCCTGCACGCCCACCAGCCCGAGCACGGTGACGAGCGAATTCTGCGCGCCTTTCCATGCCTCCGTCATGTCGATGGACTCGCTCAGCGAATGAAATCCCGAGGCCTTGCCGCCGCCGCCCACGATGATCGCCGGCACGCCCAGCGAGATCGGCACGTTGGCGTCGGTGCTGCCGCCGCGCAGCAGCGTCCTGTTGCCGAAGGCGGCGTTCGCGCGGATCGCGGCCTCGACGATCGGCGAGTCGGGCGGCGTACGGCCGCCGGGGCGCTCGCCGATGAGCCTCATGCTCACGCTCAGCGTGCTGACGTTCCAGCGCCTGTTCTCCTCGGCCACGGCCTCGTCGATGGCCGCAAGGATCTTCTTCTCGGTCTCCAGCAGCGAGGCCATGTCGTCCGAACGGATGTCGATGGCCATGCGCGCATCGGGCGCGATGGTGTTGACCGAGGTGCCGCCGCCCACGGTGCCGACGGTGAAGGTCGTCTTCGGGAAGCTCGGCGTGCGGATGTCGGCGATCTTCGCGATGGCACGGCCCATGCCGTGGATCGCGCTGGGCACCTGCCCGAACGCGCCGAAGCTGTGCCCGCCCGGCCCCTGGAAGCTGACCTCGTAGCGGTGGCTCGCGGTGCCCAGCACCAGCACCGAGCCCGGCGCCGAGGGCTCCAGCCCCACCATGCCGTCGATGTCGAGGTGGTCGCGGAAGATCGCCTTCATGCCGCGCAGGTTGCCGAGCTCTTCCTCGCCCACGTTGGCGACGAACATTAGGTCGCCCACCGTCTGCACCTTGTTGTCGTTCAGCACCTTGAGCCACGACAGCAGCACCGCGAGCCCGCGCGTGTCGTCGGCGATGCCCGGCGCGTAGAGGCGGCCGTCGCGCTCCTTGACCCTCACGTCGGTGCCGGCGGGGAACACGGTGTCGAGGTGGGCCGAGACCAGCAGCTTGGGGCCGTGGCCCGTGCCCTTGCGCAGGCCGACCACGTTGCCCTCGGCATCGATCTTCGCGCTCGTCAGCCCGAATGCCTTCGCGCGGGCGAGGAAGGCTTCGGCGCGCCTGTGTTCCTTGAACGGCGGGGCCTCGATCTCGGTGAGCATCCTGAGGTCTTCGATCGAGCGCTCGTGGTCGGCCTTCACCGCGTCCAGCAGCTTCTGGATGGCAGGCGACGCCATCAGCTGGGTGAAGGCCTGGTCGACCTCGGGGCCGACCTGCGCGGGCGTCGGGGCGACGGCCTGGGGCTGGGCGGGCGCGCCTTGCGCCGCGCAGAGCAGCGTGGCGGCGACGAGCACAGGGGCAAGGCGCAGCGGGCCGGGCAACTTCAACATGGGCGCGGAAGTCCTTCTTTTGTCTTAAAGAAGTAACGATTGTTTCTCAGGCCTTACGCGCGCGCGTCGCGGAAAACACCCCCCGGCCGGGGGGCAGGCCGCCTGTTCAGAGTCCGGCCAATGCCACCAGCGCAGCAAGCGCCGCGGTCTCGGCGCGCAGCACTCGCGCGCCCAGGGTGACGGGCGCGAAGCCACAGGCGATGGCCTGCTGCTCCTCGCTTCCGCTCAGGCCGCCTTCGGGGCCGCTCAGCACGGTCACGCCCCGGTCGTCCGGCGCGAGGGCGGCGATGCTGCGCGTGCCCTCTGCCAGGCTCAGGATCAGGCGGGCGCCCGGTCCAGCCGGGGTTTCGAGCCAGTTCGCGAAGGGCCGCACCGGATGGATCGCCGGCACGCGGTTGCGGCCGCACTGCTCGCAGGCCGCGATCGCGATAGCCTCCCAGTGCGCACGCTTCTTCTCGGCGCGCTCGCCCGCCAGGCGCAGCACGCCGTGGGCGGTGGCCAGCGGCTGGATGCTGGCCACGCCGAGCTCGGTCGCTTTCTCGACCAGCCAGTCCATGCGTTCGTTGGCCGGCATGCCGACCGCCAGATGCACCGCGTGCGGCGCCTCGCGCTCCACCGGAAGATGCGAGCCGACCGCCACCGAGACGTCGCTGCGGCCCATGCGCTCGACCGTGGCCGCGTACTCGCCGCCGGTGCCGTCGAACAGCGTGAGCGTGTCGCCGGGCTGCATCCGCAGCACCTGCACGTGGCGCGCGGCGCCCGCCGGCAGCGCCAGGCTGGCGCCGGCGCTCAGGGGCACTGGACAGTGGAAACGAGGCATGCTGCGGAATCGATGGCTGCGGCAGGCCGTTGCGCGGGCGCCGCAGGGTGGTGTTTCTTCAGTTCGTCTTCAGACACGGCCGTAGGCGAAGCCCGTGATGGCCGAGGTGCCCTCGATCTCGTCGATCACGCGCGACAGCGGCGTCAGCTCCGAGTAGCGGCTTGCGGTGGCGCGGATGTAGGCGATGAAGCGCGGCGTGTCGGCCAGGTAGCGGGGCTTGCCGTCGCGCAGCGTGAGGCGCGCGAAGATGCCGGCGACCTTCAGGTGGCGCTGCAGGCCCATCCATTCGACCGCGCGGTAGAACGCGCCGAAGTCCTCGTCGACCGGCAGGCCCGCCTTGCGCGCCGCCTGCCAGTAGCGCACGGTGACGTCGAGCACGAACTCCTCGTCCCAGCTCAGGAAGGCGTCGCGCATCAGGCTGGCGATGTCGTAGGTGATGGGGCCGTAGACGGCGTCCTGGAAGTCGAGCACGCCGAGGCCCGCCGCACTCCCCGCCATCAGGTTGCGGGGCATGAAGTCGCGGTGCACGTAGACGCTGGGCGACGCGAGGTTGCTCTCGACGATCAGCCTGAAGCTGCGCTCGAGCCGCTCCTTCAGCTTGCCCTCGACGGCGATGCCGCGGTGGCGGCCGATGTACCACTCGGGAAAGAGGGCCAGTTCGCGCTCCAGCAGCGCCCTGTCGTAGGGCGGCAGTACGCCGGGCTTCGATGAAAGCTGCCAGCGGACCAGCGCGTCGATGGCCTGGTCGTAGAGCGGGCGGGCGGTTTCGGGACGGGCCGGATCGATCACGTCCAGCATGGTCTGGCGGCCGAGGTCGTCCAGCAGCAGGAAGCCGTTGGGCTCGTCCCATTCGAGGACCGTGGGGGCCAGCACGCCGGCGGCGGCCATCAGCCCGGCCACCTGCACGAAGGGGGCGCTGTTCTCCTTGTCGGGCGGGGCGTCCATGACGATGCGCGTGGGGGCGGCAGCGTCGGTGGTGTCGAGCCGGAAGTAGCGGCGGAAGCTCGCGTCGGCCGAGGCGAGCCGCACGGTTTCGGGCCGCAGTGCGTGGCGCGGCGCGACGGCGGCCAGCCAGCCCCGGAACGCTTCGGCCCGCTGCGGATTCGTCCAGGCAATGGTTTCGGCGGGGCGGCTTGGGGCCAATGCGGCCGGGGGCGGGGGTGCTGTCATGGATAATCGATTCTACAAATCCGCCTGGCGCGGCAATCCCCCTTGGCCGGCTTGCGGCCGATGCGGATCGCCACCGGCCCCTGCAACCCGCCGGCCTGCCGCGCCGTCCCCCGACGACCTTTCGTTCCGAACCGATGCCTACGACCCAACGCCCTCACGCTTGGCACCTTGTGCGCTCGCTGCTCTCCACGGGAGAGTCGCCGGCTTTCCTCGGAACGGCCGGGCGGGAGGCCTGATGAGCCGACGTCGTGCCGCCGCCCCGCGTCCGCGGCGCCCGGGCGTGCCGCCCCTGCCCCTGGCCGTGCTCTCGCTGGCGCTGATCCACGTGCACGGCGCCTCGGCCCAGACGGCCGGCAATATCGCCGACGCCCCGCTCACGCTGAAGCGCACGCCGCAGCTCACCGAGACCCTCACGCCCGCCGACCGCGGCCAGATGCCCAGCCTGGTCACCGGCGACCGCATCTCCGGCCGGCCCGACCTAGAGACCGTGGTCGAGGGCAACGCCACGCTGCGCCGCGGCGCGGTGTCCATCACCGCCGACCGGCTCGAGTACTACCAGCCCGACGACCGCGCCAAGGCCACCGGCAACGTGCGGGTCAACCAGGCCGGCAACGTCTACGAAGGCCCCGAGCTGCAGCTCAAGCTCGAGACCTTCGAGGGCTTCTTCAACAACGTGCGCTACCAGTTCCTCGCGAACGAGGCGCACGGCGAGGCCAAGCGCATCGACTTCGTCGACGCCAACGTGTCCATCGCCCGCGAAGCCACCTACACCACCTGCCGCCGCGAGGACTTCCCCGGCTGGATGCCCGCCTGGCTGCTGACCGCCACCTCGATCACCACCGACACCGAGGAGAACGAGGGCGTGGCGAAGAATGCTCGCCTGAGCTTCATGGGCATCAGCACGCCGCCGATCCCGAGCGTGAGCTTCCCGCTGTCGAACGACCGCAAGAGCGGCCTGCTGCCGCCCACCATCGGCATCGACAACACCAACGGCATCGAGATCGCGCAGCCGTACTACTGGAACATCGCGCCCAACCGCGACGCCACGTTCACGCCGACGCTCATGAGCAAGCGCGGCATCAACTTCAGCAACGAGTTCCGCTACCTCGAGAAGGAATACAAGGGCGAGATCCGTCTCGACCTGATGGGCAGCGACCGCCTCGTGGGCGACCGCTACAACGAGCTGCGCGCCAGCCAGCTCCAGCAGCTGGCCAACGGGCAGATCACCGCCAGCAGCCTGACCAATCCGCCGAAGAACACCCGTCGCTGGGGCCTGTGGCTCACGCACCACCAGGACTTCGACGCCAAGGCGCTGGGCCTGGATTCGCTCTCGGCCAACATCGCCATCAACCGGGTGAGCGACGACGACTACTGGCGCGACTTCACCCGCACGCCGTCGCTCGCGCAGCGCCAGCTGCCCAACGACGCCTCGCTCAACTGGAGCAAGGGCGACTGGAGCGGCATGGTCCGCACGCTCAAGTACCAGAACCTGCAGTACAACCTGTCGCCGATCACGCCGTCGTACGACCGCATGCCGCAGATCACGGCCAACTACAACAAGTACGACTGGCACGGCTTCGACGTCGCGCTGAACCTCGACTACACGCGCTTCCGCGTGAACCGCCTCACGCCGACGCAGCTCGGCTACGACGCCACACAGCAGTCGCAGCCCGACGGCGAGCGCGCCATGGCCGTGGCGACGATCAGCCGGCCCTTCATCACGCCGAGCACGTACGTCACCCCGAAGCTGACCCTGAACGCGGCCTCGTACAACTACTACCTGCCGCAGTCCTCCCTTCCGGTGGTCACGGTCAACGGCAGCCAGTATCTGAACGGCGTGCCCTACAGCCCGACCTCGCTGTACTTCTATCCGACGTCCAGCAACCGGGTGGTGCCGACCTTCAGCCTCGACAGCGGCATGACCTTCGAGCGCGACGCCAGCTATTTCGGCCGCGCCTTCCGCCAGACGCTGGAGCCGCGCGCGTACTACGTGTACACGCCCTACCGCAACCAGAGCATGCTGCCGAACTACGACTCGGCGGCCAACGACTTCAGCTTCGCGACCATCTACACCGAGAACGCGTTCTCGGGCGGCGACCGCATCTCGGACACCAATGCGCTCACGCTGGGCGTGACCTCCCGCCTGATCGATCCGGACACCGGCGTCGAGGCTGCGCGCTTCGGCGTCGCACAGCGCCTGCGCTTCAGCGACCAGAAGGTCACGCTGCCGGGCGGCACGCCGGTGACCGACCGCGCGAGCGACCTGCTGCTGGGCGCCACGATCAACTGGACGCCCAAGTGGAGCCTGGACACGCTGGTCCAGTACAACCCCGACACGCGCCGGTCCGAGCGCTCGGCCGTCAGCGCGCGCTACAACCCCGAGCCCTACCACAACCTGAGCGCGGCCTTCCGCTACCAGGCGCCCAGCACCCCGACCGCGACCGACGGCAACAAGTCGATCGACGTGGGCTGGCAGTGGCCGCTGAACGACCTGTGGGGCGACAAGGGCAAGAACCTCGGCCCCGGCAAGGGCCAGGGCGGCGGGCGCTGGTACGCCGTCGGCCGGCTCAACTACAGCCTGCAGGACAAGAAACTCACCGACGGCGTGCTCGGCTTCGAGTACGACGGCTGCTGCTGGATCGGTCGCGTGGTGATGCAGCGCATCACCACCGGCCAGGTGACGGCGAACACGCGCATCATGTTCCAGCTCGAATTCGTCGGCTTCTCCAGCATCGGATCGAGCCCCATGCAGACGCTGCGGCAGAACATCCAGCGCTACGAGCCCCTGCGCCAACCGGGTGAAGCGCCCAGCCGCTTCACCAACTACGACTGAGACGATTGACTCTGACTGAGCGAGCGAGCGACGCCATGAAAAACATCCGTTCCATCATCACCCTGGGCTGCCTCGCGGCAATCGCCGCCACGGCGGGGGCACAGGGCTACCGTCCCGGTACCGGCATCACGGACATCATGCGCGCCGGCCCGCGCCTGGGCCCGCCGCCGGCGCGTCCGTCCACGGCGCCCGCGGCGGCGCCGGTGCAGCGCTCCGCCGAATTCATCGTCGCGCTGGTCAACTCGGAGCCGATCACCAACACCGACGTGCAGTCGCGCGTGACGCGGCTCATCAAGGAGAACCCCGACGCCGAGCGCGTGCCCCGCGGCGAGCTCACGAGGCTCGTGCTGGAGCGCCTGATCACCGAGCGCGCGCAACTGCAGCTCGCGAAGGAAAACGGCATCAAGGTCGACGAGGTTGCCATCGACCAGGCCGAGCAGACCGTGGCGCGCCAGAACGAGATCAGCCTGGTCGAACTGCGCCGCCGCGTGGCTGCCGAGGGCATCGCGCAGCAGGACTTCCGCAACGACCTGCGCGACCAGCTGCTGCTCACCCGACTGCGCGACCGCGAGGTCGAGTCGAAGGTCAAGGTCAGCGACGCCGAGGCCGACGAATACCTGCGCGACCAGCGCAACCAGTCGGTGAAGAACGTCGCGCTCGAGAACCTCAACCTCGCGCAGGTGCTGGTGGCCGTTCCCGAGAACGCCACCGACGCACAGATCGCCGCCGCCCAGAAGAAGGCGCAGGACATCGCCCAGCGCGCCCGTGCCGGCGAAGACTTCGCCAAGCTGGTGCAGGAGAACTCCGACTCGCCCGACCGCGCCAACGGCGGCGCCATCGGCATGCGAAGCGCCGACCGCTACCCCCCGCTGTTCGTCGAGGCGACGCAGTCGACCGCGGTGAACGGCATCGCCGGGCCGGTGCGTTCGAGCGCCGGCTTCCACGTGCTGAAGGTGCTGGCCAAGGCCCAGATCGGTTCGGGCGACGCCACCGTCACGCAGACCCAGGTGCGCCACATCCTGCTGCTCAACGATCCCAAGCGCACGACCGCTCAGGCGGTTGCGCAACTGGCCGAGTTCAAGCGCCGCATCCAGGCCGGCACGGCCGACTTCGCCAGCCTCGCCCGCGACAACTCGCAGGACGGCAGCGCCAAGCAGGGCGGCGACCTCGGCTGGTCGCGCCCCGGCCAGTTCGTGCCCGAATTCGAGGAGGCCATGGACCGCCTCTCGCCGGGCCAGATCAGCGACCCCGTGGTCTCGCGCTTCGGCGTGCACCTGATCCAGGTGGTGGGCCGCCGCGATTCCAAGCTCAGCCAGTCGGAGCAGCGCGAAGCCGCGCGCGCCGCACTGCGCGAGCAGCGCGTGGAGGAGGCCTTCACCACCTGGGTGCAGGAAGTGCGCGCCCGCGCCTACGTCGAATACCGCGATCCGCCGCAGTCCTGATGGCACACCCACAGGCTGCGCGCACTCCGGGCCGCTTCGCCAACCCCCTCGCAGGGGGCAACGCCAGCGGCACGCCAAATCCGGTTCCGCGGTGTTCCCGGCGCAGCATCCCCTTCACGTCGCCGGTGGTCTGACGGCATGGCTCAGCACATCGCGAGGAAGCGGTTCGGCCAGCATTTCCTGTCCGACGGCGGGATCATCGATGCGATCGTGCGCGAGATCGCGCCGCAGCCCGGTGACGCCATGGTCGAGATCGGCCCGGGGCTCGCCGCGCTGACCCAGCCGCTGGTGGAGCGTCTGGGCCGGCTCACCGTGATCGAGCTCGACCGCGACCTGGCGAAGCGCCTGCGCGAGCATCCCCAGCTCGACGTGGTCGAGTCGGACGTGCTCAAGGTCGACTTCGCCGAGCTGGCCGCGAGGTTTCCGGCCGGCAAGCCGCTGCGCGTGGTGGGCAACCTGCCTTACAACATCTCCACGCCCATCCTCTTCCATCTGCTGGGCTGCGCCCATCTGGTCGCCGACCAGCACTTCATGCTGCAGAAGGAAGTGATCGACCGCATGGTGGCCAGCCCCGCCACGTCCGACTACAGCCGCCTGAGCGTGATGCTGCAGTGGCGCTACGAGATGCAGAACGTGCTGTTCGTGCCGCCGGAGAGCTTCGATCCGCCGCCGCGCGTCGACAGCGCCGTGGTGCGGATGGTGCCGCTGGCGACGCCGCCTGCCGTCGATGAGCGCCGCCTGGGCGAGATCGTGCAGGTCGCTTTCAGCCAGCGCCGCAAGCTGCTGCGCCACACGCTGGGCAAATGGCTCCAGGAGCACGGCTTTTCCGGCGACTTCGACACGCAGCGGCGGGCCGAGGAGGTGCCGGTGGCCGACTACGTGGCACTGGCCCAGGCAGTGCCCCAATGAAAAAGCGCGCCGATGGCGCGCTTTTTCCATTCACCTGTCGTCGTCGGCAAGCTTGGCCGACTTTTTCCGGTCAGGCGGCGGCGAGCCAGTAACCTGCGTTGAAGGGGCTGCTCATGCGCAGCGCCAGCGGCGAGACGTCGACCAGCTTGTCGGTCGGCATCTTTTCGCCGGCCGGTTCGGCTGCTGCCGTGGAGTTCACTTCGATGCCATCGAGGGTTTCAACGTTGGGTTGAGCCTCGTTCGCCCGTTCTGCTTGGCTGGTGGATGCAGAACGGGCTACAGAAAAGAATAGAAGCACCGGAACGGGACCTTGCGGTCGCCCCAGTAGTCCGAGGCGTCGCGGAAGATGTCGAGCAACTGCTCGCGGGCTTCCTTGTCGAACTTGGCATTGGCCGGAATCTGCTCCAGCACGATGACGAATCCCGGCTGCGGGCCCGATTTATGCAACGGGTCGGTCATGCAGTCGTACAGCGCGTCGAAGTTCTTCCCGAAGTGGGCCGGGAACGTGAACTGCTGGGCGATCAGGTCGAGCACGTCCTGCTTGGTCTGCGCGTTGCCCAGGTTGGCGTACAGGAAGTGCTGGCCAGCCGCATTGGCTGCGTCCTGCAGGTCGTTCACGCGGAACGCGCGGATCGATTGCACGATGTTCGGGCGTACGGCACGAAGGGATAAGGTCATCTCCGCTGGTCTTTCCATAGTCATCATCATTTCTTCGGGGCGCTTCGAGGCGCCACTCAGGTCGTTTTCATCGCTCATGGCGCAATCCGTCTGAAGCTCGCGTAGTGGTCTGCGGTGTACCAGCAGGCCTCGGGCGCGGTGCGCTGTTCGCCGCCGCAGACGATCCGCCGTGCGCCGCGGTCGCGCGACCCGGGCGTCGCTACCGTGTACTCACGGTAGTGGCCACGGCGGGCGGGTGGCAACAGACGTTCGCGATTGCCGAATACCGAGCCGTCCTTGTCATACCGGAAGGGGCCGCCGCTGAGGATGGCCTGGTAGGTCCACTGACCCTGCACCGGCAGCTCTGCCAGTGCGATGGTTTCATCGGCGGAAGTCTTGCCGGCGCCGAACCATCCGCGGGCCTCGGCCCCCGTCGTCAACGTCACCAGCATCAGACTGGTGAGCGCAAACTTTGTGACAGAGGACGTGATCGAGGCGTAAGCCGCCATGGGGCACCACAAGAAAAGAGCGGGGGGTCGAATCGGCGATCAACGTCGGGGTTAACCCGCAAATTCAAGCCCGCGAGTGTGCACCACGCTGGCGAAAATAGCAAGCGACTGCCCAAAGTTTGAGCAGTCGCGAGGCTATCGAATGGCTTTTCAAGTTGGCGGCCACTCTCGCCAGAGGGCTTATCTTTCGGCGTTCGCGTCGGCCACTGTCAAAGCTGTCATATTGACGATGCGCCGAACAGTCGCACTGGCCGTGAGAATATGCACAGGTTTGGCCGCACCAAGCAGGACCGGGCCGATCGCGATGTTGCCGCCGGCCGCCGTCTTGAGCAGGTTGTAGGAAATGTTGGCCGCGTCGATGTTCGGGAAAACCAGCAGATTGGCGTCCCCCGCCAGCGCGCTGTGCGGCATGACGACCGCGCGCTGCTTGCTGTCGAGTGCCACGTCGCCGTGCATTTCACCGTCCACCTCGAGCCAGGGCGCCTGCACGCGCAGCAGGTCGAGCGTCTTGCGCATCTTGATGGCGCTGGGGCCGTTGCTGGTGCCGAAGTTGGAATGCGACAGCAGCGCCGCCTTCGGCTTGAGGCCGAAGCGCATCATCTCTTCGGCCGCCATGGTGGTGATCTCGGCCAGTTCCTCGGGCGAGGGGTCGTAGTTGACGTGCGTGTCGACCAGGAACACCTGGCGGTCGGGCAGCAGCAGGCCATTCATGCAAGCGTACACCGGCACGTCCTGCGGGGTGCTCTCGCAGCCGCCGGGGCGCTTTCCGATGACCTGGTCGATGTAGTGCAGGTGGTTGGCGGTGGTGCCCCAGGTGCCGCAGATCAGGCCGTCGACCTCGCCCTTGTGCAGCAGCATCGAGCCGATCAGCGTCAGGCGCCGGCGCATCTCGATCTTGGCGACCTGCACCGTCACACCCTTGCGCTCGGTCATGCGGTGGTAGGTCTGCCAGAACTCGCGGTAGCGGTGGTCCTGCTCGACGTTGACCACGTCGTAATCCAGCTCCTCCTTCAGGCGCAGGCCGAATTTCTCGATGCGCTGGGCGATGATGGCCGGCCGGCCGATCAGCGTCGGGCGCGCCACGCCCTCGTCGACCACGATCTGCGCCGCGCGCAGCACGCGCTCTTCCTCGCCTTCCGAGTAGGCCACGCGCTTCTTGCTCGCGCGCCGGGCGGCGTCGAAGATGGGTTTCATCGTGGTGCCCGAGGCGTAGACGAAGCTCTGCAGCTTGTCGCGATAGGCGTCCATGTCCTTGATGGGGCGCTGCGCCACGCCGCTTTCCTCGGCCGCCTTGGCCACCGCTGGCGCGATCTTCATCATCAGGCGCGGGTCGAAGGGCTTGGGGATCAGGTATTCGGGGCCGAAGCTGAGCTTTTCACCGACGTAGGCGGCGGCCACGCGCTCGCTCTGCTCGGCCTGGGCCAGGTCGGCGATGGCGTGCACCGCGGCGATCTCCATCTCGTCGGTGATCGTCGTCGCGCCGCAGTCGAGCGCGCCGCGGAAGATGTACGGGAAGCACAGGACGTTGTTGACCTGGTTCGGGTAGTCGGTGCGGCCGGTGGCCATGATCACGTCGCTGCGCACCGCGTGGGCGTCTTCCGGCGCGATCTCGGGATTGGGGTTGGCCAGCGCGAAGATCACCGGGCGCTGGGCCATCTTGGCCACCATGGCGGGCTTGAGCACGCCGCCTGCGGACAGGCCCAGGAACACGTCGGCGCCTTCGATCACCTCGCCGAGCGTGCGCGCTTCGGTCTTCTGCATGAACTGGCGCTTGTCGTCGTCCATCAGCTCGGTGCGGCCCTCGTAGACCACACCGGCCAGGTCGGTGACGAACACGTTCTCGCGCTTCAGGCCGACCTTGAGCAGCAGGTTCAGGCAGGCCAGCGCCGCGGCGCCCGCGCCGGAGGCGACCAGCTTGACTTCCTCGATCTTCTTGCCGGCCACCTTCAGGCCGTTGACCATTGCAGCCGCCACGGTGATGGCCGTGCCGTGCTGGTCGTCGTGGAAGACCGGGATCTTCATGCGCTTGCGCAGCTCGCGCTCGACGTAGAAGCAGTCGGGGGCCTTGATGTCTTCCAGGTTGACGGCGCCGAAGGTGGGCTCGAGCGAAGCGATGATGTCCACCAGCTTGGCCGGGTCCTTCTCGTCGATCTCGATGTCGAACACGTCGACACCCGCGAACTTCTTGAAGAGGACGCCCTTGCCTTCCATCACCGGCTTGGAGGCCAGCGGGCCGATGTCGCCCAGGCCCAGCACGGCGGTGCCGTTGCTGATGACGGCCACGAGGTTGCCCCTGGAGGTGTACTTGAAGGCGTTGGCCGGGTCCTTGACGATCTCCTCGCAGGGGGCGGCCACGCCGGGGGAGTAGGCCAGCGACAGGTCGCGCTGGTTGACCATCTGCTTCGTCGCCGCGATGGCGATCTTGCCGGGAACGGGAAACTCGTGGTACTCGAGGGCGGCACGGCGCAGTTCTGCGCGCTTGTCTTCGGGCGTGGGAGTCGAGGGGGTCGAGGTGGTCGAATCTGACATGTGCCGTAGCTCCTGGTGGCGCTTCTTCTGGGGGCGCCGATTGTAGACCTCGCGCATGACGCCCTAGGCCGCATGGCCAGGGCCTCCCATGACCAATAGCACGGGTGTTTTCCCGGGCCCGTGTGGCAATATGCACGGTTCGGACAGAACCTGAAAAAACCCCAAGAGGAGCGACCGACCATGGCCCTGATGGATTTCATCAAGAAGCAGTTCATCGACATCATCCAGTGGACCGAGACCGGCGACGGCACGCTGGCCTGGCGCTTCCCGATGGCGGAGATGGAAATCCAGAACGGCGCCTCGCTCACGGTGCGCGAATCGCAGGTCGCCGTCTTCGTCAACGAAGGCAAGGTGGCCGACGTGTTCGGCCCGGGCATGTACAAGCTCACGACGCAGACGCTGCCCGTGCTCACGTACCTGAAGAACTGGGACAAGCTCTTCGAGTCCCCCTTCAAGAGCGACGTCTACTTCTTCAGCACCCGGCAGCAGGTCGACCAGAAGTGGGGCACGCCCCAGCCGATCACCATCCGCGACAAGGACTTCGGCGCCGTGCGCCTGCGCGCCTTCGGCAACTACTCCTTCCGCATCGGCGATGCCAGGGCCTTCCACACCGAGATCTCCGGCACGCGCGACACCTACACCGTGGCCGACCTCGACGGCCAGCTGCGCGGCCTGGTGCTGCAGAACATCAGCAACGCCATCGCCTCCAGCGGCGTGCCCTTCCTCGACCTCGCGGCCAACCAGATCCAGTTCGCGCAGGCGCTCGCCGCCCAGCTGGTGCCCGAGTTCGAGAAGATCGGCATCAAGCTCGAGAACATCACGGTCCAGAACGTCTCGCTGCCCGAGGAGCTGCAGAAGATCCTCGACCAGAAGATCGGCATGGGCATGGTCGGCAACGACATGGGCAAGTTCATGCAGTACCAGACCGCGCAGGCGATTCCCAAGTTCGCCGAGGGCGCGGCCGGCGGCGGCGGTGTCGCTGGCGACGCGATGGGACTTGGCGCGGGCGTGGCGCTCGGCCAGGTGCTGGCGCAGAACCTCGCGCAGGGCCTGAGCCCCAACGCCGCGGCTGCCGCTGCAGCCCAGCAGCAGCAACCGTCGGTGGCCGTGGTGAGCGCTGCCGACGTGATGACCACGCTCGAGAAGCTCGGCGAACTCAAGACCAAGGGCATCCTCACCCAGGAAGAGTTCGACGCCAAGAAGGCCGAACTGCTCAAGAAGCTGGTCTGACCCCAGGCTTCGCGCACTTCGTGTCGCCCTCTCTCGTCCCTTGCAGGGGGCGATGCCAGCAGCCGGGCATAGCCGGCTGCGCGGTATCTCCCGCCTCGTGCGTCGTGTCTTCAGCCGCGTGCCATGGCTGAGGAAAACGGCAACCAACGCTACTACCGGGCGCCCTGCCCCGGCTGCGGCGCGCCGGTCGAATTCCGCTCGGCGCAGTCGACCCATGCGGTCTGCCCCTACTGCCAGAGCACCGTCGTGCGCCAGGGCGACACGCTCGCGCGCACCGGCAAGATGGCGGAGCTGTTCGACGACTTCAGCCCGCTGCAGCTGTTCGCCGCCGGCCGCATCCAGGACAAGCCCTTCACGCTGATCGGCCGGCTGCAGTACACCTACCCCGGTGGCCGCTGGACCGAATGGATCGCCGCGCTCGACGGCGACCGCACCGCCATCCTCAGTGAGGACAACGGCGCCTACGTCTTCGCCCTGCCCTTCGACCTGCAGCGCGCGGCGCCGCCGCCCGGCGACCTGCGCGTGGGCGCCACCAGCGCCTTCGCCGGCCAGAGCTACACCGTCACCTCGAACGAGCAGGTGGCGCTGACCTCGGCGCAGGGCGAGCTGCCGCACCTGCCCGAGCTCGGCCGGCCCTTCGCGATGGTCGAGCTGCGCAACGACCGCGGGCTGGTGCTCAGCATCGACTACGGCACCGCCAGGCCCAGCGCCTACCTCGGCCGCTCGGTACAGCTGGAAGACCTGCAGCTGACCGGCCTGCGCGCCGAGTCCGCCAAGGACGAAAAAGGCCGCAGCTTCAACTGCCCCAACTGCGGCTCGCCCGTCACCGTCAACCTCGCCGACAGCAAGAGCATCACCTGCGGCTCGTGCCACAGCATCATCGACCTGTCGCAGGGCATCGGTGGCGAGCTCAAGCACGCTACTCAGGACGAGCCCGTGCGCCCGCTCATCGCGCTAGGCAGCATGGGCCAGCTGCAGGGCGCGCAGTGGCAGGTGGTGGGCTTCCAGCACCGCATGGGCAGCGAGCCCGGCGACGACGAGCACTTCGGCTGGGACGAATACCTGCTCTACAACAACAAGCGCGGCTTCAGCTTCCTGGTGGACGCCGAGGACGGCTGGAGCATGGTCAAGCCGACCACCGGCGCGCCGGTGATGGCCGAGAACGGCACGAGCGCCACCTACCTCGGCAAGCGCTACCAGCAGCAGTACGCCTACAACGCCGAGACCACCTACGTGGCGGGCGAGTTCTACTGGCAGGTCGAGCGCGGCCAGAAGACCTTCAACCGCGACTTCGCCAGCGGCGGCGCGCTGCTGTCGATGGAGCGCTCGGCCAACGAGCTCACCTGGTCCGCGGGCAGCAAGATCGACAGTGGCGCGGTGGCCACTGCCTTCAAGCTCGACGCGAAGAAGGACATGTTCAAGCGCACCGACGCGCTGCCGGTGAGCGCGGCCTCGGGGCTGGGCTGCGGCACCATCATCCTCATCATCGTCGTGATCATCATCGTGCTGATCATCCTGAGCACCTGCAGCAGCGGCGGATCGTCCAGCGGCTACCGCAGCTCGGGCGGCTCCTACGGCGGCTATTCCAGTGGCGGCGGCCACAAATGACGGCGACGATGTGCGCGATGCTCTCTCTAACTACTGCTACGACTGGAGGTCCCCATGGGATTTGAATGGCTGAAACCGGGCGTGGTCCTCGGATCGCTCGTGTACGCGCTGATCGGCGTCGTGATCTTCTGGCTCTGCTTCCTGATCATCGACAAGATCACGCCCTACGACCTGTGGGGCGAGATCGTCGAGAAGCAGAACGTGGCGTTGGGCCTGGTGGTCGCCGCGATGAGCCTCGGCATCAGCATCATCGTCGCGGCAGCGATCCATTAGCCCCCCGGCCTTGCACTTCGCTTCGCTACGCGTCGTTCGCCGCCCCCCGCGGGGGAGGCGCGTTCCGCCTCGGGGCGGCCCGGCGGCGACCGCCTGATCCATGGATACCCCTGACAGTCCGCTGCCGGCCAAAGGCCCGCAGCCCGTGGAGATCGCGCTGCTCGCCAGCGTGTTCGTGGTCGCCGCCTGCGGGCTGGTCTACGAGCTCACCGCGGCCGCCCTCAGCTCCTACCTGCTGGGCGACTCGGTGCTGCAGTTCAGCACCATCATCGGCACCTACCTGTTTGCCATGGGCGTGGGCTCGTGGCTTTCACGCTACTTCGAGCGGCAGCTGCCCGCGCACTTCCTTCGCATCGAACTGCTGGTGGCGCTGATCGGCGGTGCGCTGCCGGCGGTCCTGTTCCTGGCCAACGCCTACGTGCCCGGCGCGTTCCGGCTGCTGCTGTACGGGCTGGTGATGGTCGTGGGCACGCTGGTGGGGCTCGAGATCCCGCTGGTGATGCGCATCCTGAAGCGCAACATCGTGCTGAAGAACCTGGTGTCGCAGGTGCTCACCTTCGACTACCTCGGCGCGCTGGCGGTGTCGGTGGCGTTCCCGCTGATCCTGGTGCCGCAGCTCGGCATGATCCGCACCGGCCTGCTGTTCGGCTTCATGAACGCGGCGGTGGCGGTGTGGGCGCTGTGGCTCTTCCGCCATGAGCTGCGCCGCGTGGGCGCGCATGTCGTCGCGTGCGTTCTCGCGCTGGGGGCGCTGGTGGGGGCTTTCGTCGGCGCCGACCACATCACCACACTGGCTGAAGACAAGTTCTACCAGGACCGCATCGTCTTCAGCGCCACCTCGCCCTACCAGCGCATCGTGGTCACGCGCGGGCTGCTGGGGCATCGGCTCTTCCTCAACGGCAACCTGCAGTTCGCCGAGCGCGACGAATATCGCTATCACGAGGCGCTCGTGCATCCGGTGATGGCCGCCCAGGGCGCGCCGAAGAAGGTGGCGGTGCTCGGCGGCGGCGACGGCATGGCGGTGCGCGAGATCCTCAAGTACCCGTCGGTCGAATCGATCACGCTGGTGGAGCTCGACCCGAACATGACCAGGCTCTTCACGGAGCACGAGACGCTGGCCGCGCTGAACGGGCATTCGCTCTCGTCGCCGAAGGTGAAGATCGTCAACACCGATGCCTTCCAGTGGCTGCAGCAGCCTGGCGACATGTACGACGTGATCGTGGTCGACTTTCCCGATCCCACCAACTTCGCCATCGGCAAGCTCTACACCAACAGCTTCTACGCGCTGCTCGAGAAGCGCCTGTCGGCCAGCGGCTATGCGGTGATCCAGACCACCTCGCCGCTCGTGGCGCGCAAGAGCTTCTGGACCGTGGCGACCACCATCGAGTCGGTGGGCCTGCGCGCCACGCCGTACCACGCGCATGTGCCCAGCTTCGGCGAGTGGGGCTACATCATCGCCAGCCGCAGACCCTACCGCATGCCCGATGCGCTGCCGCCGGGCCTGCGCTTTCTCTCGCCGACCACCCTGCCGCTGATGTTCGACTTTCCGCTGGACATGGCGCGCGTGCCGGCCGAAGTGAATCGGCTCTCGAACCAGGTCCTCGTCACCACCTACGAGCAGGAGTGGGGCAAGGTCATGGCGCATTAAATGCTCTCCCCCAGGCTTCGCGCACTTCGTGTCGCTTCGCCAACCCCCTCGCCGGGGGCAACACCTGCGGCCCGCCGGAGCCGGTTCCGCGGTGTTCCTGGAACAGGCAGGTGCGTATGAGGCGGCGTGGGTTTCTTGGGGCTGCCGCGGGGGCTGCTGGTGCATTCGCGCTCACCGGCTGCGAGGCGCCTCCGCCGCCCATCGAGGGTGGCTTCACCGGCATTGACGTCGCGCGTGGCCATGCGATGCGCGACCGCACTCTCGGGAGCACGGCGCCTGCCGTGGTGAAGCGCGCGCGCGTGGTCATCGCGGGCGGCGGCGTGGCAGGCCTCGCGGCGGCGCGTGCACTGCGGCTTTCGGGCGTCGACGACTTCGCGCTGCTCGAGCTGGAAGACACGGCCGGCGGCAATGCGCGCGGCGGCATGGTCAACGGCATCGCCTGCCCGCTCGGTGCGCACTACCTGCCGGTGCCGGGCGACGACGCGCGCGAGGTGCAGGACCTGCTGGAAGAGCTCGGCCTGCGCCGCCGCGTGGCCGGCCGCTGGGAATACGACGAGGTCACGCTGTGCCACAGCCCGCAGGAGCGCCTGTTCTTCCAGGGCGAGTGGCAGGACGGCCTGTTGCCTGTGCATGGCGTGAGCGCAGCCACCCTCGCGCAGTACCGCAAGTTCGCGCAGCGCATCGACGCGCTGCAGCATGCCGCGCACTTCGCGATTCCCACGCTCAAGGTCGCCATCACGCCCGAGTTGCTGGCGCTCGATGCGGTCAGCTTCCAGCAGTGGCTCGACGCCGAAGGCTTCAGCGACGCGCAGCTGCGCTGGTACCTCGACTACTGCTGCCGCGACGACTACGGCGCCGGCATCGGGCAGGTGTCGGCCTGGGCCGGCATCCACTACTTCGCGAGCCGCCACGGCTTCCACGCGCCCGGCGATCCGACGGGCAGCATCAACGATTCGAGCCCCGAGCGCGACGGCATCCTGACCTGGCCCGAGGGCAACGGCTGGCTCACCAGGCAGCTCGCCAGGCCGCTCGGCGAGCGCCTGCGCACCGGCAGCGTCGTCACGCGCATCGCGGAAGGGCGCGATGGCGTGGAGGTCGACACGTGGAATGCGGCATCGAAATCCATCGTGCGCTGGCAGGCCGAGCGCTGCATCGTCGCGCTGCCCGTGTTCATCGCCGCACGCGTGGTCGAGAACCCGCCCGAGCTGCTGAAGAACGCCGCCGCGCACGTGCGCTATGCGCCCTGGCTGGTGGCCAACATCCACCTGCGCGGCCCGCTGGCCGACCGCGTGGGCGCTGCGCCGAGCTGGGACAACGTGATCTACGGCACCAGGGGCCTCGGCTACGTGGATGCGCGCCACCAGGCGCTGGACCCCACGCCGCGCGGCACCGTGCTGAGCTGGTACCGCCCGCTGGGCCCGAGCGGCTACGACGCCGCCGACGGCCGCAAGCTTCTGCTGGAGCGCTCCTGGACCGGCTGGCGCGACGACCTGCTCGCCGAGCTGTCGGTGCCGCACCCCGACCTGCCGTCGCTGGTCTCGCGCATCGAGATCACGCGTTATGGGCACGCCATGTCCATTCCGAAGCCCGGCCTGCTGGCGCAGATCGGCCCGCAGCGCAGCGCGCCCGACGCCGGGCATCGCGGCAGCGTGGTGGCGGGGCGGCTGTCGTTCGCGCACGCGGACTGGTCGGGCTATTCGATCTTCGAAGAGGCGTTCACGCGCGGGCACGTCGCGGGAACGGAGGCGGCGGCGGCATGAAGACACTGGTGCCTGGTGTCATCCGCACGCGCTCCGGAAAACAGCTGCCCGAGCGACCTGTCATGAACCATTGAAAGGCCCCGGCGCGGGCCGTGCGGTTTTCACCAAGACTTCACACACAGCGCGATTGCTTCACAGATGGCTCGCACACTCGCGGGCGCCAACAAAAACAGTGGGGAGTTTCCATGCTTCAAGTCGCCAACAGAAAACTCGCGTCCATCAGCGACGTGTTCTTCTCCGGGCTGGGCCGCGCGCTCGGCTTCCTGCGTCCGCTGGCCCGCGGACTCATCGGCTCCTGGCGGCCACCGGGCTGGCTTCGCATCCTGGGCGCCTTCCTTCTTCTCGGGCTTCAATGGCTGCAGCAGCGGCTCGCATGGGTGGTGCTGCTCGTGCTGCTGGCGCTGGCGGGCTGGATCGTCCATCCGCACGTGATGAAGTGGTGGCACGGCCTCACGCCAGATCGCGTGGAGCCGGTGGTCGCCACCGCGAAAGCCGAGCCGCCGCAGCGCACGCAGATTGAATTCGACAAGGGCCCCAATCCCTACGTCATCAATTTCTCAGCCTCCGTCGCGCCCATCGCGCGCGTCGGGCAGGAGGCCACCGGCGTCACCATCGAGCCCGCCATTGCCGGCCGCTGGACCTGGACAAGCCAGAAACGCCTCGAATTCCTGCCCGCACAGGACTGGCCCGTCGGCCAGCCCTACAAGGTACAAATCTCCGACAGCGCCCTTGCACCGCACATCGAACTGGCACAGCGCAAGTACGAGTTCACCTCGCCCGAGTTCACCGCGCAGGTCATCGGCGCCGAGTTCTACCAGGACCCGGTCCAGGCGAACGTGCGCCGCGCTCTGTTCCAGGTGCGCTTCTCGCACCCCGTCAACACGGCCGAATTCGAGAAGCGACTGGTGCTGACATACGACCAGCCCTGCAGCAGCTCCTTCTTCAGCGTGGGCAAGTGCGCGAGCGAGAAGTTCACCATGAGCTACGACAAGCTGCGCCTCATCGCCACGCTGCAGTCGGAGCCGTTGCCGATTCCCGAGAAGAACCGGCCCGCGATCCTGAGCCTCACGGCCGGCACGGTCGCCCAGAAGGGCGGGCCGGCACTGCGCAACGACCTGTCGCGTGCGGTCGACATCCCCGGCCTCTACAGCCTTTCCATCGCCGGCGTCGAGCCCACCATCGTCACCGGCGAGAACGGCGAGCCCGAGCACGTGCTGCAGGTGAACGCCTCCATGCCGGTGCACGAGCGCGAGATGGTGCGCGTGGTCCAGGCCTGGCTGCTGCCCGTGACGGAAGACGCCAAGGGCGACCCCGAGGACAAGTTCGACTGGTCCGCCGATCCGTCGAAGGTGACCGACGCCGTGCTGCGCCGCGCGAAGAAGCTCAACCTGCAGCCCATCGCCAGCGAGCGCGAGGTGACCGACATGGTCAGCTTCCGCATGCCGCAGGCCGAGGGTGGGCGCTACCTGCTGGTGCGCGTGGCAAAGGGCCTGAAGACGCCCGGCGGCTACCAGCTGGGCGCCGCGTTCCAGGACGTTCGCCAGCTCAAGACCTTCGCGCCCGAGCTCACCATCATGAGCCAGGGCTCGCTGCTCGCGCTCTCCGGCGAGCGCAAGCTGCCGATCCTGGTGCGCGACCTGCCCGGCATCCGCCTGGAGATCGGCCGGCTGCTGCCGCAGCAGCTGCAGCACCTGGTGACGCAGACCAGCGGCGACTTCGCGCATCCGCAGTTCTACGGCGGCCTGCAGTCGGACAACCTCGTCGACCGCTTCCAGAAGGAGATTCCGCTGAGCATCCCCGCCGGCAAGGCGCACTACGAGACCGTCGACTTCGCCGAGTACCTGCGCAGCGACGCGACCGATCGCCGCGGCGTGTTCCTGCTCAAGGTGCAGGGCTACGACCCCAAGGCGAAGAAGAAGCCCGATGGCGAAGGCCGGCCGGAGGAGGCGCAACAGCAGCAGCCACAGGAAGAGCAGCCCTCCGAAGATGAAGGCAGCAGCGACAACGGCGAAGGCACCAGCCCCGAGCAGCAGATCGACCAGCGCTTGGTGCTCGTCACCGACCTGGGCATCGTCGCCAAGAAGTCGCTCGACGGCACGCGCGACGTGTTCGTGCAGAGCATCGCCAGCGGCCAGCCGGTGGCCGGCGCGATGGTCGAGGTGTGGGGGCGCAACGGCATGATCGTCGCGTCGCAGTCCACCGACGCGACCGGCGCGGCCAAGCTGCCCAACCTCGCCGGCTACCAGCGCGAGAAGGCGCCGGTAGTGCTGGTGGTGCGCAAGGACGGCGACCTGAGCTTCCTGCCCTTCAACCGCAGCGACCGCACGCTGGACATCTCGCGCTTCGACGTCGGCGGCCTGCGCGCGGCCGGCGTGCCGAACCAGATGACGGCCTACCTCTTCAGCGACCGCGGCATCTACCGCCCCGGCGACACCATGCACATCGCGATGATGGTGAAGGCCGGCAACTGGTCGACCTCGCTGCGCGACCTGCCGCTGGAGGCCGAGATCATCGATGCGCGCGGCCTCAGCGTGCGGCGCGAGAAGCTCCGGCTCGGCCCCGGTGGCGCGGCCGAGATCGCCCACACCACGCAGGACACCTCGCCCACCGGCAACTACGCCGTCAACCTCTATCTGCCGCGACAGTCGTCGCCTGGCACGCCCGACGTCGAAGGCCTGCTGATCGGCAGCACCACGGTGAAGGTGCAGGAGTTCCTGCCCGACCGCACCAAGGTCACGGCCAAGCTCAGCAGCGAAGTGGCCGAAGGCTGGGTCAGCCCCAAGGACCTGAAGGCGCAGATCGACGTGCAGAACCTCTTCGGCACGCCCGCGCCCGACCGCAAGGTGGAAGGCACGCTCACGCTGAGCCCGGGCTTCCCGGTGTTCCGCGCATTCACCGACTACGCCTTCTTCGACCCGCAGCGCGCCACCGAGAAGCAGGTAGACGACCTGGGCAGCGTGCAGACCAGCGCCGAGGGCAAGGCCGAGTTCGACCTGCGCCTGTCGCGCTTCGACGCCGCCACCTACCAGGTGCACGTGCTTGCCAAGGCTTTCGAGCCGGAGGGCGGGCGCAGCGTGTCGGCCGAGGCCCAGACGCTGGTGAGCGACCTGCCCTACCTCGTCGGCGTGAAGGTCGACGGCGACACCAGCTACGTGAGCAAGGGCGCCGCGCGCAACGCCACGGTGATTGCCATCGACCCGCGCGCGAAGAAGACGGCCGTGGCCGACCTGAAGATCGAGCGCGTCGAGCGCAAGGTGCTGTCGGTGCTCATCAAGCAGGACAACGGCCTTTACCGCTACGAGTCGCGCCGCAAGGAGATCGTGCTCGACGAGAAGCCCTTCGCCATCGCGGCGGCGGGCAACAACGTGGCGTTGGACACCGCCGCGCCCGGCAACTTCGCCTACGTGGTGCGCAACGCGCAGGGGCTGGAGCTCAACCGCGTGGAATACAGCGTGGCCGGCAACGCCAACGTGTCGCGCTCGCTCGACCGCAACGCCGAGCTGCAGCTCACGCTCGACCGCAAGGACTACGAGCCGGGCCAGGAGATCTCGGTGAGCATCCGCGCGCCGTACGTGGGCGCCGGCCTCATCACCATCGAACGCGACAAGGTCTACGCCCATGCGTGGTTCAAGACCGACAAGACCGCCTCGGTGCAGAAGATCACGCTGCCCAAGGACTTCGAGGGCACCGGCTACATCAACGTGCACTTCGTGCGCGACCCGGCCTCCGACGAGGTCTACATGAGCCCGCTGTCGTACGGCGTGGTGCCCTTCGTCACCGCGCTGACCAGGCGCACCGCCAACCTGGAGCTCACCAGCAGCGAGCTGGTGAAGCCGGGGCAGACGGTGAAGATGAAGCTCACGAGCGACAAGCCCACGCGCGCCGTGGTGTTCGCGGTGGACGAAGGCATCCTGCAGGTGGCGCGCTACAAGACGCCCGACCCGCTGAAGCACTTCTTCCAGAAGCGCGCGCTCGAGGTGGGCACGCTGCAGACGCTCGACCTGATCCTGCCCGAGTTCAAGAAGCTCATGCAGGGCGCCGCTCCCGGCGGTGACGGCGAAGGCGAGCTCGGCAAGCACCTGAACCCGTTCAAGCGCAAGCGCGACAAGCCGGTGGCCTACTGGTCGGGCCTGGTCGACGTGAACGGCAGCCGCGAGTTCAGCTACACGGTGCCCGAGAGCTTCAACGGCAGCCTGCGCGTGATGGCCGTGGCGGTGAACGACGAGACCACCGCCGCCAAGAGCACCCGCACCGTGGTGCGCGGCGACATGGTGATCCTGCCGAACGCACCGCTGGCGATGGCGCCCGGCGACACCGTCGAGGTGGGCGTGGGCCTGGCCAACAACATCGCCGGCTCGGGCAAGGAGGCGCCCATCGCGCTCACGCTCACCGCGTCGGGCGGGCTCGAAGTGGTGGGCGACGCCACGCAGACGCTCAAGGTCAACGAGCGCGGCGAGGCCAGCACGAAGTTCAACGTGCGCGCCAGGCCGGGCGAACAGGCGGTGCTGGGTTCCTCGGCGCTGGTGTTCACCTCCACGCACAAGAACTACAGCGCGCGCCTGTCGACCGAGGTGAGCGTGCGGCCCGCGTCGCCCTTCGTCACGCTGGTGCAGGCCGGCAGCTTCCAGCGAGCGGGAGAAATATCGAGCCAGGCCGACCTGTATCCGAACTTCCGCCGAAGCGACCTGGCGGTGTCGGCCGCGCCGTGGTCGTTCGCGACCGGCCTCATGCAGTACCTGGAGGCGTACCCGCACGGCTGCACCGAGCAGATCACGAGCCAGACCTTCCCGGCCGTGCTGCTGTCGGGCCGGCCCGAGCTGGTGAAGGAGATGTCGCGCGGCCGCACCGCGGAACAAGGTCCGCTGCCCGAGGCGCGCAAGACCTTCGAGCGCTACCTGGTGCAGCTGCGTGCGCGGCAGACTGCCGACGGCGGCTTCTCGCTGTGGCCCGGCGCCGGCACCGACCCCTTCGCGACGCTCTATGCGGTGCAGCTGCTCGTCGAGGCCAAGGACCACAAGCTGCCCGTGCCGCAGGACCTGCTGCAGAAGGCCGACACCTACCTGCAGGGCTGGCTCGGCAGCGGCGACAACACGCTCGACGGCTGGCGCCAGCGCACGCAGGCGGCCTACCTGCTGACGCGCCAGGGCATCGTCGCGCCGGCCGCGCTCGCCAACCTGCGCGAAGCCCGCCGCAACCAGCTGTCGCGGCAGGGCGTGGGCTGGGGCGACGACCTCGGCGCCGTGTACCTCGCCGCGAGCTATCAGCTCGTGAAGCAGGAGCAGGTGGCCAACGAGCTGCTCGACCCGGTGTGGTCCGACCTGCTCGCGCGCACCGAGAAGAAGCAGCGCCGCAACGCCTGGGGCGCCTACTACGACCCGCTGGTGCACGACAGCATGACGCTGCACCTGGTGGGCCGCCACTTCCCCTCGCGCCTGAAGGCGCTGAAGCCTGCCGTGTGGGAAGGCATGGCCGAGATGGTGCGGGAGGGCTGGTACAACAGCCTGTCGTCGGCCTCGATGCTGCTGGCGGTCGACGCCTACT
This sequence comes from uncultured Variovorax sp., assembly GCA_913776885.1. Taxonomy (GTDB): domain Bacteria; phylum Pseudomonadota; class Gammaproteobacteria; order Burkholderiales; family Burkholderiaceae_C; genus Variovorax. The sequence goes on from CAJYQC010000603.1 coordinate 54,436, forward strand.
TCGAGGCCGTGGGGCAGAACGTGGAGGGCAAGCTCTCGGCGAGCACCGTCAACGCGCAGGGCCAGGCCGCGGCGCTCGCGCTGGGCTCGGTGAATCCGATCACCCGTGCGGCGGTGCCGGCCGGCACTGCCAGGCTCAAGCTGTCGAACGACAGCGACTTCAACCTCTACTACAGCTGGGCCGAACAGGGCTTCGAGCGCAACGTGCCCGCCACGCCGGTGAACAGGGGCCTGGAGATCTTCCACGAAGTGCTCGACGCCAAGGGCAACCCCATCACCAAGGCGAAGCTCGGCGAAGAGGTCACGGTGCGGGTGCGCGTGCGCAGCCTGGAGCGCGCGCAGATCAACGACGTGGCGCTGGTCGACGTGCTGCCCGGCGGCCTGGAGCCTGTGCTGCAAGCAGTGGGTGACGACGACGACGCCAATGCCGACGCGCCGATCTGGAAGAAGCGCCTGGGCGGCGGCGGCTCGTGGAAGGTGCAGTACGCCGACATCCGCGAAGACCGCGTCGTGTTCTACGGCGGCGTCAACAAGGACCTGCTCGAGGTGACGTACAAGGCCCGCGCCACCAACGTGGGCGACTACGTGGTGCCGGCGGCGTACGGCGAGGCGATGTACGACCGTCGCGTGTTCTCGCGCTCGGCGGGTGCACGCTTCCAGGTGGTGGCGAATTGATCACGTCGCGCGCTTGCCTTGTTCCCTCTCCCGGCCGCGGGAGAGGGTTAGGGTGAGGGTGCGGCGCCTCCCATGACCACCGCGCTCAATCCAACGCCGATGCCCTCACCCCAGCCCTCTCCCCCTGGGAGAGAGATCGGAAGAGCACACGTCTGAACTCCAGTCACTGGCACCTATCTCGTATGCCGTCTTCTGCTTGAA
>CAJYQC010000604.1 GCA_913776885.1 uncultured Variovorax sp.
TGCGATCCATGTAGAGCTGCGCCATCTGCGCGTCGCCGCCACCGCGCTGCTGGTTCTTCCATACGTCGCTCGCGAGCGCGGCTTCCTCCAGCCCGGCGCCGTAGCTACCCTGCTCGTTCGAGAACACGCGTGCCGTCGACCAGCGCTGCGCCTCGTCCGCCGCGGCGCCTTGCGAGCGAAGCCTGCGCGCCATCGCCTCGCTGTTGCGCGCCACCGCATTGCCGGGCTCCCGCAGCGCCGACACCTGCTGCACCGCTTCGTCGAGCCAGCGCATCACGGCCGGGAACTGGTCGCGGTAGGAGCCGGTGACGCTGAGCAGCAGATCGATGCGCGGCCGCTTCAGCTGCGACGCGGGAATGATCTCGATGCCCGCCATGCGCCCGCCCTCGTCCCAGAGAGGCTTCACGCCCATCGCGTAGAAGGCCTGGCTCTCCAGCACGCCTTGGTGGCGCGAGGCCTCGCCGGCCCAGAGGGTGAAGGCGATCTTCCCAGGCGGCTTGCCGGCATGCGTCTTCGTGTGCTGCGCGATCCAGGCATCCATGGCGGCGACGCCGGTCTCCCAGGCCGCGCGCGTGGGCACGCGGCTCGGGTCGAAACCGTAGAGGTTGCGCCCGGTCGGCAGGCTGTCGGGGTTGCGCACCGGGTCGCCGCCATAGCTCGACTTGAGGTAGCGGCCGTCGAGCGCAGTCAGCAGGCCCTCAATTTCCTCGTTGTGCGCGAGCACGTCGTCGAGCTTTCGCGCGCGCCCGGCCAGCTCCAGCAGCTTCTGCCGGTCGGCAGGCGTCCTGCCCATGGCGCTCGCGGCCTGCGCGTCGACGAGCGCCTGCTCCACCCAGCGCGCGGGCCGCGAGGCCGCGACGCTCTTCGCGTCGATCAGGAAGGCCTCGTCGATGTCCTCGCCCAGCGCCTCGATCAATGGCTTGCCGAGGATCTGCAGGATGGTCATGCGCCTGCGCTGCGCGTCGGGCGCCTGCCCGAAGGTCGCGAGGCCCAGCGGCTGCGCGGTCTGCGCGAGCTCGTCGAGGTAGGGATGCAGCACGGCGATGAAGCCCGCGAAATCGGCGCGGATGCGCGCGGGCGTCCAGCCCAGGTCGCGGTCGTAGCGGTGCTCGGCGAACTCGGCCGTGAGTTGCTTCTCCAGCGCGGTTTTCACGGGGCCGGGCGACAGCGTCTCCCACTCGTGCATGCGCTCGTGCATCTCCTGCACGCCGGGGCGGAAGCCGGCGGGCGCGAACAGCGGCGTCGAGTGGCTCACCATGGTCGCGCGGCCGCGCCGCTTGGCGGTGGTGGCCTCGCCGAGGTTGTCCATGATGTAGGGATACACGTTGGGGAGATCGCCGAGCGCGAGCAACGGATCGTCCTGCACCGAGAGCCCGCGCTCCTTGCCCGCCGACCACTCGACCGTGCCGTGCGTGCCCACGTGCACCACCGCGCTGGCGCCGAAGCGCTGGCGCAGCCAGAGATAGGTCGCGAGGTAGCCGTGGCTCAGCGGAACAGCAGAGCGGTGGAACACCTGTTCGGCCTTGCCCGCCACCTGCGTGCCGGGCTCGAATCGCGGTGGCTGGCGCAGCACGACCACGTTGCCGAAGCGAACGCGCGGGATCACGAAGGAAGGCTGGCCCGCCACGTTGCGCAGCATGGTCGACTTCTCGGGCGCGCCCCAGTAGCTTTCGATGCGGCGCTGCGTCTCCTGCGGCAGCGCGCGGAACCAGGTCAGGTAGTCCGCGAGCGGCAGCGTGTCTGCAAGGTCCTTGACGAGCAGCGGCTGCAACTCGTCGCGCTGGCCTTGCGTGCTGGGGTAGTAAGCCCGCATCGTCGCCTGCACCTGCGCGATGAGCGCGTCCGTGCCCGGCACTTCGGCGGCATAGCCGGCCGACTTCATCGCCGACAGCATGTTGCTCACGCTGCGCGGCACGTTGAGGAACGAGGCGCCGAAGTTGGCCTCGCCCGGCGGGTAGTTGTAGACCAGCATCGCCACGCGCCGCTCGGCAGGCGGCGTGCGCTGCAACCGCAGCAGCGCGGCGGCCTTCGCAGCCACGGCGTCGATCTGCGCGGGCAGCGGCTGCAGCGTGCCGCTCGCCGCATCGCGGGCGCTGACGAGCATCGGGTCGGTCATGCCGGCCAGCTCGCTCGGGCTGTAGTAGGAGGCGATGTCGGTCTGCGCGAGGCCGTCCCTGCTCTGCGCCCATTGCGCGGCGTCCATTGCCAGCGAGGGCAGCGTCTGCAGCACCGGCACGCCGATGCGCTCCAGTTCGGCCTTGCGCTCGTTGGGGCTGAAGACCAGCGATGCGTTGACGATGGCATCGGCCAAGCGGCGTTCGCCGTCGTGCGTCATGCGGAAGAACAGGTCCTTCTGCTGGCGCGGGCCGTAGAAGGCATAGGCGCGCAGGCCGCGGGCCTCGAGCGACGCGATGAGCGCATCGAGCCAGCTGGTGTCGTCGCCCGTCACCGTGGCGCTGTTGATGGCAATGGCGACCGTGCCGCTGCCAAGCAAGCTTTCGACAGCTGCCAGGTCCGTTTCGACGCGCGGCCAGCCGGGGTGGTAGATCCCGGCGAGCGGAAGCGGCACGGGATCGGGCAGCCCGTCGAGCCTGCCGGGCTGCCGCAGCGCCTTCATCGACGCATCCAGGTTGGCGGCGCCCGGAAAGCGCCAGAACTCGCGCAGCCGCTGGGCCCATGCGGCATCGACACCGCGTTCCGCTGCCAAAGGCGCGGCGGCGATCGTCTGCCCCTTGGCCACCGGCGCGAACTCGCCGACGAGCACATAAGGCACCGCGCTGCGCGATATGGCGTCGCCGAAGCGCGCGGCCGCCGCCTGCGCCACGCTGACGTGCGGCGCATCGATCACGAGCAGGCCCGCCCCATCGACCGCGGCGGCCAGCGCCTCGGGCGAATCCTGCGACGCCGACAGCACCTGCAGCGGCACCAGCGCCTCGCGCGCCGCCGCCTGCAACCGCACCACGCGCGCCGGCGACACCAGCGAGGTACTCAGCACCACGATGCGGGCAGGCGCTGGCTGCTGCGCATGCGCCGGAAGGACAAATCCCAGCCCGGCAAGAACGAGCCAGAGCGAAAGAAGAAGCCGTGTCACTTCCCGCCCGGACCGGCCGGCACCGCATCCGCCGGCACGTAGACCATCGTTCCGTCCTTCAGCCGCCAGGCGGTGCCGGCCTTCTCGCCGTCGCCCTGTCCCGTCGCGCCGCTGGCCTTGAAGCGGGTGATCTTGCGGCCCTCGCGCGTGATGATCTCCATGTCGGGCTGGCCCTCGTTGCGGATGACCGTCACCTTGTCTTGCGCGAAGGGGTTCATCGGGTTGTTGATGACCGCGATCATCAGCATGCCGATCACCACCATGAACACGTCGATCAGGTTGATGGTGGAGAGCACCGGGTCGTCGTCGTCGCTGTCCAGGCTTCTCAATATCGAGAACTGGCGCCGGCTCATGAGAGGCGGTCCCGCGCGTCGAGCACCGTCACCAGCTCGCGCATGAGCCAGCGGCGGCGCACGGTGTAGACCACGAAGGTGATGGAAGCCGAGGCCAGCGCCACGATCACGCTCGCGAAGGCAGGCGCCAGGCTCTGCGCCACACCCTGCGATTCGCCGGAAGCCACGGCCACGAGCGCCGGGCCCATCGGAATCATGGTGGCGATCAGCCCCAGCATCGGCGCCACGCGGCTGCACAGGCGCACGCCCTCGAGCTGCTTGAGCACCACCAGCTCCATCTGCTCCTGGCTGGCCTGCGCATGCGCCTGCAGCACCAGCGCGCGCGCAGGATCGCGGCGGCGCTGCAGGTACTCGACGCCGAACGCGCCCAGGCAGTACACGGCATAGACGAAGGACAGCAGCACGCCCAGCGTCACCGGCCAGAGGAAAAGGCGCGCGAGCTCGAAGAGAACGGAGTCGAAGGCCAGCATCAGGTGGGCTCCACGGCGGACGGTTGATCGAAGAGGTCCGAAGGCCGGCCCCAGCCCTCGTCGAACACCAGCGACGCGAGCGGCTCGCGCTTCGCCCAGCGCTCGCGCTGCAGCATCGGCTCTTCGTAGAAACCGGCCACGGGGCCCAGGCACAGCAAGGCGATGGGCTCGGCTCCCTCGGGCAGGCCCAGCAGCGCAGCCACCTCCGCCGGATCGAACAGCGACACCCAGCCCATGCCCAGCCCCTCGGCGCGCGCTGCCAGCCAGAGGTTCTGGATCGCGCAGGAGGCCGAGGCCAGGTCCATCTGCGGCAGCGTACGGCGGCCGAACACGTGCTTCTCACGGCCGTCGGCCAGCGTCACCGCCAGCAGCTCAGCCGCGTCGAGCAGGCCCTGCACCTTGAGGCGCATGAACTCGTCCTCGCGCTTGCCAAGGGCGCGGGCGGTCAGCAGGCGTTCCTGCTCGACCACGCGATGCAGCTGCTGCCGCAGGGCCTCGCCGCGGATGCGGATGAAGCGCCACGGCTGCATGAAGCCCACGCTGGGCGCATGGTGCGCCGCGTCGAGCAGGCGGCGCAGCACCTCGGGCTCGACGCTGCCGCCCGCGAAGTGGCGCATGTCGCGCCGCTCGTGGATGGCGCGATACACCGCCCTCGCCTCGCCGGCCTCGAACGCGTGTGCCATGGGCGCCTTCAGTCCTCGATGCCGCGCTGCGCGGGAATGCCGGCCATGAAGGCG
>CAJYQC010000605.1 GCA_913776885.1 uncultured Variovorax sp.
GCGAATTCGGCCAGGTACTGATCGAGGCCCAGTTCGCTGCGCACCAGGCGACGACGACGCGTGTCGTCGAGGATGCGGTCGTTGGGGTTGTCCACGACGTTCTTGCGCGTGCGGTGATAGAGGTGCGTGGCCAGGCCGCTGAAGCGCATTTCGCGACGCTTCAAGCCCATGTGGTACGCACGATGCACCAGCTCGGTGTCTTCGCGCCCCCAGCCGGTCATGGTTTCGTTGAAGCCGTTGAGCGCGAGCAGGTCGTCGCGCCAGAAGCCCATGTTGCAGCTCTTGATGCCGCGGGTCTTCTGGCTCGGCTTGGCATATTGGCGCGCCAGCCAGGGCATGCGCAGGGTATGGCGGCGACGCTCGATGCCGGGGGTGAAGAACGTGGCGCGCACGCGGCCATCCGCGAGCATCCGCTGCGTGAGCGATTCATCGCTGAGCACGCGCGAGCCCTGCACGTAACAGCCCTTCATGGCGAAGGCCTCGTGATCGGCCACGAAATGCGGCTCGGCCACCATGTCGCCGTCGAGCAGGATCACGTAGTCGCCCGTGGCCGCCGCGATCGCCCGGTTGCGGGCGCGGCTCATCCGGGCGCCGTCGTCGGGCTGCCACAGATGGACCAGGCGCGTGGGGTAGTTGGCCGCGACGCGCTCGAGCATCTGCCGGGTATCGGGGCGCGAGCCGTCGTCGGAAACGATGACCTCGTCCGGCAAGCGGGTCTGCCGGGCCAGCCCCTCGAGCACGCGCTCCAGGGCGGTGGGCCAGTTGTAGGTGAGGATGGCGACGGTGATGCGCATGGCCGGGAAGCATAACGGGTTACGGCGATCGGGTAGACTTTCGCGATGCCGAACCTGCCCCTGACCCTTGTCGTCATCACCTATAACGAGGCGCACACGATCGCCCGCTGCCTCGACAGCGTGCCGTTCGCGGCCGAAAAGGTGGTGGTGGACAGCGGCAGCACCGACGACACGGTGGCCATCGCCCGGGCCCATGGCGCCCGGGTGGTACACCAGGACTGGCTCGGCTTCGGCCCGCAGCGCAACTTCGCCACCACCCAGGCCAGCCATCCGTGGCTGCTGGCGCTGGATGCCGATGAATTCCTCTCGCCGGAACTCGCCGCCGAACTGGAGACCGCCCTGCCGGCGATCCAGGCCAGCGCCGACGCGGCGGTGTACCTGCGTCGGCGCACCATCTATATGGGCCGGCCCATGCGCTGGTACCGCCCGGCGATGGGCGAGAAGATGGCCCGACTGTGGCATCGCGACCGCGCCCGCTGGACGGATGCCCGCGTGCACGAATCGCTCCGCTTCGACGGACCGTCGCGCACGCTGCGTGGCGCCTTCGATCACGTGAACAACCCCAGCCTGGTCGAAAAGCAACTCAAGGTGCTGCGCTACTCCGAATTGAAGTGCCGGGACTGGTACGACAAGGGCAAGTCGACCCGGATGTGGCAGACGCCGTTCGTCTTCCTGCTCGCGTTCATCAAGGATTACCTCTTCCGCCTCGCGTTCCTCGACGGCTGGCGCGGTTTCATCATCGCGCAGACCGCGGCCAGCTACGCCGTCTACAAGCGCATGCGCTACTACGAGATGCGGCACAACCCGGCCTCGCGCGACTCCGCGTCCACCGCCCTGCATCGCCACGGCCTCGACCGCGGCTCGGACACCACGACATGAAGAAGCACTACCTCCTTTACGGCTCCGAACGCTACGCCCTGGCCATCCTGCGCCCGCTGCAGAACGCCATCCGCGCGCGCGGCCACGAGGCGGCCTGGTTCTTCGACGGCCCCGGCGGCGACGATCTCGTGGAGGGCGAGACCTGGTTGCGCACCACCGAGGACGTGCGCCGCTACAACCCCATCGCGGTGGTCACCTCCAGCAACGCGGTGCCGCACTTTTTCCCCGGCGTAAAGGTGGAAACCTTCCACGGCTTCGACGCGGGCAAGCCCCGGCATATCTACATCCGCGGCTTCTTCGATCTCTACTGCACCACCGGCCCGCGCGACAGCCGGGCCTTCGGCGAGATCGCGGCGAAGCTCGGCCATTTCGCCGTCAAGGAAACCGGCTGGCCCAAGCTCGATCCCTACATGGGCGAGATCGGCCGGCGTCCCGTGCCCCCGGTGCAGCGTCCGCCAGTGATCCTCTACCACTCCACGTTCTCGCCCTCGTGGAGTGCGGCCGAAATCCTCTACGACCAGGTGAAGGCGCTTTCCCGCGATGGGCGCTACCGCTTCGTGGTGACCTTCCACCCGAAGATGAACCCCGAAACCACCGCGAAATTCAAGGCATTGCAGAACGATTACCTTCGCTTTGCCGAGAACGACAACATCCTCGAACTGTTCGGCGACGCCGACATGATGTGCTCGGACACCTCCTCGGCCCTCAACGAGTTCCTGCTCACCGGCAAGCCGGTGGTCACGTTCAAGAACCGTCGCCCGGGGCCCCAGTTGATCGACATCGACGATCCGGCGCAGTTCGAGCCGGCGATCCAGCGCGCCCTGTCGCGCCCGCCGGAGCTCATGCAGGCGATCGACGATTACGCCAACGCCATTCATCCTTACCGCGACGGCCGCTCGAGCGAGCGGGTGCTCGACGCGATCGACGCCTTCATCGCCGAGGGGGCCCGCAACCCGCGTCGCAAGCCGCTGAACTTCTGGCGCAAGCTGAAGATCTGCCGCCGCATCGGGTACTGGGGCCCGGCCTGACGACCAGGCCTCGACGTCGCCGCCACCTGGC
>CAJYQC010000606.1 GCA_913776885.1 uncultured Variovorax sp.
ACGACGGCGTGCTCTCCAACCTCGGCGTGAACGCTGTGGCGCCCGGCGAGGTGGCCGTGACCATCGGCACCAGCGGTGCGATGCGCACCGTGGTCGACCACCCGATGACCGACCCGGAAGGCCGCACCTTCTGCTATGCACTGGCCGAGCGGCGCTGGGTGGTGGGCGGGCCGGTGAACAACGGCGGCATCATCCTGCGCTGGGTGCGCGACGAGTTCGCGTCGGCCGAGGCCGAGACCGCCAAGCGCCTGGGCATCGACACCTACGAGGTGCTCACGCGCATCGCCGAGCGCGTGTCGGCAGGCTCCGAAGGGCTGGTGTTCCACCCCTTCCTCACCGGCGAGCGCGCGCCCTACTGGAACGCCGACCTGCGCGGCTCCTTCTTCGGGCTGGGCATCCACCACCGCAAGGAGCACATGATCCGCGCGGTGCTGGAGGGCGTGATCTTCAACCTGCACAGCATCCTGCCGGCGGTCGAATCCATTGCCGGGCGCAGCGCCCGCATCAAGGCCACCGGCGGCTTCGCGCGCTCGGGCATGTGGCGCCAGATGATGGCCGACGTGTTCGAGCGCGAGGTGGTCGTGCCCGAGAGCTTCGAGAGCTCGTGCCTCGGCGCTGCGGTGCTTGGGCTCTATGCGCTGGGCCACGTCGATTCGCTCGACGCGGTCGCTGGCATGGTCGGCGCCACCCACCGCCACACGCCCAACGCCAAGAACGCTGCGCTCTACCGGCAGCTGCTGCCGGTATATCTGTCGCTGCCGCGCAAGCTGGGTGATGAATACAGGCTGCTCGCCGCGTTCCAGCAGCACACGGCCGTGCCCCCGTCGGCACGGCGAAGCTGACGGCCCGAGGGTCGTCGTGGTCCATCGAAGATTTGCTGGAGGAAACCCTGCCTTGCTGAACACGATGTCCCCGGCCTTCGCTCACCGCGCCCCCGCGCGGGCCGCCCCGCCCGCGCCTCAGGCTGCGCGCCATGGCGCACACCGTGCGCAGGCGGGCGCATGGCGTGCACCTGCGTCCGCATCCGCGTCGGCCCCCGCCGAGCCATGCGTGGTGTCCACCACGGTCCGCTGCGAAGCCGCCACCGCGTCTTCCCAGGCAAGCCCCGCGCGCTGCCTGCACGATCACGAACTGCATCTGATCGGCGCCGCCCCGGGGCGGCTTCGCATCGGGCGCGGAGGCGACGAGAGAACGCACAGCTTCGCACCCGGCACCGTCGTGCTGCTCGGGCCCCGCCTGCCGCGCAGCCTCGCCTTCGAACACCGCGCACTGCCCGGCGACGGCGCCGCGCAGGGACTGGTGCTTCGCTTCGGCGACGAGCCGCTGAAGCGCGGCATGGCGCTCTTTCCAGAGCTTGCCGACGCCGGCCCTATGCTGGCTCGCGCACGGCTGGGCGTGCAGTTCGTCGGCCTGGAGGCCGCCACGCTCGCCCGCCTGCGAGGCATCGCGACGCTGCACGGACTCGCACGTTTCTCCGAGTTCACTGCGCTGCTGAACGAACTGGCGCAATGGCCCGACTACCGGCTGCTCTGCGGCGTCGCCCCGTGCGGCGAAGACCTTGGCGACGATGCCCGCGCACTGCGCATCGACAAGGCGCTCGACCACATCCGCGAGCACTATGCCGAGGCGCTGTCGCTGCCCGAGGTCGGCGCGATCGTGGGCATGCGCGAGAACACCTTCTCGCGCAGCTTCCGCCGCGCCACGGGCCAGACCTTCACCGACTTCGTGATCGGCCTGCGCGTGGCCGAGGCCTGCCGCCTGCTGGCTTCCACGCGCCAGCAGGTGAGCAGCATCTGCTACGAAGTCGGCTTCAACAACATCTCGAACTTCAACCGGCATTTCCGCCGGCTCCAGGGGATGACGCCTGGTGAGTTCCGTGCGCGGCCAGCGCGTGCGAACTGACCAGCCCGCCGGGGCCGGCCCCGGTTTCGAAAGCTAGGTCTCCTGCCGCTGCTTCGAGGCCACGAAGCACCCATGGTCCCGTGCCCAGAGCAGGGCTTCGCCCCGGCTGTGGACATCCAGCTTGGCGTAGATGGTCGCGACGTGGTTGCGGACCGTGCTCAGCGCCACGCCCAGTTCCTTGGCGATCTCCTTGTCCGAATGCCCACGGCACAGCGAGTCGAACACATCCCTCTCGCGCTTGGTCAGGTCGCCCAGTGCTGCCGAGTTGCCAGCACGCCTCACGTTCGCCAGCTTCTCGATGAGCGATCGGCTGAACCAGGAGGCGTCCTGCATCACGGTCTCGATGGCGCTGACCAGCTCGAGCTCCGAACGCTTGCGGTCGGTGATGTCCAGCCATGCGAGCAGGACGCAGTCCTGGCCGTTGATGCTGACCGCCTCCGCGGACACCAGGCCTTCGATCGGGTCGCCCTCCTTGCGGCCGATCCTGAAGTCCGCATTCCGCACGCCGGTACCGGAGGTGAGCCGCTGCGCGATCTTCGAGCGGACATCGCCCAGCCAGACGCCGGCCTCCTCGCCGGCGCGCCCCACGACGTCCTCGCTCGAGTAGCCGGTGACGGCGCTGAAGGCCTCGTTGATGTCCAGGAAGACCAGGTCTTCCGCACGAAGCACCGCACTGGGCACCGGCAGCATGCGAAACGCCTTCTGGAACCGCTCTTCGCTCTGGCGCAAGGTGCTTTCGGCCCTGCGCCTCGGTTCGAGGTCCATGAACGTGAAGAGCATGCAGGCTTCTTCGCCGATGTCGATCGGCTGGCCGGCCACCACGACCGGCTTGTGGCCGCCGTCGGGCAGCCTCAGCTCGGCTTCCATCTGCGGAATGGTGCCGCCTTCGCCGAGCCGTTCCACGGCCAGGTCGCGCTTGTCGGCGTTCTCGAAGACGTCGAGCTGGTACACGGAGCGCCCGATGACCTGCTCTCGAACATAGCCCGTCATTTCCAGGAAGCCCTGGTTGACCTTGATGTAGCGCTGGTCGCTCAGCCTGCAGATCACGGCTGGCGCCGGGTTGGCGTTGAAGGTCTTCTCGAAGCGGTTCTCGGCGCTGGCCCACTCGCTGGCGTCGTGGAGGATGAGGGCGAGGCAGTCCGGCTCGCCGTCGCTGTTCGTCAGCACCAGGCTGCGCACGCGGTGCACCCAGTTCACGGTGTCATCGTGCACCGGGAACACCTCGACGATCACGTCGCTGAAGCATTCGCCGGCGATCACGCGCTCGATCGGGTACTGCCCCTCCTGGAGCGGATGGTTGTTGCGATAACGCAGCCGGAACCGCTCGCGGTACTGGGTGACGTCCTCGCCGAGTTCGCAAACCAGCCCCACCCCGTGCATCTTCAGGGCAGCCTCGTTCGCCCATACGATGCGCTGATCGGGCTCGATGAGCATCACGCCTTCGGTGAGGCCGGTGATGATCTGCTGGAGCTGGCGCCGGTCGGTCTGAGTCTGGAGAACGCGATCGTTCATGTTGTTGGTCTTGATTCTCGGAAATCCCGCAATGCGCGCCGTCGGCCGGCGGCGCAGTGCGGGACCTGGTACGTCATGGAGCGTCAGTCGCGCGCGGTGCGCCGGCCCATGAAGCCGGCACCGCCCGACACCAGCGCACCGAGCAGCAGCACGATGACGCCGGCCCAGGCCGCATGGCTCACGCCCCTGGCCGCGGCATCTCCGGCCTCGCGGGCCTTCTGCTCCGCCTGCAGCTTGAGGGCGTTGTACTTCTGAACGGCCTGGTTGAAGCTCTGCTCGTAATTGTCGGCCACCTGCTCGGCCTCGGCGCGGCTCTTGCCGGTGCGCGCGACGATCACGTTGACCAGCGCCTCCTTGTCCGCCGCATCGAGGCCCGGCTGAGTCTTCTGGCGCAGACGCTCGAAGAACGCTGCGAGCTCATCCGCGGTTGTCTGCGGCGCCGCGGCCGCGTCGGCGGCAGACGACTTGCCGTCGCTGACCGCGGCCTGGGCATCGGCCTTGAGCTTGTCGGGATCGAGCGCGGGCTTGCCGGTCTGGCGAAGCAGGGTCTCCAGCTGGGAACGGGCATCGGACAGGTCGAAGCTGATCCCGTTCTTCTGCAACTGGTCCTTCACGCCCGATGCCAGCGCAGGCGCGGCCGCGGCCACGCCCTGGCCGGCAAGCGACAGTCCGGTGCCCGCCACGCCCGAAGCCGCACCGATGAAGCTGCCCGCGAGCAGCGAAACCGCATAGACCGAAACGAGCGTGGTCACCGCCCAGCAAAGTACGCCGTGCAGGATGCCTTTGCCAGGCGCGGAACGGCCTGCGAAGAAGGCGCCCACGCCCAGCGCAATGAGCGTGGAGGCACCGACCCACAGGCCCGTTCCCATGCCCAGGCCTGCCAGCGGATTCCTCTCGCGCAGCGCATCGATGGAGCCTGCACCCACGGCGGTGCCGAGCACGCCGAGGAACAGGTAGGTGGCCAGCGCGAGGAAAAGGCCGACGAAGACTGCGCTCCAGGCGACGCGCCCCCGGTACGCCTCGGGGGATTGCGGCAGGAGCACCGTGGTAGTTGTGGCTGTCATGTTGTTCTCTCCCGTTGAACGCCCGCTGTTCAGCGCCTGGCCCAGAGGGCCCCCAGCACGAAGCTCACCGATGCAACCACCGCGAGCGTCGCGACGGGGTTGACCACCGCCGATTCGCGCACCTGGTCGAGCACGGCGCCATAGCCCTGCTGCGCCCTGCCGGCCACTTGCCTGGCCTTGCCCTCCAGCTGCATGGAGGCGTCGCCGGTGGCTGCGCCGAAGGCATCCTGGACGCGGCCTGCGATGTTCTGCATGGTTCCTTCTGCTTTTTCAAACATGGTTCTTCCTTCGTGTGTACGGTTGCTCGTTGGATGGAGGGGTGCGCCGAGCGGCATCGCCGCACGGCGATCAGTCGCGCAGCTTGTCTGCAGCATCCTTGGCTGCTTCGCGCGTCTTGCCGACCGCTTCCTGTGCCTTGCCGGCCAGCTTCTCGGTGGCACCTTCAGCCTCCAGGCGCTTGTTGCCGGTGACCTTTCCGAGCGCTTCCTTGACGGATCCCTTGACCTGTTTCAGGTTGCCGTCGACGGTGTCCTTGTTCATTTGCAGATCTCCCAAAAGTTGCCCGAGCGGAATTGCTCAGAGGCCGTCGCCTTGCAGCGAGTTGGAAAATCGTAAGCGCGGCTTCGGCCGCGCAGCACACCCAGATGCACTAGATGAAGTAGTGCGTTTGCTCTGTTTTGGGCTGCTTCTTCCGCGCGCCGTAGGACAAGGCGCATCGGGCATATCGGAGGCTTTCCCGCAGGCTCAGGGCTTCGACCCGCAACACGGCCTGCCGCGGGTTCACCTGCAGTGACCGGCGCTGACCCAGCCCAGATGCTGGAGCCTGCGCGTTGCCGGACTTCACTACTTGCCGGGTCGCTCGAAAGGGATTGCGGCGCCCGGCGCGCCGCTCATCGAGCTCGTGCCGAGCGCCCTCGACGCGCGGCGCGTCAGTACTTCGCGTCCACCGCGGTGCCCCTCCCCTGCGCACGCGTCGCCGGGTCCATGAGCACCGCCGCCATGTCCGACAGGTACTGCTGCACCACCGGCTCGTGGGTGAGGTTGAGCATGTGGTGGATGCCGGGCGGGTCGTTCACGTAGCCCACGGTCCAACCGCGTGCGCCCATGCCGCGGCCGATGGCGCCCATGTCGCGCTGCGGCGAGCCGAAGGCGAAGATCGACAGCTCCGGCCGGCCGATGGTCGGCAGCCCCATGGCGTCGAGGCCGGCCTGCATCGAGCGCCGCACGTTCAGCACGCGCTGCGCGACGCGCAGGTAGCCATCGCGGCCGAGGTAGTTCATGACGGCCCAGGCCGCGGCAATGGCGCCACCCGCGCGCGTGCCCACCAGCGTGTGCGTGAAGTACTGGCCCCGCGGCCAGTCGTCGAAGGCGTAGCCCATCAGCGCGAAGGCCTCGGGGTCGGCGAAGAACAGCGTGGAGGCGCCCTTGGCCGTGTAGCCGTACTTGTGCAGGTCGGCCGAGATGGAGGTCACGCCTTCCACCGCGAAATCGAAGTCGGGGATGTCGGCACCCAATTCGCGCGCAAACGGCGCGAAATAGCCGCCCACGCAGGCGTCCACGTGCATCCACGTGCCGTGTTCGCGCGCCAGTGCCGCGAGCTCGGGAATCGGATCGACCACGCCGTGAGGAAAGCTCGGCGCGGAGCCCACGACCATCGCGGTGTCGGGCGTGAGCGCGGCGCGCATCGCCGCGGGGTCGGCGCGGAAGTCTTCGTCCAGCGGCGTGCGCACGGGCTCCAGCCCGAGGAAGTGCGCCGCCTTGTCGAAGGCCGGATGTGCGCTGCGCGCCATGAGGATCTGCGGTCTGCCGCTGCTGCCCGGCCGCCGGGCCAGTGCGCGGTCGCGTGCGCATTTCACGGCCAGGAAGATGCTCTCGGTGCCGCCCGTGGTCATCGCGCCGCGGGCATCGGGCCCGCCGTGCAGCAGGCCCAGGCCCATGGCGACCACGTCCTTCTCGAAGCGGTCGAGGCTCGCGAAGGCGCGCGGGCCCAGGCCGTTCTCCGAGAAGTACATCAGGTAGGCCTGCTTGGCGACGTCGAGCACGTCGTCGCCGGCGTAGTGGATGAACATCGGCAGCCGGCCGCCGCGCCAGTCGGCGTCGTGCCGGCCGGCTTCTTCCATGCGGCCCCGGAGTTCGTCCCAGGAAGTGCCGTGATCGGGGAGTGTTGCGGACATGGTGGGGGTCATCCTTCCCGGCCGCCCCAGTGGACGACCTTGTTCTCGAGCGCGCGCGCCAGCAGGTCGAGCGCGTAGCCCAGCAGGGCCATGATCAGCGCCCCGACGATCACGACGTTGGTGAGCAGGAAATCCGACGCCGACATCGCCATGTAGGCGATGCCCGCGTTGGTGGCGATCATCTCGGCGCCCACCAGCATCGTGACGCCGATGCCGATGCTCACGCGGATGCTGGTGAAGATGCCCGGCAGGCTCGCGGGAAAGATCACGCGGCGGAAGATCATGCCGCGCGAGGCGCCCAGTGCCATCGCGGCCTGCACCTTGCGCCTGCCCACGCCGCGCACCGCCTGCATCGCGCTGATCGACAGGATCGGGAACAGCGCGAGCACGATGATCACGACCTTGGCCACTTCGCCGATGCCGAACCAGATGATCAGCAGTGGCAGCAGCGCGAGCTTGGGCATCGGCCTCGAGATCTCGATCGGTGGATCGAGCACGGCCTTGACCGTCTCGTTCATTCCCATCCACAGCCCCAGCGGCACCGCCAGCAGCACCGTCAGCGCGAAGGCCAGCCCGAAGCGAAAGAGGCTGATGCCCACGTGGTGCGCGAGCGTCTTGCCCTGATAGCCGTTGTTCATGAGCTGCACGAAGGTCTGCCAGACCGAGCCGGGCGAAGGCAGGAACAGCGGCGCCACCAGCGGCTTGCCGTCGACCAGCGGCGCCGTGATGAGCGCCCACAGCGCGAGCAGCGCGGCGAAGGAGCCGAGGTTGATCCAGCGCGAGCGCCCCTTGCGCCCCGCCGCCGTCGCATCCGCGCTCATCGCACGCCCTCCTGCCGTTGCGCCGTCAACGCCTCCTCGCGCAGCAGGCCGAAGATCTCGGCCTTCATGCGCACGAACTCCGGACTCGCGACCACGGCCGGGTCGGCGCTGTGCGAGAACGAGGGCCTGAAGCTCGCCTTGATGCGCCCCGGACGCGCCGACATCACCACGATGTGCGTGGCGAGGAACAGCGCCTCGTCGATGCTGTGGGTGATCCACAGCACCGTCTTGCGCGTCTCCTGCCAGATCCGTCGGATCTCTTCCTGCAGCAGCTCGCGCGTCTGCGCGTCGAGCGCGGCGAAGGGCTCGTCCATCAGCAGGATCTCCGGGTCGTTGGCCAGTGCGCGCGCGATGCCCACGCGCTGCTGCATGCCGCCCGACAGCTCGTACGGGTAGCGCGTCGCGAAGGCGCCGAGCCCGACCATCTCGACGTAGCGTGCGGCGATGCGCGCCGCTTCGCCCTTGCCCCTGCCGGTGGCCAGCGGGCCGAAGGCGACGTTGTCGCGCACGTTCATCCAGGTGAAGAGCGCGCCCTGCTGGAACACCACGCCGCGGCGCGGATCGGGCCCGCGCACCGGCAGCCCGTCCATGAGCACGCGGCCGGTGGTCGGCTGCTCGAAACCCGCGAGCAGGTTCAGCAGCGTGCTCTTGCCGCAGCCCGAGGGCCCCAGCAGGCAGGTGAACTCGCCTTCGGCGATGTCCAGCGAGATCGGTTCCAGCGCCTGCACCGCATCCGGCCCCTGGCCGAAGCGCTTGCTGACCTGCTCGAAGCGGACCTTGGGCGCCGCTGCAAAAGACTCAACCGTGCTCATGCCTCCTCACCCGACCATCCGGGCGACGAAGCTCGAATCGACGAGCCCGCCCACGTCCTTGGGCATCGCCGAGATCTGGCCCGAGTCCAGCAGGAACTGCGCCTGCGTCTGCAGCGTCTTGAGCACGCCGGTGTCCTTCTCGCCCGGCTTGCCCATCCAGCGGCTCGTGAGCTGTTCGCTCGCGGGCACCGGATAGAAAGTGTTCAGCGAGCGCATCACGGCCGCTTCGTCGACGTTGAGGAACTTGGTCATGGTCTCGACCGCGTCCTTCGGATCCTGCTTGAAGCCACGCGCGATCTGCTCGTAGTCCTTGAGGAAGGCCAGCACCAGGTCGGGCGACTTCTGCTTGAACTCGTCGCGCACCAGCAGGCCGTCGAAGATCAGCAGGTTCTTCTGGTTGAGGTCGCCGGTCTTGAAGATGATCTTGCCGCCGTCGTCGGTCAGCCGCGGCAGCACCGGCACCCAGATGTAGCTTGCATCGATCTCGCGGCGCTGCCAGGCCGAGGCGATCTGGTCGGCGCGCATGTTGATGAGCTGCACGTCGCCCAGGCCGAGCCCCGCGAACTTGAGCGCGGCCACCGCCGCGAAGTGCACCGAGGTGTTGAAAGGCAGGCCGATCTTCTTGCCCTTGAGGCCGGCCACCGTGGTGATGCCCGAGTTGCCCTGCACCACCAGGCACTCGCTGTCGACGATGTTCTTGTAGACGTACACCATCGAGGCTTTCAGGCCATTCGCATAGCCCACCATCATCGGGCTGGAGCCGATGTTGCACATGTCCAGGCTGCCGCCGGCCATGGCCGAGATCACCTCCGAGCCGGCGCGCACCGTCACGAACTCGCTGCCGACACCAGGCCCGAAGGTCTTGGCCGACAGGTTCTTCGCGCGGATGTAGTTCTGCGCGTCGATGGCACCGAAGGTGCCCAGCCTGACCGAGCGCGACTGCGCGAGGGCAGGCGTGGCGGCGCCGAGCAGCGCGCCGCCGGCGGACGAGGCGAGCAGCATGTGGGCGGCCGCGAGGTGGAACTCGCGGCGCGAGAGATTGAGCTTCATACGGACGGCCTTTCCTGGTGAGCGAAGGACAACGAAGCCCCCGTTCGGTGGGCTTGGCCGGCAGTTTATGGCTCTTGAATATATTCAAGATGCTCCAAAACCCTCCCCCGCCGGAAAGCTCAGGGCTTGAGCAGGCGTATCAGGTAGCGCGACCCGTGCACGAGGTCCTCGCGCATCGACTGGCCCAGCGCATCGCCGTCGCGGCGACGCAGCGCGTCCATTGCCACGAGATGCGTCTCGTGGCCGGCCAGGCTGCCGCAGTACTGCGGAAACAGCAGGTTCAGGGTCGGGCCGACGCGCAGCCACAGGCCCTCGATGATCCGCACGAGGATCGGCTGACCGGAAGCTCGATATATTGAAAGGTGAAAATCCGTGTTCCTCACCAGGGTCTGGTGCGCATCGCCCGCCTGGATCGCCGCCAGGTGCGCCTGCACCACCGCATCGAGCCGCTCGATCTCCTCGTTGGCGATGCGCGGCGCGGCCTCCTTCGCCGCAAGACATTCGAGCTCCATGCGGATCTTGAGGATCTCGCGATAGGTCTCGATGTCCAGCCGCGGCACGCGGATGACGCGGCCATTGACCACTTCCAGGCCCTGCTCCACCACGAGCCGCTGCACCGCCTCGCGCACGGGTGTGAGGCTCACCCCGAACTCGTCGGCGACACCGCGCACCGTCAGCACCTGTTCGGGCAGCAGCGCGCCCGTCATGAGCGCGTGGCGCAGCTTCTGGTAGACCCTGGCGGTCAGCGTGTCGCTCTGCGGAGAAAGCAGCTCGGCCGCGTCTTCGCTGCCTTGCAGGCGCTGCTTGCGAACGGTCGGCGCGCTCGCCGTGGTTTGGGCCATGGGATCTCGGATCGGTGGGGACGGACCCTCTCAATATACTCTGAGTGATCGGCGTGATCGGCGGTCCCGCTGTCTGGCGCTGGCAGGGCGATCTGCGCCTTGAGCAACGGTGTGCCATCGATCCACGCATAGCATTTGCACTACAATCGGCGGATGAAAACGGCGCAACTCCCCCCCGTCCGCGTACTGGCATCGGTGCGGCAGCAGATCGAGAGCGTCCTCGTCGAGGGCGAAACGCTGTCGAACTTCGTCGAGCAGGCGGCAATCGAGGCTGCTCGGCGACGCAAGGCGCAACAAGACTTCGTCGCGCGGGGACGCGCCTCACTCGCCCATGCTCGCGAAACCGGTGAGCTCTACGCCGCGGATGAGGTCCTCGACGCGATGCAGTCTCGGCTCGACGCCGCACGCCTCGCCGAGAAGAAGAGCGACAGCGGCTCGAAGCAAGAGTCGTGAGTTTCCTCGTCAGGTTGACGCGGGGAGCCCTCGAGGACCTTCAACGGCTGGAAGCTTTTCTGCTCGGCGCGGCGCTCGAGCACGGCGACTGGGATCTTCCGGACAGAGCCATGCAGGCCATCCGAAGGGAGTTCCGCATTCTTGAGTCGAACCCTTTCACGTGCAGGATTGCATCGGATGATCGGCTCGAACGCGAACTGGTGATTCCGTTCGGTGGATCAGGCTATGTCGCCTTGTTCCATATCGTCGGCGAGCACGAAATCGTGGTGTCTGCAATTCGGCATCAGCGCGAAGACGACTACCACTGAGTGGCCGGCGCCGGGACGACAGGGATCTTGGCAGATGGCCGCGTGGCCGGGGAGCATCCCGATGCCCACGGCTGTCGCCTCGTCGCCAGCCCCCAGCCTCACCACTTCACCCGCACCCCCAGACCCGCGTTGATCGAACTCCCCACGCGCGCCGCGCCGCTCGAGGCCCAGCGCTTGCCGAGTTCACCGTACAGGCTGGTGCTCGGGCTCAGGTCGAGCGTGAAGCCCGCGGCCAGCTCGGTGCTGGTGCCGCCGATGGGCGTGCCGATCGGTGTGACGGCCGCCGGGTTCACGAAGCGCGCGACGTCGTTGCCCTTCGCGCTGCGGTAGACGTTCACACGTGCATAGGGCCGTAGCGTGCCAGCGCCGGTCGCGAAGCTGCCCTTGATGCGCACGCCCGCGCGCCCGATCCAGCCGCTGTCGGCATCCTGCTTGACGAGCGCGCCCGGGATGGACACGTCGTCCAGCCGCAGCCGCTGGTGGATCAGCTGCAGTTGTGGCTCGATCGACCAGCCGCTCGCGCCGATCGCGAAGGCCCTGCCCACCTCGAGCGAAGCCAGCAGGCTGTTGCCCTTGCCCGAGTAGCCCGCGCTGAGAACCGGCTGCACCGTGTAGCGATGCCGGCCCGCCTGCATCACCAGATCGGCATAGAAGCCGGAGTCGTTGGTGTAGGTGCCATACAAGCCCAGGTACTGGCTTCGCAGGTCGCTGCCGCCGGCCGCGTTGTTCAGGATGCCGCTGCCGAAGCCGCTCACGCGGGTATGGCCTTCGAGCTGGCCCACGTAGAGACCGGCGCGCCAGTCCGGCGTGGCCAGCAGGTCGGTGCCGGCCTGCAGCCCGTTGAGCCGGCCCTCAGCGCGCGGCGAGACGATGCCGCCCTGGCGGATGTCCATGTCGGTGGAGATCACCCGGCCCCAGGCCCGGCGGTTGTTGCCGTCGGCGCGCGTGGCCGCTGCGGCGCTGCCGCGCACGTCGTCGTCGCCGATGCGCTGGCTCAGGCTCGCGAGCATGCCCAGGTTGCCCTGGCGCAGCTGGTTCGGCAGTGCGGCGAACAGCGAGGCCTCGGTGCGGTAGGTCGGCAGGCCGGGGCTGGCCGCGCCTGGCGTGGCCGCGTCCGTCTCGCTGCGCAGGTACCAGTTCTCACCGGCACCGCCTGCATCGCCCGCATGCAGCCGGTACTCGAAGGCGCCGGCGTCGACATGGCCGCCTGCGAGCGTGAAGGCGTCCCTGGTGGTCTGCGCGGTGGTGGTCGCGCCGTCGACCGCGCTGATCACCTCGATGCCGTTGCCCGTGGTGAGGGCGCCCAGGCCGCCGAGGTTGGCGATCTGCACGGTGGTCCTGCCGCTGGCCGTGCCGCCCCTGATCACCAGGCGGTCGGACGGTCCCGCGCCGTCGTTGAGCACCGTGGCCAGTTTCAGCACGCCGTTGTTGCCGACGTAGTTGCCTTCGACCGTCAGCGTGGTGCCGGCCGCGGCGCCCGCGAGCGTGACGGTGCCGCTGTTGCTCAGGCCCGCCACGGTCTGGCTGAAGCCTGCCAGGTCGAGCGTGGTGCCGCCGGCCACCACAGTGCTGGAAGCCGCGCTGAACGCGTTGGCGGCACCGGCCTTGAGCGTGCCGGCCGCGACGCGGGTCTCGCCGCTGTAGCTGGCTGTGCCCGCGAGCGTGAGCGTGCCCGCGCCCACCTTGACCAGCGAGCCGCCGGTGCCGGTGATGGCGCCCGAGATCGTCGTGTCGCTGCCGACCGCGCCCGTGGTGAGCGTCTTCGCGCCGAGCACCACGTCGCCCGCGCCGCCGAGCGCGCCGATGCTCGCGCCGGTCGTGGCCAACTCGATGCGCACCTGTGCGCCCGCCGCGTTGACCACGCTGGCACCCGCGGCGTTCGCGCCGTCCTGCAGCCGCAGCGTGCCCTGGTTCGCGATGGCGAGCGGGCCGGCGTCGGCCTTGCCGCCGAACTGCAGCGTCGCGCCCGAAGCGATGCTCACCGCGCCGCTGCCGAGCGCGCCGCTGGCGTCGGTGGCGAGCGTGCCCGCATCGACCAGCGTGCCGCCGCCGTAGCTGTTGGCGCCGGCCAGCATCAGCGTGCCGCTGCCGATCTTGCGCAGCCTGCCGGTGCCGCTCATCACGCCTGCATAGGTGCCGGCCGTCTTGTCCTGGTCGAAGGCGACCTCGGCGTCGTTCACGATGTTGCCCTGCAGACCGGTGGCGCTGCCCTGCAGCACGCCGCCCTTCACGGTGGTGCCGCCCGTGTAGCTGTTGACGCCGCCCAGGATCAGCCGGCCGGCGTCCTCCTTCGACAGGCCGCCCGCGCCCGAGAGCGCGACGTCGAGCCTGGCCGTCATGGCCGCGCCTGCGGCGGTGCCGTCGCCCACGCGCACCACCGAGCCCGGGTTGTCCAGCGTGAGGCCGTCGCCCTGAACCACGTAGCCGTCGACCGCGAACTGCGCACCGGCGATGCGCACCCCGCCGCCGGCACCATCGACCGTCACGGTGCCGGCCTTGCCGCCGAACACGGCGAACTGCCCCTGCGCCCAGTTGGCGTTGAGCTTGCCGTCCATGTCGGTCCAGCCGTCCAGCGAAGGCTGCGGGTTGCCCGCGCGCCAGGTGCCCGAGCCACCGGCCACCTGGCCGTCGTTGTACTTGCTGCCGTCGCCGCCGTCCCAGAAGTTGAGCGACAGGCCCGCGCGGTTGACCAGGTTGACCTGGTTCGCCACCGAGGTCTGCACCTGCAGGTCGGCCGCCTTGGCGCCCGTGGGCACGGTGCCGATGTCCAGGCCGTTGTCGACGAGGCTGCCGCCGTAGTTCATGAGGCGGTACAGGCCCGGGCCGAAACTGCCGCCCGCCGACTGCGCGACGTTCAGCGTGCCGTCGAGCTGCAGGTTGCCCGTGACGTCGATCAGGTCGTTGAGCGCGCCGCCGGGCACGCCCGCCTGGCCGAGCTCGTAGTTCAGCGTGGAGCCGCCGGCCAGCGTGAGCGCGCCGAGCGTCAGCGTGCCGGGGCTGTTGCCCGCGGCCAGGACGCCGCCCTTGCCGATGGTGACCGCGCCCGCGATGCTGCCGCTGCCCGCGAGCGTGGCACCCGTCTGCACCTGCACGGCGCCCGTGCCGGTGGCGCTGCCGCTCTTGTTGTTGACGCTGAGCGCGCCGCCGCTCACCGTGGTGCCGCCGGTGTAGGTATTGGCGCCGGTCAGCATGAGCGTGCCGCCGCCCACCTTGACGATCGAGCCGCCCACGCCTCCCACATCGCTGATCACGCCCGAGACCGTGGTGCTGGTGTTCAGGCCGCCGGTGGTCAGCACCTTCGAGCCCAGCATCACGTCGCCATCGCCTGCGAGGGCGCCGATGCCGACGCCGGCGGTCGCCTGGTCGATGCGCAGCTGCGCGCCCGCCTGGTTGAGCACCGTGGCCTTGTCGGCGGACGCATCGTCCGCGAAGGCCAGCACGCCGCCCGCTGCGTTGGTGAGCGTCGCGCTGCCCGCGCTCGCCGCGCCCTGCAGCCGCACGGTGCCCTGGTTCGCGATGGCCGCTGTGCCGGCATCGAAGCTGCCGCCGAGCTGCAGCGTGGCCCCGGAGGCCACGTTCGCCGCGCCGCTGCCGAGCGCGCCGGTGACGTCGGTGGCCAGCGTGCCCGCGTCGACGAAGGTGCCGCCCGAGTAATCGTTGACCGCACCGAGCCGCAGGGTGCCTGCGCCGGTCTTGCGCAGGCTGCCCGCGCCGCTGACGGCGCCGTCGAGCGTGAGCGTGCGCAGCGCGGCGACTTCGAAACTGTTGCTGCCGGCACCCAGGCTCACGGTGCGCGCGCTCGTGGTGTCGCCGGTCACGCGCAGCGTGGCGCCGCCCTGCAGCGCGAGCTTGCCCGCGGCCGCGCCGAGGTTGGCATCGGACGCGATCTGCAGGATGCCGCTGCGCACCGTGGTGCCGCCCGCGTAGCCGTTGCTGCCGCCGAGCACCAGCGTGCCCAGGTCGTCCTTCACGATGCTTCCCGTGCCGGCGATCTCGGCGTTGATGGTCGCGGTCATCCCGGCGCCAGCGGCACTGCCGTCGCCGACGCGGATGACGGAGCCCGCAGCGTTCACGGTCAGCGGGTCGCCCGCGACGGTATAGCCGTCGACCGCGAACTGCGCGCCGCCGATGCGCACCGGGCCGCCCGAGCCGGTGCCGTCGACGGTGACGGTGCCCGCCTGGCCGCCGAAGATCGCGAAGCCGTCCTGCACCCACCTGCCGTTGACCACGCCGTTGGCGTCGGTCCAGCTGTCGCCCGGCGTGCCCGCGCGCCAGGTGCCCGAGCCGCCGGCGATCTTGCCGTCGTTGAAGTTGGCGGAATCGACGCCGTCCCAGAGGTTGAGCACCAGCCCGTTGCTGTTGACCAGGTTGACCTGATTGGCTACGGAGGTCTGCACGAACATCTGGCTCGCGTCGGTGGGTGCGGTGCCGACGTCCAGGCCGTTGTCGGCCAGCGTGCCGGTGTAGTTGATGAGGCGGTACACGCCCGCGCCGAACGTGCCGCCGGCCGACTGCGCCACGTTGAGCGTCCCGTCGAGCTGCAGGTTGCCGTTGACGTTGATCAGGTCGTTGAGCGGTCCGCCGGCCACGCCCGCCTGGCCGAGCTCGTAGTTCAGCACCGAGCCAGCGTTCAGGCTGAGGCTGCCCACGGTCAGCGTGCCGGGGCTGTTGCCGGGGTTCACCGATGCGCCGCTGGCGACGGTGACCGCGCCGGCGATCGTGCCCGAGCCGCCCAGTGTCGCGCCCGACTGGACCAGCACCGCGCCGGTGCCGGTTGCGCCGCCGCTGGTGTTGTTCACCCGCAGCGTGCCGGCCGACACCGTCGTGCCGCCGGTATAGGTGTTGGCGCCGCTCAGCACCAGCGTGCCGCTGCCGACCTTGACGATCGAGCCCCCGGTGCCGCCACCGGGCTGCGTGAAGACGCTGCCCTTGTCGCTCACGACGCCCGAGATGGAGTCGCTGGCGTTCAGCCCGCCCAGCGTGAGCTGCGTGGCGCCGAGCACCACACCGCCGGCACCCGAGAGCGAACCGAGCTCGACGCCGCCCTTGGAAGTCGAGCCCGAGACGTCGACCACGCCGCCGGCCGCGTTGCCCACCGTCGCGTTCGCGCCGCTCGAGGCTTGCGCGAAGTGCACGATGCCGCCCGAAGCGTTGGCGATCTTCGCGCTGCCCGCGCTCGCCGAGCCAAGGAAGCTCAGCAGGCTGTCGGCGCCGTTGCCGATCGTCGCGCTGCCCGCGTTCGACCCCTGCTGGAAGTAGACCGCGCCACCCTGGTTGGTGATGGCGGCGCTGCCGGCGGTGCTGCTGTCGCCGAACTGCAGCGCGTTCGCCGTCGGCGAGGTCCAGCCCGGGCCGTTGACGGTGATGTTCGCGTTGCCGGCCGTCGCGTTCTGGATGAAGCCCAGGCGGTTGTCGCTGTCGGCCATGCCGGCGCGCCCGACGATGTAGGTGTTGCCGCCGGCACTTGCCGTGTCGCGGAACGTCACGCGCGTTCCGCTGCCTTGCTGCTGCACCGCGCCGCTGCCGAAGGCCGAGCTGACGCCGGTGGTCACGGCGGCGCCGCCCTGCACCACGGTGTCGCCCTCGTGGCTGTTGGCCGCCATCAGGTCGAGCGAGCCGCCGTTGCCCGTGACGGTGAGCGAGCCATTCCCGCTCAGCGGTCCGCCCAAGCCCCAGACCGCGTTGCCCAGGTCGACGGTGCCGCCTGCCGCACCCAGTGCGAGCGCACGCGCGCTGAGGAACGGTGCGCTGCCCGTGGCGATGCGCAGCGTGCCGCCGTCCAGCGCAACGCCGGTGCCCGCCGCGCCGAGATTGCTGTCGGCCGAGATCTGCAGGATGCCGCCCTTGACCGTGGTTCCGCCGAGGTAGGTGTTGTTGCCGCCCAGGATCAGCGTGCCGCCGTCTTCCTTGACCAGGCCGCCCGCGCCGCCGATGGCGGCTGCGATGGTCGCGCTCATGCCGGCGCTCGCGCCCGTGCCGTCGCCCACGCGCACCGCGGTCGCGGGCGACCCGATGGTCAGCGCGTCGCCGTTGACGACGTAGCCGTCGACCGCGAACTGCGCGCCGCCG
>CAJYQC010000607.1 GCA_913776885.1 uncultured Variovorax sp.
CGACAGTGAAAAAAGATCGGCAGCGATGATGCCCGTGATCGCCGCAGCCTGCTTCGAGCGGTCGCCTTCCCCGGCGGCGGGCGGCGGGCAAACGGCAGGAGTCGAACATGCAGGGGCTGTCCGGCAGATGATGCGGGATGGCACCGCGCAACACGTCCAGAACGGCAGCAGGTTGGACATGCCCCCGAACGCGCCGATCGCGAGTCGGCGTTCGGGTGTCACTGTGTAAATGCATCAACTTTTCCGGATAAGGTCTTGGACGGTTCGCATAATCGCCTTCGTCATTCCGACCCCTCACACAAGGAGCTTCACCCATGGCCCAGACCCGTATCGCCGTCATCGTCGGCAGCCTGCGCAAGGATTCGTACAACCACAAGCTGGCCCTCGCGCTGGCGCACCTCGCGCCCTCGGACTTCACCTTCGAGACACTGCGTATCGACGACCTGCCGCTGTACAACCAGGACGACGACGGCAACCAGGCCGCTTCGGTGAAGCGCCTGAAGACCGAGATCGCGGCCGCCGACGGCCTGCTGTTCGTAACCCCCGAGTACAACCGCTCCATTCCCGGCGTGCTGAAGAACGCCATCGACCATGCCTCGCGCCCCTACGGCCAGAGCGCCTGGGCGGGCAAGCCGGCCGGCGTGGTCGGCATCTCGGTCGACGCCATCGGCACCGCGCTCGCGCAGCAGCACCTGCGCAACATCCTCGCCTACCTCGACGTTCCCACGCTGGGCGCGCCCGAAGTGTTCCTGCAGGCCAAGGACGACCTGTTCGACGACAAGGGCCACATCGGCAACGAAGGTTCGAAAAAGTTCCTCCAGGGCTGGATGGACAAGTACGTGGCCTGGGTGAAGAGCCACTCGGCCTGATCCCCGCGCGCACCTCCAAAGCAAAAAAGCCGCCCGGCGAGGGCGGCTTTTTTCGTTGTGGCCTGCGGTGGAATCAGGCAGCGATCACGGCACTGCGCTGGTTGGCCGCTTCGGCCGTCGTCGCAAGGATGTCGGCGCGGGCCGAGGCCAGGGCCTTGCTGCGGGCTTCGTCGCCCATCGCCAAACCTTCGGCGCGCACGAAGCGCACGTCGGTGATCCCGAAGAAGCCGAAGATCACCTTGAGGTAGCTCTCCTGGTGTTCCATCGCCTGGCCGCCTTCGCTGCTGGAGTACACGCCGCCGCGGCTCAGCGCCACGATGACGGTCTTGCCGCCGGCCAGGCCCACGGGACCCTTCTCGGTGTACTTGAAGGTGCGGCCGGCCTGCGCGAGGCGGTCGATCCAGGCCTTGAGCTGGGTCGGGATCGAGAAGTTGTAGAAGGGCGCGCCGATCACCACCACGTCGGCCGCGAGGAACTGGCTCACCAGCTTTTCCGACAGGTCGTTCTCGCGCTGCTGGGCCGGGGTGGGCTGGGCCTGTACGCCGGTCTTGATGCCGAGTGCGTCGGCACCGAAGTGCGAGGGCGCGTCCACGGCCAGGTCGAGGTACTCGACGGCGGTGTCGGGATGGGAGGCACGCCATGCGGTCACGATTTCGGCCGATAGCAGGCGCGAGGTCGAATTGGTGCCGAGGATGCTGGAGTCGATGTGGAGCAGCTTCATTTCTATCTATCACTTTCTGTGTTGGCTGTCGGCGCTCAAGTTGGCCGGCGGATGTAAGAATTCTATTTTTCGATCGAGTGATCGATAAGTAGCCAAAATACGGCTACATCGTTCCATCTGCAGGACAATAGCGGCCATGCAAGACCTCAACGACATGGTTTTCTTCGCCGAAGTGGCCGAGCGCGGCGGTTTCGCTGCCGCGAGCCGGGCGCTGGGCATTCCGAAGTCGCGGCTTTCGCGGCGGGTGGCCGAGCTGGAAGAGCGCCTGGGCGTGCAGCTCATGCAGCGCAGCACGCGCCGCCTGTCGCTCACACCCGCCGGCGAGATCTACCTTCGCCACGCATCCGCCATGCGCGACGCGGCCCAGGCGGCGGCCG
The DNA here is from genome assembly GCA_913776885.1 of uncultured Variovorax sp. GTDB lineage: Bacteria > Pseudomonadota > Gammaproteobacteria > Burkholderiales > Burkholderiaceae_C > Variovorax. The sequence continues at coordinate 1,968 of CAJYQC010000607.1, forward strand.
AGGCGGTGGCCCAGGTGCAGACCGAACCGAGCGGGCTGGTGCGGCTGAGCTGCCCGGTCACGATCGCCCACAGCGGCCTGGCGCAGCTCATGCCTGTGTTCATGGAGCGCTACCCGGCCGTACGCATCGACATGAAGGTGATCAACCGGCCGGTCGACCTGATCGAGGAGGGCATCGACATCGCCTTGCGCGTGCGCCCCGCCATCGAGGACAGCACCGTGCTGGTCGCCAAGACCTTCGGCTACAGCCGCGGGGTGCTGGTGGCGAGCCCGGCGCTGCTGGAGCGGTATGGGCCGGTGCAGACGGTGGCCGACCTGGGCAAGCTGCCCACGGCGGCCATGTCGGTCAACGGGGAGGGGCGCAGCGACTGGCGGCTGGAAGGCCCGAACGGCGAGAACCTCGTCCATTCGCACACGCCCCTGTACGTGGCGGACGACCTCGCCACGCTGCAGTTCGGCGCGCTGGGCGGTGTGGGCGCGACCATGCTCCCCGACTACATGTGCCGCGCCGACGTGGAGGCCGCCCGGCTGGTGCGGCTTCTGCCGGGTTGGGGGCCGCCGCCGGTGATCGCGCACATGGTGTTTCCGGCGCGCAGGGCGCTGGTGCCGGCGGTGCGAAAGCTGATCGATTTCCTGATGGAGCACCTGCAGAGCGCTGACATGCGGATGTTCTAGCGCGGGGCGGGATCACCGCGTTATGCGGAAAACGTCATATCCAAACAAGCAGATATTCGTTTGGCATTGAAGCAAGGGTTCGCACAATCCGGGACTCCCATCCCATCCAGGAGCGACCATGGCTACTCTGCGTCTAGGCGACACCGCCCCCAATTTCACCCAGGATTCCAGCGAAGGCCCCATCGACTTCTACCAATGGGCCGGGGATTCGTGGGTCGTGTTCTTCTCGCACCCCGCCGACTTCACCCCCGTGTGCACCACCGAACTGGGCAAGACCGCGGCGTTGTCGGGCGAATTCGCCAAGCGCGGCGTGAAGCCCATCGCGCTGAGCGTCGACCCGGCCACCAAGCACAAGGAGTGGATCGGCGACATCAACGAAACGCAGAACACCACGGTCAACTTCCCCATCATCGCGGACGCCGACCGCAAGGTTGCCGACCTGTACGACCTGATCCACCCGAACGCCTCGGCCACGGCCACCGTTCGCAGCGTGTTCATCATCGACCCCAAGAAGGTGATCCGCACCACCATCACCTACCCGGCGTCCACCGGCCGCAACTTCGACGAGATCCTGCGCGTCATCGACTCGCTGCAGCTCACCGACAGCCACAAGGTCGCCACGCCCGTGAACTGGAAGGACGGCGACGACGTGGTCATCATCCCGGCCATCCAGGACCCGGCCGAACTCGCCGAGCGCTTTCCCAAGGGCTTCAAGGCCGTGCGCCCGTACCTGCGCATCACGCCGCAGCCGAACAAGTAAGCGGGCAGGCGGCTCAGTCATGCAGACGCGTGTTGTCATAGTGCCTGGATGGCGCGACTCCGGGCCCGGCCACTGGCAGAGCCTGTGGGAGGAGCGCATCCCTGGCGTGGCACGCGTGGTGCAGGACGACTGGGCCTCGCCCAAGCGCGAGGCCTGGGTGAGCACGCTGGCCAAGCTTGTGCTCCAGAGCGACGGCCCGGTGGTGATCGCTGCGCACAGCCTGGGCTGCATCGCCACGGCGCACCTGCCGGCCGAGGCGGCCGAGCGCATCCGTGGCGCGCTGCTGGTGGCACCGGCCGACCCCGAGCGCCGCGCCGTGCTGTCCGATTTCGCACCCGTGCCGTACGCCGCGCTGCCCTACCGCAGCATCGTGGTGGCCAGCAGCAACGATCCGTACTGTCCGATCCGCCTGGCGGGTGCGTATTCGCGCGCCTGGGGCAGCGAGTTCGTCCGGATGCAGAATGCGGGCCACATCAACATCGATTCGGGGCATGGGGACTGGCCGCTGGGCCTTGCCTTGCTCCAGTCGCTGACCGACGAGCCCGCCGCATGGTCGGCGGGCCGTGAATTTTCAGAAAACCTGGCAACCACATGACTTCCAGAATCAAGACCTTCGCCGCCATGCTCGCGCTGGCGTCCTCCGCACTCGCCGGCAGCACCGCCTTCGCACAGGGCACCTCGCTGCTGAACGCCTCCTACGACGTGGCCCGCGAGTTCTACAAGGACTACAACGCGGCCTTCGTGGCGCACTACAAGAAGGCCACCGGCAAGGACGTGAAGATCGACCAGTCGCACGGCGGCTCCAGCGCGCAGGCCCGCGCGGTGGCAGACGGCCTGGATGCCGACGTGGTGACGATGAACACCTCCACCGACATCGACTTCCTGGCCAATGCCGGCGTGGTCGCGAAGGACTGGAACAAGAAATTCCCCGAGAACGCAGCGCCGACCACGTCGACCATGCTGTTCCTTGTGCGCAACGGCACCCCCAAGGGCATCAAGGACTGGGACGACTTGGTCAAGCCCGGCGTGCAGGTCGTGATCGTCAACCCCAAGACCGGCGGCAACGGCCGCTACGCCTACCTGGCCGCCTGGGGCTACGTCAAGAAGAAGGGCGGCACGGACGCCCAGGCCGCCGAATTCGTCGGCAAGCTGTTCAAGAACGTGCCCGTGCTGGCACGCGGCGGCCGCGATGCGACAACCGCCTTCCTGCAGCGCAACATCGGCGACGCGCTCATCACCTTCGAATCGGAAGTGGTCTCCATCGACCGCGAATTCGGCACCGGCAAGGTCGATTCGGTCTACCCCTCGATCAGCATCGTGGCCGAGAACCCGGTGGCCGTGGTCGAGCGCACCGTCGCCAAGAAGGGCACCGGCGAGCTCGCCAAGGCGTACCTCGACTGGCTGTATTCAGAGGAAGCGCAGGAAATCGCCGCCAAGCACGCGCTGCGTCCGCGTTCGCAGACCGTGCTCAAGAAGTACGCCTCGACCTTCAAGCCGCTGCAGCTGTTCACGGTGCAGGAACTGTTCGGCAGCCTCGGCGAAGCGCAGAAGGTGCACTTCAACGACGGTGGCCAGTTCGACAAGCTGTACACGCCCGGCGGAAAGTGAAGCACACCCCCAGTCTTCGCGCACTACGCGTCGCTTCGCCAACCCCCTTGCGGGGGGCAACACCAGCGGCCCGGCAAAGCCGGTTCCGCGGTGTTCCAAGAGCTGACCAGCGCTTCAACAACGGACCGTTATCATCATGAGTGGTGTGACTTCTTCGGCGCTCCCGTCAGCGGGGGCGCCTTTTTCGCGTGCCAACCGGGCAGGGGGCGCCAAGCGCGTGCTGCCCGGATTCCACATCACGCTGGGCTTCTCGATCCTCTACCTCAGCCTGATCGTGCTGATCCCGCTGTCGGCGCTGGTCTTCAAGACCTTCACGCTCAGCTGGGAGCAGTTCTGGACGGCCGTGACCGCGCCGCGCGTGATGGCCTCCTACCGGCTGACCTTCGGCGCATCGCTGATCGCCGCCATGGTGAATGCAGTGTTCGGGCTGCTGGTGGCCTGGGTGCTGGTGCGCTACAAGTTCCCGGGCAAGCGCATCGTCGACGCGCTGGTCGACCTGCCTTTCGCGCTGCCCACGGCCGTGGCCGGCATCTCGCTGACCGCGCTGCTGGCGGGCAACGGCTGGATCGGGCAGCTGCTGGAGCCGCACGGCATCAAGCTGGCCTTCACGCCGGCAGGCGTGGTGATCGCGCTGATCTTCATCGGGCTGCCCTTCGTGGTGCGCACGGTGCAGCCGGTGCTCGAAGACACCGAGAAGGAGCTCGAAGAAGCCGCCACCTCGCTGGGCGCGACGCGGCTGCAGACCTTCACCAAGGTGATCTTCCCGTCGATCGCCCCGGCGCTGCTGACGGGCTTTGCCATGGCATTCGCTCGTGCCATCGGCGAGTACGGGTCGGTGATCTTCATCGCCGGCAACATGCCGATGATTTCGGAGATCACGCCGCTCATCATCATCGGCAAGCTGGAGCAGTACGACTACGCGGGCGCCACCGCGGTCGCGCTGGTGATGCTGGTCATTTCCTTCCTGCTGCTGCTGGTCATCAACGGCCTGCAGGCCTGGCAGCGCCGCCGTTCGGGGAGTTGACATGAGTGCCCCTTCCAAAGTCGTCCGCCGCGCGCAGGCCGGCACCACCGAAGCACCCTGGGTGCGCTGGCTGCTGATCGCGCTTGCCCTCGGGTTCATGTTCCTTTTCCTCGTGCTGCCGCTGGCCGCCGTGGCGGCCGAGGCCCTGCGCAAGGGAGTCACCGCCTACCTCGACGCGCTGAAGGAGCCCGATGCCTGGAGCGCTATCCGCCTCACGCTGATCACCGCCGCCATTGCGGTGCCGATGAACCTGGTGTTCGGCGTGGCCGGCGCCTGGGCCATCGCCAAGTTCGAGTTCCGCGGCAAGGCGCTGCTGACCACGCTGGTCGACCTGCCGTTCGCGGTGTCGCCGGTGGTGGCGGGCCTGATCTACGTGCTGGTTTTCGGTGCGCAGGGCTGGCTGGGCCCATGGCTTGCCGAGCACGACATCAAGATCATCTTCGCCGTGCCCGGCATCGTGCTGGCGACCGTGTTCGTGACCTTCCCGTTCATCGCGCGCGAACTCATTCCACTGATGCAGGCGCAGGGCACCGACGAGGAGCAGGCAGCCATCGTGCTGGGGGCGACCGGCTGGCAGACCTTCTGGCGCGTGACGCTGCCCAACATCAAGTGGGGCCTGCTTTACGGCGTGATCCTGTGCAATGCGCGCGCCATGGGCGAGTTCGGCGCGGTGTCGGTGGTGTCGGGGCACATCCGCGGCCAGACCAACACCATGCCGCTGCACGTGGAAGTGCTCTACAACGAATACCAGTCGGTGGCCGCCTTCGCTGTGGCTTCGCTGCTGGCGATCCTGGCGCTGGTCACGCTGGTGATCAAGTCGGTGATCGAATGGCGCCACGAGCGCGAGATGAAGGCCATTGCCGAGCTGCCCCCGGAACGGCCCCCTGAAGCCACGGCGGCCTGAGCCCTGAGAGAGAAGAAATCATGAGCATCGAAATCCGCAACATCAGCAAGCAGTTCGGCGACTTCCGCGCGCTGCGCGACGTGAGCCTCGACGTCGATTCGGGCGAGCTGGTCGCTCTGCTCGGCCCTTCGGGCTGCGGCAAGACCACGCTGCTGCGCATCATCGCGGGGCTGGAGACGGCCGACACGGGCAGCATCCTGTTCTCGGGCGAGGACACCACCGACGTGCACGTGCGCGAGCGGCAGGTGGGCTTCGTGTTCCAGCACTACGCGCTGTTCCGCCACATGACGGTGTTCGAGAACGTGGCCTTCGGCCTGCGCGTGAAGCCACGCAAGGAGCGCCCGAGCGACGCGCAGATCAAGGCCAAGGTGACCGACCTGCTCAAGCTGGTGCAGCTCGACTGGCTGGCCGACCGCTACCCGTCGCAGCTCTCCGGCGGCCAGCGCCAGCGCATCGCGCTCGCCCGTGCGCTGGCGGTGGAGCCGAAGGTGCTGCTGCTGGACGAACCCTTCGGCGCGCTCGACGCCAAGGTGCGCAAGGAGCTGCGGCGCTGGCTGCGCCGGCTGCACGACGAGCTGCACGTCACCTCCATCTTCGTCACGCACGACCAGGAAGAGGCGCTCGAGGTGGCCGACCGCGTGGTGGTCATCAACAAGGGGCAGATCGAACAGGTGGGCTCGCCGCAGGAGGTGTGGGACCAGCCCGCGAGCCCGTTCGTCTACGGCTTCCTCGGCGACGTGAACCTGTTCCACGGCCGCGCCGACGATGGTGCGGTGCAGCTGGACGGCATGCGCCTCGAATCGCCCGAGCACAGCGGCGCGCGCGGCGCCAAGGCGCGCGCCTATGTGCGCCCGCATGACATCGATGTGACGCCCTACGTGAGCGGCGCCTCGGGCATCGTCGCCACGCTGTCGCGCGCGATCGTCGTCGGCCCCATCGCGCGGCTGGAACTTGAGCCCGCGGAATCGAATCCCGATAATCCGGGCTCCGGAACCATCATCGAAGCGCAACTCCCTGCGCAACAGTTCCGCGATCTGGGCTTGAAGGAGGGCGACACCGTCGTCGCCAATCCGCGCAAGGCCAGAGTGTTCGTAGAAGAAGATTGGGTGTCTCCTTGATCGATTGGTACTTCGGCGCGCCGCGCCGCGCGTTCGGGCTGATCTGCCTGGCCTGTGTCCTGATGCTGGCCTTCGGCCTCTACCTGCAGCACGTGGTCGGGCTCGAACCCTGTCCCATGTGCATCGTGCAGCGTTATGCGCTGGTGCTGGTGGCGCTGTTCACCGGGCTCGCCGGGGTCTTCCGCAACGTCGGCCTGCGTGCGGTGACCGGCGTGCTGGCGCTGCTTGCTGCGCTGGGCGGCGCTTATACGGCGGCCTCGCAGAGCTGGCTGCAGTGGTATCCGCCCGAAGTCGTGAGCTGCGGCCGCGACCTCTACGGAATGATCGAGACCTTCCCGCTCAAGCGCGCGCTGCCGATGATCTTCCGCGGCGGTGGCGACTGTTCGAAGGTCGACTGGTCGCTGTTCGGACTGACGCTGGCGAACTGGTCGTTCATCGCGTTCGTGGTGCTGTCGCTGCTGCTGATCACGCTGCTGATGCGTTCGCGTCGCGCGCGCTGAGCTTCTTCTTTTCTTCAGCTCCATGGAAGCTGCCCGCATCAGAGGGCGGCTTTTTCACTTGCGCGGCCAAGCTCGGCCGAGCTCGCCGGGCTGTCGGTTCTTCCGCTGCTGAACGACAGCAGTGCCGGAATTGCTCCCACTCAGGCCGGATTGCGCACAAGTGTTTTCGGTTGTTTGAATTCCATGGCCATTTCCCTTAATAGAGGGTTTCAAAAAGAGATGTCCCGGCCGTGAAAAAGATGTTCGCAGGCCATATCCATCGGCGGTGGCGGGCGGCGTGCAATGCATTGCCCGATCGCCAAAGCAGGGGTGGAATTCGCGGGCACGCAATGTCGACGCTACGAACCGCTCGATGGGCGCAGCTCACTGCGCTCACCTGTAGGAAGATGGTGTCAATACACCGCGCGGGTCTTTAAAAGGCCTTCAGCAAACGCGACTAGGATCGCGCGAGAACCGCGGAGCTTTCCCGGAACTTCTTTGTCGGCGCTGAATTCCTCCTGGAAAAGAATCCGCGCCCGGCGCCTTTCCATTCTATTCCTTTTGCATGCCCAATAACCAACCCCGGAGATCGCGCAAATACCTGATCGGCATCGCCGTCGTCATCGTGTTGCTCGTCATCGCCTCTTCATGGCTCCGACCGGCGAAGAAGAACGAATACCTCACCGCAACGGTGCAGCGCACCAACCTCGAGAACGCGGTGCTCGCCACCGGGGTGCTGCAGGCGCTCAAGCAGGTGGAGGTGGGCGCGCAGGTGAGCGGCCAGCTCAAGTCGCTCAAGGTGGTGCTCGGGCAGACGGTGAAGAAGGGCGACTGGCTCGCCGAGATCGACCCCGTCATCTCGCAGAACACCCTGGCGCAGGAGCAGGCCAGGCTCGACAACCTGCTGGCGCAGAAGCTCGCGAAGGAAGTGCGCGTCAGGCAGGCCCAGCTCAGCTGGACGCGCCAGCAGGAAATGCTCGCGCAGGACGCGGCCGCGAAGCAGGACATGGAAAGCGCCGACGCCGAATTGCGCGCATTGCGTGCCGACGCGGTGTCGCTCGAGGCGCAGATCCGCCAGCAGAAGCTGGCCGTGGCCTCGGCGCAGCAGAACCTCTCGTACACGCGCATCGTCGCACCCATCGACGGCGACGTGGTCTCCATCAGTACGCTCGAAGGCCAGACCGTGGTCGCCGCCTTCCAGGTACCCACGCTGATGAAGCTGGCCGACCTCTCGACCATGACCGTCAAGGCGCAGGTGTCGGAAGCCGACGTGGTGCGCGTGAAGCCTGGTCAGCCGGTGTACTTCACCATCCTCGGCGACCCCGACAAGCGCTACCACGGCACGCTGCGCGCGGTGCAGCCTTCGCCCGAGAAGATCAACAACGCCGTCTTCTTCAACGCGCTGTTCGACGTGCCCAACCCCGACCGCACGCTGCGCGTGGACATGACGGCGCAGGTGGCCATCCTTCTGGGCGAGGCCAAGCAGGCGCTGACGGTGCCGCTCACGGCGCTGGGTGCGCGCGACAAGGACGGCCGCCAGGAGGTGCGCGTGCTCAAGGCCGACCAGACCGTGGAAACGCGCAAGGTGCGCGTCGGCATCTCCAACAACTTCCAGGCGCAGGTGCTCGATGGGCTGAAGGAGGGCGACAACGTCATCACCGGCGACGCTTCTGCCGTGCTGGAGGGCGGCGAGGGCGGCGGGGGCGGTGACGGCGGTGGCGGCGGCCGGGGCAAGCCTCAATGACGCAGCCGCTTCTGAGCCTGCGCGGCATCGGCCGCAGCTTTCCGTCGGGCGAGCAGGAGGTGCAGGTGCTGAAGGACGTGAACCTCGACCTCGGAAGCGGCGAGATGCTGGCCATCGTCGGCGCCTCGGGCTCCGGCAAGTCGACGCTGATGAACATCCTCGGCTGCCTCGATCGGCCGAGCACCGGCACCTACACCGTCTCGGGCCAGGACGTGGGCACGCTCGACAGCGACGCGCTGGCTGAACTGCGCCGAGAGCACTTCGGTTTCATCTTCCAGCGCTACCACCTGATGCAGCACCTGACGGCCACCGGCAACGTCGAGGTGCCTGCCGTGTACGCCGGCACCGACGGCCAGGCGCGCGAAGCGCGTGCGCGCCAGCTGCTCGCGCGGCTGGGGCTGGGCGACCGCACCGAGCATCGGCCCAGCCAGCTCTCGGGCGGCCAGCAGCAGCGGGTGAGCATCGCGCGCGCGCTCATGAACGGCGGGCAGGTGATCCTGGCCGACGAGCCCACCGGCGCGCTCGACAGCCGCAGCGGACAGGAGGTGATCGGCATCCTGCGCGAGCTGCATGCGCAGGGCCACACGATCATCATCGTGACGCACGACATGCAGGTGGCGAGCTGCACCGAGCGCATCATCGAGATCGCCGACGGCGTGATCGTGGGCGATCGGCCCAATGTGCCGACGGCGGCGGCGCCAGCTCAGGCGGCTTCGCAAGCAGACGTCGCGGCCCCCAAGGCGATGGCGAAGCCCCGGTTGGGCATCGCCCGCTTCAGCACCGGCTGGGCCCGCTTCGCCGAAGCCTTCCGCATGGCCTGGCGCTCGATGATGGCGCACCGCATGCGCACGGCGCTCACCATGCTGGGCATCGTCATCGGCATCACGTCGGTGGTGTCGATCGTGGCGATCGGGGAAGGTGCCAAGCGCTACGTCCTGTCGGACATCCGCGCCATCGGCACCAACACGCTCGACGTGTACCCGGGCCGCGACTTCGGCGATGACAAGGCGACGAGCATCCGCACGCTCATACCGTCGGACCTCGACGCCATCGCGGCCCAGCCCTACGTGCACAGCGTCACGCCCACCACCTCGCGCAGCCTGCGGCTGCGCTACCGCAGCGTGGACATCAACGGCACGGTGAACGGCGTGAGCGACAGCTTCTTCCGCGTGCGCGACATGCAAATGGCCAGCGGCGCGGCCTTCACAGCCTCCGACGTACGCCACCAGTCGCAGGTGGTGGTGATCGACCAGAACACGCGGCGCAAGCTGTTTGCGGACGGCACCGACCCGGTGGGCAAGATCATCCTGGTGGGCAGCCTGCCGTGCACGGTGATCGGCGTGGCGCAGGAGAAGAAGACGGTGTTCGGCGATGGCAACAAGTCGCTCAACATCTGGCTGCCCTACAGCACGGGCGCGAGCCGGCTCTTCGGGCAGCAGCACTTCGACAACATCACGGTGCGCATCCGCGACGACCAGCCGACCAAGGCGGCGGAAGACAGCATCGTCAAGCTGCTCACGATGCGCCACGGCACCAAGGACTTCTTCACCTTCAACATGGACAGCATCGTCAAGACGGCGGAGCGCACCAGCCAGTCGCTCACGCTGCTGCTGTCGCTCATCGCGGTGATCTCGCTGGTGGTGGGCGGCATCGGCGTGATGAACATCATGCTGGTCTCGGTGACCGAGCGCACGCGCGAGATCGGCATCCGCATGGCCGTGGGTGCGCGCCAGAGCGACGTGCTGCAGCAGTTCCTGACCGAGGCGGTGCTGGTATGCCTGGTGGGAGGCCTGGTCGGCGTGACGCTTTCTTACGGCATCAGTTTCCTGTTCTCGCTCTTCGTCAAGCAGTGGCAAATGATCTTTTCAATGGGTGCCGTGGTGTCGGCGTTTCTGTGCGCGTCGCTGATCGGCGTGCTGTTCGGCTACCTGCCGGCGCGCAATGCGGCGCGGCTGGACCCCATCGAGGCGCTGGCTCGTGAGTAGGGCTCGTCTTTCCTCTGCCTTGGTGGGTGTCGCGGTGCTCGCCCTGGGCGGCTGCACGCTGTTCCAGCCCGAGCCGCGCGTGCAGCGGCCGGTCGAGGTTCCGCAGCGTTGGCAACAGACCGCTCCGCCTCCGGTGACCGGTACTGCGGTGGCGCAGTCAGCCAACTGGTGGACGGCCTTCAACGATCCGCAGCTCGACCGGCTGATCGACGACGCGCTTCGCACCAACAACAACCTGGCCGCAGCCGGCATCCGCGTGCGGCGCGCGCAACTGCAGGCGGGCTTGGCGAACACCAACCTCTCGCCCGACGTGCTGGGCCAGGCCAGCACCAGCCGCAGCTACGACCTGAAGCGCGGCAGCGTGGCCGGCTCCGCCTCGAGTTCAGCGGTGACGCTGAACTACGAACTCGACCTGTGGGGCCGCCTTGCTGCACTGCGCAGCGCCGCCGACTGGGAGCTCAAGGCCACCGAGTCCGACCGCGAGGCCGCAGCGCTGTCGCTGGTCGGCACCGCGGCGGGTCTCTATTGGCAGATCGGCTACCTGAACCAGCGCATCGCACTGAGCGAGGCGGGCATGGAAGACGGTCGGCGCATCCTCGCGCTGGTGCGCGTGAAGTACGCGGCGGGCGCGGTGTCGGGGCTGGACGTGGCGCAGGCCGGCCAGAACCTCGCGACGCAGGAGGCCGCCCACATCCAGCTGCTGCAGCAGCGCGTGGAGGCGCGCAATGCGCTGGCGATCCTGTTCGACCAGCCGCCCGAACCGATGGCCGCGGAGCCAGCGCAACTGCCCGACACCGCATTGCCCGCCATCGATGCCGGCGTGCCCGCGAGCCTGCTGGCCCGCCGCCCGGACCTTCGCGCTGCCGAGCAGCGCCTGAGCGGCGCCCTCGCGCACGTCGACGCCGCGCGCACCGGCTTCTATCCCGCGCTGAGCCTGACCGGCGCGCTGGGCACGTCGAGTGCCGCGCTCGGCGAACTGCTGAAGAACCCCGTGGCCACGCTGGGCGCGGGGCTGACGCTGCCCTTCCTGCAATGGAACACCGCGCGGCTGACGGTGGCGGTGTCGCAGACGCAGTACGAGGAGGCGGTGGCGGGCTTCAGGCAGTCGCTCTACACGGCGCTTTCGGAGGTCGAGAACGCGCTGTCGTCACGCACCCAGCTGCGCGCCGAGAGCCAAAGCCTGTCGCTCGCCTTGCAGGAGGCGCAGCGCGCCGAGCG
>CAJYQC010000608.1 GCA_913776885.1 uncultured Variovorax sp.
CCACCGCGCCGGCGCCGTATCGGGCGATCGGCGCAAACACATCCTCGACCATGCCGCCCTGGTCGATCCCCGGCACGGCGATGCGGTCGAACTCTGGTGCCGGCGGGCTTTCGTCGCGCTGCGCCAACGCCTTCGTCCAGTAGGCAAAGACCTTGACCGCAGTGGCCATCACGTCCTTCGACGTACCCGGATCGTTCACCGCCTGGGACAGCGCACGGGCTGCGATCTCGCCCAACACCACCAGGCCGAAGCGCGGATCGTGGTCGAACGTGCGGCCCGGACCGATCGAGACTGCGCCGCAGAGTGCAGCTTGCGATTTCGTGTCCACGGCGCGATCGCTTGTCATGATGGGAACGCCCGGTTCGACGAAGCTGCCGGGCAGCACGTGCAGGAAAATCCGCATGTCCAGTCTTTCGGCTTGTGCCTGCAGCAGGTCCATCGAAACATGCAGGACGAAACCCGGGACTGGCGCCATGATTTCATGAGCACCCCGGTCCCCCGCGTGCTGGCGGATGCCACCGAGGAACGGCTTGGCAATGCGCTGATCCATGGCCCTGAGCGTCGCCGTTTCCACGCGGCGGATCGTTTCGCCCAGGCGTCCAAAGACCGAAAGGTAGTCGATCCAGCGCAGCAGCACGATCACCACCAGAACGAGAACCACCAGCGTGAAGCCGAACAGCACAAGACGCCCGCCGTCGCCGTACACGTGGGCATGCAGTCCCACCAGCGCGATGACGCTATAGATGAACGCGCCGATGAAAGCCGCCAGCGTGTTCTGTACCGTCGTGTCCTCGATGAGGAGTTGCGATGCCCTCGGTGTAGCGCTGCTCGCGACAGCGCCGAAAGACGACACCATGGTGCTGGCGGAGAAGATCGCGACGGTCAGCATGCTTGACGCGAGGATGTTGAGCAAGCTGTCGATGGAGTCGGAGCCCATCTTCAGCGCCACATCCTGTGCAATGTACGGTCCGAGCACAGTTGCCAGGATCACGGCCAGCACGGCGAAGAGCGCAAAGAGAGTGCAGCGCCACCAGGTCCTGCGCAGGATTCGCTGCAGCAGATAGATCAGTTTTTCGGACATGTCCTGAAGCTTAGGGGTTCAACGCGGTGCATGCGTTGCAAAAGCGCTTCGTCATCTGTAGGCAGGTGGAGGTTGCGCGGGCGGAATTGGCCCTCGCCGAAGCAGAAACGGCAGAGATTGGGAGGCAGATCTGGGCGCCCCGCGTTAGCTTGCAACTTTTCCGGCGAATCCGCGAACTCCGCTGTCCAGCTTGGGGCTTGACAGCAAGCTTGGAGCATGAGACGGGCAGGTCACTCGGTCAGCCCGGACGTTGCTTCAGCACGGTTGGCTTGACAGCAGAAGCCAACCAAAGTTGGACGAGGTAGTGGTCGTTGCCATCAAGACCGTCTTCCGACAAGGAATCAAGACCTGAAGATGAAAGCCTGACCCTGTAGATGCCCGGCTCCAATGGAAAACGATCAGCATCGGGGAAAAGGTCGGTACAGCCGGCTACCACCAGGGGGCCAGTGGTCACGACCAGCGTTCCCTCCACGACATGGTCGAAGTCTGCGAGGTTGTTCGCAGGCTCTGCATCAAGGAACTCAAGCGTGACGGGGACTTCCATGTTGCGAGCGGTGCAGAAGCCGACCATCCCTCTAGCGGCTGCAAACATCCGCGCCGTTGCTACCTCATCCCAAGCATCCCCCAAGTTTGCGTCCGCAGCCTCGTCCTGCAGATAGAACTGAAAGTAGTCAGCGAAAATCTGGAGATCGTAGGATTTCATTGAACGTCGCTTCTGATCGGTTCCTGCCCGGAGTTGCGATGTCCGGTACCCGATACTTCGATTTGCAGGGAGCTGGGAACCTACGGCACCTGTTTGTCCGCAGACATCCCTCCAGGCTCCACCCCGCCCGGCAGCGACTCCACCCGCACCACCCGCTGCGGATAAGGAATATCGATCCCCGCCCCGCGCAGCCCGTCGAGGATCGCGATGTTGATCGCCGAGCGCAGGTTGTCCTTGCCCTTGTCGGGGTCGGTCACCCAGAAGTTGAGCGTGAATTCCAGCCCGTCGGGCGCGAAGTTCATGAGGAAGGCGACCGGCGCCGGGTCGGTCATCACGCGCGGCTGGGCCTTGGCGGCCTCGCACAGGATGGACTGCACCTGTGCTACATCGCTGTCGTAGCCGACCACGATGGTGGTCGCGATGTTGAACTTGCGGTCGGCCAGAGAGAGGTTCTCGACCCGGCTGGTGATGAGCGACTCGTTCGGCACGATGGCCTCGCGCCCGTTGCCCGCGCGGATGAGCGTGTAGCGGGTCTTGATGTCGGTGATGCGGCCCTCGAAGGTGTCGACCTTGACGTTGTCGCCGATGCGGATCGAGCGCTCCAGCAGGATCACGAAGCCGCTGACGTAGTTGGCCGCGAGCTTCTGCAGGCCGAAGCCCAGGCCCACGCCAAGTGCGCCGCCCAACACCGAGAGCGCCGTCAGGTCCACGCCCACCGCCGAGAGCGCGAACAGCAGGCCCACAAGCAGCAGGAAGGCGCGCACCGCGTTCGATGCCACCTTGCGCATCGACAGGTCGGAGACCGCCTCGCGCAGGATGCGCTTCTCGATCGTGCTTGAGATCCACAGCGAGATCATCAGCACCACGCCCGCCGACAGCACGCCCTGGAAGATGGTCTGCAGGCTCACGCGCGTCTTGCCGAAGGCCAGCGTGATGTCGTCGAGCTCGGCCAGCACCGGCGGCAGCAGCCCCACGATCCACAACACAGCCGCGATCCAGGCGAGCCACGAGATCGTGCGTTCGACCAGCCTGACGAGGTTGGAGGCCGGGAACACCGCCCGCAGCACCCGCGCGAAGAGGCGGATGACCGCCAGGGAAAGGAACACCGGCACCGCGATGCGCAGCACCAGCACCGTCTGGAAGTCTAGCGCCAAGCGACGGGCCAGGTCGGTGAACACCAGCGCCAGCAATGGGAAAAGCAGGCCGTCGAACGTGCTCTCGCCGAACCAGATCGAGTCTTTGGGCTGGTCGCGGCCGAACCATTTGCAGATGGCCCAGGCCAGCGCCACGCAGGCCACCAGCGCGGCAAGTTCGATGCTCAGGCCGCGCGCGTCGACCTGGTTCAGGCGTTGGAGGAAATCGTGGAAGTTCATCTCTCAAAACAGGACATCGGCTCCGGCCGTGTCCGCTGGGTCACATCACAGGGAAGCCAGCACGCGGATGTGGGCTTCCACGCTGCGCGCCAGTGCATCGAGGTTGTAGCCGCCTTCGAGCATCGACACGATACGCCCCCCGGCATGGCGCTTCGCGACATCGTGGATGCGCCCGGTGATCCAGGCAAAGTCGTTCTCGTTGAGGCCGAGCTGGCCCAGGTCGTCTTCGCGGTGCGCGTCGAAGCCGGCGCTGATGAAGATCATCTGCGGCTTGAATTCTTCCAGCCGCGGCATCCAGGTGGCCTCGATCATCTCGCGCACGTCCATGCCACGGGTGTACGCCGGGATCGGCAGGTTGAGCATGTTCGGCGCCGGATGATTCGTGCCGCTGTACGGATAGAACGGGTGCTGGAAGAAGCCCACCATCAGCACGCGCGGGTCGTTGGAAAGAATGTCCTCGGTGCCGTTGCCGTGGTGCACGTCGAAATCGACGATGGCCACGCGCTCGATGCCGTGCACCTCGACGGCGTGCCGCGCGGCGATGGCCACGTTGTTGAAGAAGCAGAAGCCCATCGCCTGCTCCCGGCAGGCATGGTGGCCGGGCGGGCGCACCGAGCAGAAGGCGTTTTCCAGGTCGCCGGCGATCACGGCATCGGTGGCGGCGATCGCGGCTCCGGCGGCGCGGCGCGCGGCCAGCAGGGTGTAGCGGGTGAGCGTGGTGTCGGGGTCGACCTGCGCATGGTCGGGGCCGCCAGCGGGTTCGTCGGCCACCAAGCGCTGGTGCAGCGACTCCAGGTGCTCGACGTGCTCGGTGCTGTGTGCGCGCGTGAGCTGCTCCAGCGTGGCCAGCGGCACCTCGCGGTGCTCGAGCGCGTCGCCCACGCCGGTGAGCAGCAGGCGGTCCTCGATGGCATCGAGCCGCCCGGGGCACTCGGGATGCCCTCCGCCCATGTCGTGCTTCCAGAAGTCCCGGTGTGTGAAGTAGCCTGTCTTGCCCATGTGTCTCTGTCGCCACGTCTAGACCTCACGCGGCATGGGGCCGGCGGGTCTTACGGTATCGTTTGCATATGGATACAAATATGGACGTTGCCGCAAAGCTAGCCACTTTGTTAACCCAGCTTAACACGGTGATCGTGGGCAAAGAGGCCCAGGTTCGAGACTGCGTGGCCTGCCTGCTGGCCGGCGGCCACCTGCTCATCGAGGACGTGCCCGGCGTGGGCAAGACCACCCTGGCCCACGCGCTCTCGCACACCTTCGGGCTGCAGTTCTCGCGGGTGCAGTTCACCGCCGACCTGATGCCGGGCGACCTTTCGGGCGTGGCGATCTACGACCGGGGCCAGCAGGCCTTCACCTTCCACCCCGGGCCGATCTTCGCGCAGGTGCTGCTGGCCGACGAGATCAACCGCGCCAGCCCCAAGACCCAGAGCGCGCTGCTGGAGGCCATGGAAGAAAAGCAGGTCACCATCGAAGGCGAGACCCGCCCCCTGCCCTCGCCCTTCTTCGTGATCGCCACCCAGAACCCGCAGGACCAGCTCGGCACCTTCGCACTGCCCGAGTCGCAGCTCGACCGCTTCCTGATGCGCATCTCGCTCGGCTACCCCGACCGCGCCGCCGAGCGCCAGCTGCTAGCGGGCATCGACCGCCGCGAGATGCTGGCCACCCTGCCCGCGATGCTGACCGCCGGCGAGCTGACCGCCTTGCAGCAGCGCGTGCAGCAGGTGCACGCGGCCGATGCGCTGCTCAACTACGTGCAGGACCTGATCGCCGCAACCCGCTCGGGCCGCTGGTTCCTGCAAGGGCTCTCGCCGCGCGCCGGCATCGCGGTGCTGCGCGCGGCCAAGGCGCAGGCCCTGCTGGCCAACCGCAACTACGTCGCGCCCGACGATGTGCAGGCCGTGCTGCCGCAGACCATCGCGCACCGCCTCACGCCGGTGGGCGATGCGGGCCGGGGTGCGGTCGAGCAGGTGCGGGCCATGATCGCGGCGGTGCCTCTCCCGTGAACCCTGTGGGCGTCCTGCGCTCGCGCATCGACGGCTGGTTCCTGTCGCGCCGGGCGCCGTCCGACACGCTGGAACTCACCCAGCGCAACGTCTACATCCTGCCCACGCGGGCCGGCTGGACGCTGGGCGCGACGCTGCTGGTGCTGCTGATCGCCTCGATCAACTACCAGCTCAACCTGGGCTACCTGCTCACCTTCCTGCTCGCCGGCAGCGTGGCGGTGGGCATGCACGTGTGCCACGGCACCTTGCGTGGGCTGGCGATGCACATGGTGCAGCCCGATCCGCACTACGCGGGCGCGGCCGCCGCCTTCCGGGTGGTGCTGCACAACACCCGGCGCCGCGTGCGCTACGGCATCGGCATGGCGGTGCGCGGCAGCGGCCAGTGGGCCTGGACCGACGTGCCGGCCGAAGGCACCTCCACCGTGGAGATCGCCTTCCAGCCCGAGCGGCGCGGGCTGCACCCGGTGCCGCCGCTCACGGCAGAGACGCGCTTTCCGCTCGGCACCTTCCGCGTGTGGACGGTCTGGCGGCCGGCCGCGCAGATGCTGGTGTACCCCGCGCCCGAGGCGCACCCGCCGCCGCTGCCGCCGGGCGAGCCGCTTTCCGGGCCGGCTGCGCTTAGCGCCTCGATGCGCGCCCACAACGCCGGCGAATACGACGGCGTGCGCGCCTACCGCCGCGGCGACCCGCTCAAGCTCGTGGTCTGGAAGAAGGCCGCGCGCGCGCAGGCGACCGGCTCCGAAGACCTGGTCAGCCGCGACACCCAGCAGACCCAGCGCGAGGAGCTCTGGCTCGACGCGCAGGCCACAGGCCTGCCCGACACGGAGAGCCGCCTGTCTCGCCTCTGCGCCTGGGTGCTGATGGCCGACAGGCTGGGCGTCGACTACGGCCTGCGGGTGGCCGGCCGGGTCGTGAAGCCCTCCCAGGGCGAGGCCCACCGCCGGGCCTGCCTCGAGGCCCTGGCACTGTGCTGAACCGGAGCGCCGCATGAACCGAGTGATGCGCGAACTCGCCGCCCTGCCCCGCGACGCGCGGGACACGCTTTTTCTTCTCAGTGTGATCGGGCTGATCCTGCTGCCGCAGATCGACAACCTGCCGTGGTGGTGCTCCGCCATCACCGCGATGGTGCTGCTGTGGAGGGCCTCGCTGGCCGTGCAGGCGCGCCCGCTTCCGAGCCGGTGGTGGCGCATCGCGCTGCTGGCGCTGATCCTGGCCGCCACCTACGCCACCCACCGCACCCTGCTGGGCCGCGACGCGGGCGTCACGCTGATCGTGAGCCTGCTCGCTCTCAAGACCCTGGAGCTGCGCGCGCGGCGCGACGCCTTCGTCGTCTTCTTCCTGGGCTTCTTCACGATGCTCACGAACTTCTTCTACTCGCAGTCGCTGCTGACGGCCTTCACCATGCTGCTGGCGCTGCTGGGCCTGCTGACGGCGCTGGTCAACGCGCACATGCCCGTGGGCCGGCCGCCGCTGATGCAGGCTGCGCGCACCGCGGGCTGGATGGCGCTGGCGGGCGCGCCGATCATGCTGGCGCTCTTCCTGCTGTTTCCGCGCTTCGCGCCGCTGTGGGGCACCCCCAGCGACGCGATGGTGGGACGCAGCGGCCTGTCGAACAGCATGCGCGTGGGCACCATTGCCGAGCTGGCGCTCGACGACCGCATCGCTGCGCGCATCAAGTTCGAGGAAGGCCGCACGCCGGCGCAGAGCCAGATGTACTTCCGCGGACCGGTGCTGGCGCAGTTCGACGGCCGCGAATGGACCGCGCTGCCCTCGTGGGCGCGCGGCTCGCAGTGGGCTTCCAACCTTCGCGTGAGCGGCCCGCCGGTGCGCTATGAAGTGACGCTCGAAGCCAGCAACCGCCCCTGGCTGCTGACGCTCGACGTCGCTCAGCGACCACCGGAGGTACCAGGCTTCGAGGTCAACGGCACGCCCGACCTGCAATGGTTCGCCAGCCGCCCCATCAACGACCTCGTGCGCTACCGCGCCGAGAGCTACACGCAGTTCCAGAGCGGCCCGCTCAAGCGCAGCGGCGGCCAGCTGCAGGCCTACCTCGTGCTGCCGCCCGGCACCAACCCGCGCACGGCCGCCCTTGCCGCCGAGATGCGCGCAGAACCCGCGCTGGCCCAGGCCGACACGCAGGCCTTCGTGCAGGCCGCGCTGCGCCGCCTGCGCACCGGCGGCTACAGCTACACGCTGGAGCCGGGCGTCTACGGCAACGACACCGCCGACGAATTCTGGTTCGACCGCAAGGAAGGCTTCTGCGAGCACATCGCCTCGGCCTTCGTGGTGCTGATGCGCAACCTGGGCGTCCCGTCGCGCATCGTCACCGGCTACCAAGGCGGCGAGCTCAACAACGTCGACAACTACTGGGTCGTGCGCCAGAGCGACGCCCATGCCTGGGCCGAGGTCTGGCAGGAAGGCACGGGCTGGGTGCGGGTGGACCCGACGGGCTCCGTCGCGCCGGGGCGCATCGGCCAGTTCCAGCGCCTCACGCCGCAGCCCGGCCTGATCGCGGGCGCGATCGGCTCGATGAGCCCCACGCTCGCGCAGAACCTGCGCGCCGTGTGGGAGGCGGTGAACAACGGCTGGAACCAGTGGGTGCTCAACTACACGCAGAGCCGCCAGTTGAACCTGCTGAAGAACCTCGGCTTCGACGCGCCGAGCATCGAAGACCTGGGCTACGTGCTGCTGTACCTGCTGGTCGCCGCGAGCCTGGCCGGCGCCGGCTGGACGCTGTGGGAACGCAGCCGGCACGACCCATGGCTGCGCCTGCTGGGCCAGGCCCGCGCGCGCCTGGCGAAGGCCGGGCTGAAGCTGCCCGACACCGCACCGCCCCGGCAGATGGCGCAGGCCGCCGACGCGCGCTTCGGCCCGGCGGCGCGATCGGTGCGCGACTGGCTGCTCAGGCTCGAAGCGCAGCGCTATGCGCCGGGCACCCCGGATTCGCTTTCGGCCCTGCGCTCCGAGTTCCGCCGCCTCGCCTGGCCCAGCGCCAGTCCAGCAAGGCGCTGAAACCACATGTGTCCCTGAAGAAGGCCCGAGCGGGCGGACGGCACAATCGGTCCATGCGATTACTTCTTACCAAGCCTTCGCGCACCGCCACGGCGGCTGCAGCCCTTCTCGCCGCCTGCAGCCTCGCATGGTCGACCGGCGCACTGGCCCAGAAGTCCGCCAATGGCCGCAGCGGAGCCACCAGCGCAGTGCGCGGCAGCACGCCCTACGCCACGCGCGACGACGCGATGCAGTTCGCCGACGAGGTCGCCCAGCGCCGCGGCCTCGACCGCGAATGGGTGCGCGCCACCATCGGCAGCGCGCGCTTTTTGCCCAACGTGCCGCGGCTGATGCTGCCGGGCCCCGTGGGCACGGTGAAGAACTGGCAGACCTACCGCGGCCGCTTCATCGACCCGGTTCGCATCGCCGCCGGGGTGCGCTTCTGGCGCGCCAATGCCGACACGCTGGCACGCGCCCAGCAGGTGTACGGCGTGCCGCCGGAGATCGTGGTCGGCATCATCGGCGTGGAGACCATCTACGGCCGCAACATGGGCAACTTCCGCGTGATCGACGCGCTGGCCACCCTTTCCTTCGACTTCCCCGACGGCCACCCGCGCGCCGCCGACCGCCGCGCCTTCTTCCGCGGCGAGCTCGAAAGCTTCCTGAGCACCGAGAGCCGCACCGCCGAAGACCCGCTGGTGCCCGTGGGCAGCTATGCCGGCGCCATGGGCATGCCGCAGTTCATGCCCAGCAGCATCGCCAAGTACGCGGTCGACTTCGACGGCGACGGCCGCATCGACCTCGTCAACAACCCGGCCGACGTGATCGGCTCGGTCGCCAACTACTTCAAGGCCTTCGGCTGGCAGCCGGGCGTGCCGGCCATCTACCCGGTGCACTTCGAGGAGGCGCGGC
This sequence comes from uncultured Variovorax sp., assembly GCA_913776885.1. Taxonomy (GTDB): domain Bacteria; phylum Pseudomonadota; class Gammaproteobacteria; order Burkholderiales; family Burkholderiaceae_C; genus Variovorax. The sequence goes on from CAJYQC010000608.1 coordinate 9,061, forward strand.
TGCAGAAGGCGCTGCTGCTGGCGCCCGACATCCTGCCGACCTTCAGCGCCGACAGCTTCGTGGCCGCCGGCGCGGTGCCCGAGGGTGACGGCATCAACCACAAGGGCCTGTTCGCGCTGGTCGAACTGCAGAACGGCCTGGACATGCCGCCGACCTACGTGGCCGGCACGCGCAACTTCTACGTGATCACGCGCTACAACTGGAGCAGCTACTACGCCATGTCCGTGCTCGACCTGGGCCAGGAGGTCAAGGCTGCCATGGACCAGCAGCAACAGGCTGCCAGATGACGCCCGAGGCGCTGCGCGCGAACTGGATTGCCGCATGGCATGCGCTGGACGTCGCTTCGCCCGACATCGCGCTGTGCGACGAACTCCAGCGCCGCTACGCGCAGCCGCAGCGCCACTACCACACGATGCAGCACCTGGGCGAATGCCTCGCATGGTTCGAACGCGAGAAGGCGCTGGCCGAGCGCCCGGGTGAAGTCGCGCTCGCGCTGTGGTTCCACGACGCGATCTACGACGTGCATGCACACGACAACGAGGCCCGCAGCGCCGACTGGGCGCGCGAGGCGCTGCTCGAAGCCGGAGCCGACGTGGCTGCAGCCGACCGCGTCCATGCCCTGGTGATGGCGACGCGCCACGACGCCGTGCCCGAAGGCCGCGATGCGGAGCTTCTGATCGACATCGACCTGTCGATCCTCGGCGCCGAGCGCGAGCGCTTCGACGAGTACGAGCGCCAGGTGCATGCCGAATACGCCTTCGTTCCCGACGAAGTGCGGCTGCCTCGCCGGCGCGCGATCCTGCAGCGCTTCCTGGACCGCGAGGCCATCTACGCCACGCCGCGCATGCATGCGCTGCTGGAAGCGCGGGCACGCGCCAACCTGCAGCGATCGGTCTCGGGCTGAGGCTTCAGGCGGGCACCAGCCGCCACCCCAGCGAGCGCGCAGGCTCTGCGTTTCGCTCGTCCTCCACGATGCCCAAGAGCAGGCCTTCGCGCGATGCCCCCAGCTTCGCGAGCTGCAGCAAGCGCGCCGGATCGCGGCACAGCGCAAAGCTCGCGTCGCCCTGCCAGTCCAGGCATCGGCCGACCTCCGCCAGCATCAGCGCCGGCTGGCTCTGCATGAAGGTGAAGGGCATCGGCAGCCCGGTGTCGAGCTGGGCCAGCCCCGCATGCGTCGCGGTCCACCCACCGCGCTGGCTGGAGACGCGGATGCGCGCACCGGCCGGCAGCGCCGGCTCGCCGGCGGCGTCGAGACAGCAGCGCGCGCCGTACATCGCCAGCTCGGTCCACACGCCCACGCGGCGCGGCCGGCGGCCTATGCGGCTGGCCAGATCGTCGCGCCACCCGTCGGGCGGCGGATGCGCGACGAAGTGGGCCACCGTGCGCCAGGCGGTCATGGGCCGGTGTCCTTCAACAGCAGCGAGGCGTGCCCGCCGCCGAAGCCCGCGAAGTTCAGCAGGATGTTGCGCAGCCTTTGCGGCGCTGCCTCGCACAGCGCAATCCCCAGAGAGCCGTCGAGCGGATAGCCGACCGACGGCCAGACGCCCTCGTCGATGCAGCCGAGCAGCAGTGCCAGCTCCGCCGCCCCCGATGCGCCGAGCGTGTGCCCGAGCGCCGGCTTGAGCGACACCAGCGGCGGCAGCGGGTCGAACAACTGCTTCAGCGCCTCGGCCTCGATGGCGTCGTTGACCGGGCTGCCGGCCGCCTGCACCTTGACCAGATCGATGTCCTCGGGCCGCAGCCCGCCCTGCGCCAGCGCGCTGCGGCACATCGCATGGACGGCGCTCGCCTCGACGCCCGAGGGATTGCGCCCGTCGACCACGTTGGCGCCACCCGCGAGCTGCCAGCGCGCCGGACGCGCCCCCAGCCGCAGCGCCGCCACCGCCTCGCCGAGCACCAGCCCGTTGCGCCCCTGGCCGAAGGGCCAGACACTGTCGGGCGACAGCAGTTGCATCGCGCCGAAACCGGCCACGGTGAAGCGGTTGCCCATCTCCGCGCCGATCACCAGCGCCTCGTCGGCTTCGCCCGCGCGGATCAGGTCGGCGGCCGCCAGCACTGCGTTAAGCGCCGAAGTGCACGCCGTCGACACGGTGAACACCGGACCCTTCCAGCCGAGCGACTCGGCCACGATGTCGGCGAAGTCCTGCAGGTCGCCTATGAGGCGCTTCTCCTGCTGCTCATGCTCTATGAAGCCGATGTCCAGCGAAGACGAGGCGACGAAGAGCGGCGCGGTGAGCGCGGCCCATTCGCCGGTCTGCGCGGCCACTTCGCGGACTGTGTCACGCAGGCGCTGCGTCCAGTCTCCCCTGCCGGGCGGCAGCAGGTGGACCGGCCACTCGATGCCGTCGGCCACTGCCACCGGGGTCGGCGCAACGCCGCCTCGCCGAAGCGATTCGAGCGAGGAGCGCATGTCGCCGCCCAGCGTGCAGGCCAGCCCCTTGCCGGCCAGGTAGACGTTGCTCATGCCTTGCCAGCCGGACCAGCTCGGCCAGCCTGAAGAGCTTGCGAGAGGTGCTCCGCGAGGTGCGCGATGGAGGTCAGGGCCCGGCGCGTTTCCTTGCTGTCGGGCATGCGCACGCCGAAGCGCTGCTGGATGGTCATCGACACCTGCAGGGCGTCTAGCGAATCGAGGTCGAGCCTGGAGTCGGGGCCGAAGAGCGGCTCGTCATCGCCCAGGCCGCCGGGCGGCGCTCCCTTCTCGACGGCTTCGAGCACCATGGCCTTGAGGCTGGCGATGAATTCGGGGGTGACGGTGATGCTCACGATGCGCGCCTGCGGAAAAGAAGAACGGCCACGACGAACATCAGCGCCGCGAAAGCGACCAGCCGGCCGACCTGCGGCAGGGTGTCGGCCACGCCGCCGCCGCGCAGCAGCACGGTGAGCAAGGCCTCCAGCCCCCAGTTCATCGGAGAGATCTCGACCAGCCGCTGCATGAAGCCCGGCATGACGAACTTCGGCACCATGATGCCGCCCGCCGCCGCCATCAGCACGTTGACCATCGGCCCCAGGGTCGCGGCCTGCGCATGGCTGCGCACCAGGCAGGCCAGCGCCAGCGACAGGCTCACGGCAGCCACGCTCACCGCGGCCAGCGACAGCAGCAAGGCGCCCCAGTGGATGCCCGCGAGCGAGAGCGCGTCGCCGCCGATCAGCGGCATGAACCAGATGCCGGCCGCGAGCATCAGCACTGCCTGCACCGCGTTCACACCCAGGTAGGGCAGCGCCTTCGACGCCAGCAGCATGCCGCGCGACACGCCCAGGCTCTGCAGCCGGCCGAGCGCGCCCGAGCTGCGCTCCTGCACGAACAGGCTGGAGAGCGAAGCCACCACGAAGAACATGCCGAACACCAGCCACGCCGGCACGTTCTGCTGCACCGAGGTGGGCCGCGGCCCGGTGGTGGAGAAACGCTGCGCATGCACCATCGCCTGGATCGACGCATCCGGCGCCGGCCCCGCCGTGCCCGGCACCGCGAGCGCAAGGCGCGCCTTGAGTTCGCCCGATGCGCCGATGAGCTCGGCGCGCAGCGCATTGAATAGGTTGGCGTCGATGCCCGGCTCGGTCAGCAGCCGGATGCGCGCCTCGGTCGAGAGCGAGGCCGATTCCAGCTCGTCGGAGAGCCCGGGCTCCATCACGATCACGTACTTGAGCGAGCCGTTGCGCAGCCGCTCCTGCCAGTCGGCGCCCAGCGGCTGCGGCGCGCCGTGGCTGCGCTGCCAGAGCTGCTTGAGCCATTGCGCGGGCGTCGCGTTGTCGCGCATCTCGATCGCATAGCCAAGTTCGGCCAGCGGCGGCCGGTAGATGTCCTTCAGCGTGAGCGACATCAGCACGATGAAGACCATCGGCATCAGAAACAGGGCGGCCAGGCCGTGCATGTCGCGCGTGAGGGCGATCAGCTCTTTCTTGATGAGCGCGAGGAGCATGGCTGTGGCCTGTTCAGTCGCGCAGCGAGCGATGGGTGAGCGCCATGAAGAGCTGCTCCAGGTCATGGCGGCCGAACTCGGCATGGCGCACCTCGATGCCGTCGGCTTCCAGCGCGGCCAGCACCGGCGCAGGGCCGCTGCCGGGGTTCAGGTGGATGCGCCAGTGCACGCCCCCTTGTTCCACCGTGCCGAAGCGCGAGAGCATGCCGGCGTCGAGCCCGTCGGCCGCAAGCGTGAGCAGCATCGCGCTCTTCGACAGCAGTTGCTCGAGCGAGCCTTCGCGCAGTACATGGCCGCGGTCGAGGATCGCCACGCGGTCGGCGATCGCCTCGATCTCCTCCATGTAGTGCGAGGCGTAGATCACCGCCGCGCCCTGCTGCGCGAGGCTCTTGATGGCGTCGAGGATGAAGGCGCGCGACTGCGGATCGACGCCCACGGTGGGTTCGTCGAACAGCATCAGCTCGGGCTCGGGCAGCAGTGCGATGGCCAGGTTGAGCCGGCGCTTGAGGCCGCCCGAGAGCCGATCGGCGCGCACGCCCGCGAACTGCTCGAGTTGCGCGAATTGCATGCAGGCCTCGATGCGCTGCTTCCTGCGCGCACCCGACAGACCGCCCGCCGCAGCGAACACTGCGAGGTTCTCGGCCACCGTCAGCATCGGATAGAACGCGTGCTCCTGCGGCGCGACGGCGATGCGCGTGGGCGCCTTGGCCCGCACTTCCTTCAGCGGCTGCCCGTCGATGCGGATCTCGCCGGACTGCACGGCCAGCGCGCCCGACAGGTGCGAGATCAGCGTGGTCTTGCCGGCGCCGTTCGGCCCGAGCAGGCCCAGCACGCTGCCGCGCGGCACGGCCAGCGACACGCCGGCCAGCGCGGGCGCGTCGGCGTGCGGGTATCGGTAGGCAAGCTCGCGCAGCTCGAGCATCGGATCGCTGCCGGGCCGACCCAGGGCGGGCCTGGCCTCCCCCTTCGAGGGTGGCGCAGCTGATGCAGCAGCAAGCCCCGAAGCTCCCATGTCAGGCGACGGCGGCCCTGAGGTCGCGGAAGAAGCGTTCCTCCTGCTCGGCCTGCTCGCGCAACTTCGCGGCCAGCGCGGCGGGGTCGACCGCCTCGCGCCCCTTCACCATGCGCGCCGCCTTGAGCGCGAACGCGCGCCAGCCGTCGCCGATGGCGATGAGCCGCTCGGACATCTGCTGCAGCTGCGGCTTGTCCAGCAGCTGCGCCGCCTCTTGCAGGAAGCCCGCGTAGATGAAGCGGAAGCCCGCCCCGCCGGTGCCGATCTCTTCCTGCATGCGCACCACGTGGCCGATGAAATCGACGCTGCGCGGATCGGCCGGCGACAGCTTCTGCAGCCGCGCGGCCAGCGTGCGCATGCCGCGCACGCCGACGATGGGAATGGGCGCGAGCATCGTGCGCACCGTCTTGCGGATCGCCTTGACCACCGAGGCCGCATCCACCGCCTTGCGCTCGATGGCCTGCGGGTAGTACATGAGCCCCTTGGGCGCGAGCACGCCCTTGGCGAAGCGGGCGCGCGCAAGGTCGCTGCTCGGGCAGCGCACGGGCTCCTCGAACACCGGGTCGCTGATGAGGTAGTCGTCGCCGTCCTTGCCGTACACCAGCAGGTTGTGCGCATTGAAGTGGAAGCGCATGTTCGGCGGAAAGTACGGCAGCCAGTACACCGAGGTCTGCAGGCCGACAAGCTTGCCCTCGGCCAGCAGCGCGTCGAGACGCTTCTGGCCAGCTTCGGGGTTGCCGAAGGTTTCGAAGCGGAAGCGCGCGGCCATCGGCGCCAGCAGGCCCTTGATGATGGCCTTGGGCGGCATGCGATAAGAGATGAGCGGCAGACCCGACAGCTTGATGAACGGCAGGTACGCGAACGACAGGGCCGACGACAGCCCCAGCGCCATGCTCTCGCTCATCGGCGCGCCGTGGTGGCGCATGAGGCTGGAGATGACGCCGCTTTCGCAATGCGCCGCCTGTTGGTGCTGAAAGTTCAAGGCAGCCCCTGCAAGGTGGAAACGGGCAGGCCCAGCGCCTCGCCATAGCGGGCGAGCTGCGCCGGCGAGAGCGCGGCGAAGTGGCGCGGCTGCAGGTGGCGGCGCACGCGCCACTGCCAGAAGCCGCTGGTCTGCGAGAGCAGCGCCACGTCCATGCGGCGCTCGTACATCCAGTATTCGAGCGGCGACGCCAGCCCGGCCTTCACGCGCTCCTTCGCGGCCTGCGCCTGCTCCACGAGCACGTCGACCGCGTGGCTGGTGACGATCTCCTCCGCCTCCCAGCCGCGCGAGGTGGTCGTGACGACGCGGCCCTGCGCATCGCGCGCGTACATCAGCTTCGAATGGCCGTCGAGGGTCGCGTTGCCCTCCTGCGGCACTGCATCCAGGTCCATGGCTACACCGCCTCCATGTGGATGAAGCCGCTGGAGAAGCGGCCGCTTTCCGGCACGAACATCAGCAGCTTCTGGCCGGCCTTGATGCGGCCCGAGCGGAACAGCTCGTCGAGCATGATGTAAGGCGATGCCGAGCCGGTGTTGCCCTTGGTCGCGAGGTTGCTGAACCAGCGCTCCCGCGGGATCGGGAAGCCCAGTTGCTCGAGGGCCCGGCTCACCGGCTCCACGAAGTACTGCGACGAGAGGTGCGGCAAAAACCAGTCGACGTCGGCCGGCTCGAGGCCCCTGCGCTCGATGACCTGCGCCAGCGGCTCGGCCAACGTGGCGCGCACGATGTTCTCGTTGAGCAGCCGCACGTCCTGCTTCACGGCGAAGGTGGATTCGCTGCGCCACTCGTCGGGCGACTTGCGCGCCCAGCCGTCGAGGCCGCCTTCGGCGTTCTTCTCGGCGCCGGCGTACATGCAGGCCGGCAGTTCGTGCGCAGCCGATGAAAGGTCGATCCAGTCGATGCGCAGCGACAGCGGCCCGCGCGGCGCGTTCTCCAGCAGCACGGCACCAGCGCCGTCGGAGAGCATCCAGCGCAGAAAGTCCTTCTCGAAGGCCAGCTCGGGGCGTGCCTCCAGCGCCTCGATCTTGTGCTCGAACTCGGCCTCGAAGCGCGAGCCGCGCATCACGGCCGATGCCAGCTCCGAGCCGGTGGCCACTGCGCGCCGCGCGTCGCCCGCGCGCACCGAGAGCCACGCATGCTTCAGCGCCGCTGCACCGGCCAGGCAGATGCCCGCGCAAGCCACCACTTCGAGTCGAGGCCAGCCGAGCTCGCCATGCACCATCACCGCGTGGCTGGGCATGAGCTGGTCGGGCAGCGAGGTGCCGGTGACGAGGCAGTCGACCTGCCCCACGTCGCCCAGCGCGCGGATGGCGCTGGCCGTGAGCTGCGCGTTGGTCATCGCCAGTTCGCCGGTGGCGCGGTCGATGGCGTAGTGGCGCGACTGGATGCCGTTGCTGCGCAGGATCAGCCGCCGTGCACGGGACGCCTTGCCGCCGATGCGACCGAGGACGTCTTCGATGTCTTCATTGCTGACCGGGGAAAAGGGCAGGAAAGCGGCAGTACGGGTCAGGAAGACATCAGTCGTCATAGAGAGGGGTGCGGTCCGTGGCTGAGCCCGACGGGCACTCGAATT
>CAJYQC010000609.1 GCA_913776885.1 uncultured Variovorax sp.
GGCGTGTGCGTGCTGCTGTACGAGCTGGCCAACCGGCTCTCGGGCATCACCGGCGGCACCGACGGGCTGCAGGGCGTGGTCATCGCGCCGGTGCTCGGCCTCTTCGAATTCGACCTCTACGGCAGGACCGCGTTCGGCTACGCCTTCGGCGTGGTGCTCGCGATGTTCCTGCTGGTGCGGCTGGTGCTGCGTTCGCCCTTCGGACTGGCGCTGCGCGGCATCCACGACAGCCGCAAGCGCATGACGGCCATCGGCTCGCCGGTGGAGGCGCGGCTGCGCATGGCCTACGCCTTTTCGGCGGCGGTCGCCGGCGTGGCGGGCGCGCTGCTGGCGCAGACCACGCAGTTCGTCGGCATCGAATCGATCGGCTTCAACCGCTCGGCCGAAGTGCTGATCATCCTGGTGCTCGGCGGCACGGGGCGGCTCTATGGCGGGATGATCGGCGCCATCGTCTACATGCTGGTGCACGACTGGTTCGCCGACATGAACCCGCAATACTGGATGTTCTGGCTCGGCATCTTCCTGATCGCGGCCGTCATGCTGGGGCGCGGCGGCATCATGGGCGCGCTCTCGCGCCTCGTTCGCACGGGGAAGGCGCGATGAGCAACAACACGACGACGCACACCCTGCGCACGCAGGACCTCGGCGTGCGCTTCGGCGCCTTCCAGGCCGTGGCCGAGGTGAATCTTTCGCTCGAGCCCGGCGCACGTCAGGCGCTGATCGGCCCCAACGGCGCCGGCAAGACCACGCTCATCAACCTGCTGACCGGCGTGCTCAGGCCCACCAGCGGCAGCATCCACATTGGCGCGGCGGACATCACGCGCCTTTCGGGCGACAAGCGCGCCCGCATGGGGCTGGCGCGCACCTTCCAGATCAACACGCTCTTTCCCAGCCTCACGCCGCTGCTGTCGGTGGTGCTGGCGATCAGCGAGCGCGAAGGCCTGGGCGCCACCTGGTGGCGGCCGCTGAAGGGCTGTACCGCGGTGTTCGACGAGGCGCATGCGCTGCTTCAAACACTGAAGCTCGACGGCCTGGCCGACGTGCCCGTGGCCGAACTGGCCTACGGCAAGCAGCGGCTGCTAGAGATCGCGCTCGCGCTCGCGGCGAAGCCCCGCATCCTGCTGCTCGACGAGCCCGCCGCAGGCGTGCCGGAGGACGAGAGCGGCGAGCTGTTCGAGGCCATCGCGGCGCTGCCCGCGGACATCAGCGTGCTCTTCATCGAGCACGACATGAAGCTGGTCTTCCGCTTCGCCCGCCGCATCTCGGTGCTGGTGGCCGGACGCATCCTCACCGAGGGCACGCCTTCGGACATCGGCGCCGATCCGCGCGTGCGCGAGGTCTACCTGGGCAGCTCGCACCTCCATCACCATCCACACACCCATGCCTGAAGCACTCGCCTTCGACAACGTCACCGCCGGCTATGGCAACGCCGTGGTGCTCGACCGGCTCGACTTCTCCCTGCAGCAGGGCGAGAGCCTCGCCATCCTCGGGCGCAACGGCGTGGGCAAGACCACGCTGCTCGAAACGCTGATGGGCAACACCCGCGTGATGCAGGGCGCGATCCGCTGGCAGGGCACGGACATCGTGCGCTGGCCCTCGCACCAGCGCGTGCGCGCAGGGCTGGGCTGGGTGCCGCAGGAGCGCGAGGTGTTCCCCTCGCTCACCGTCGAGGAGAACCTCACCGTCATCTCGCGCCTGGGCGGCTGGAACCTCGATCGCGTCTACGACTTCTTCCCGCGCCTGCGCGAGCGCCGCGGCAACTACGGCAACCAGCTCTCCGGCGGCGAACAGCAGATGCTCGCCATCGGCCGCGCGCTCATGACCAACCCGAAGCTGCTGCTGCTCGACGAGCCGATGGAAGGCCTCGCGCCAATCATCGTGGAGGAGCTGGCGGCAGCCATCCGCCGGCTGTGCGAATCGGAGGGGCTCGCGTCGATCGTGGTGGAGCAGCACCCCGTGCTGGCGCTGGAGATGACGCACAAGGCCATCGTGCTGGAGCGCGGCACGGTGGTGCATGCGGGGCCCAGTGCGCAGCTGGCGGCCGACCAGGAGTTACTGGAAGGCTTGCTGGGCGTCGGGGTTTGATTGCAGGACACCGCGGAACCGGCTTTGCCGGGCCGCAGGTGTCGCCCCCGGTGAGGGGGTTGGCGAAGCGACACGAAGTGCGCGAAGCCTGGGGGAGTACCTGGCCTAGCTGAGCATCTGCCCGCGGCTGCCGATGACGGCCACGTCCACGAACTGGCCGCCTTCGCGGTTGGTGCGTCCGTAGTTGATCTTCACGCCGCCGAGGTCGAAGTTCTCGATGCTCGCGAGGCCCGACATGACAGAGGCGCGCGTGAGCGAGCCGCCGGCGCGGCGCATGCCCTCGGCGAGCACGGCTGCGTTCAGGTAGCCCTCCAGGCTCGTGAGGGAGAAATCCTTCACGCCGTTGGCCACCATGTCGGCCTGGTAGCGGCGCACGATCTCGAACCTGGTCGCGTACGGCGAGGGCACCACGATCACGAAGCCCAGGCCCTTGGCCAGGTCGCCCATGGCCGATAGCGCGCTGGCCGTGATCGAGAGGCCGTAGGCCGAGCTGCTGTTGCCCGCTTCGCGCAGCGCCTTCAGGAACACCGGCGCGGTGCCGGCCAGCCCGACCACCACCACCTGCGGCTTGGCCTTGGCGATGGCCGCGGCGGCGGGGCCGACTTCCATGCTGGTGGTGTTGGGCGTGGTCGCGATGACTGCCGGCTCCAGCTTGGCCTTGGCCAGCGCGTTCTTGAACGCCGCCAGCACCGACTGCCCCAGCGGGTCTTCCGAATGCACGAGGCCGATGCGGCTCTGGCCCAGCACGGCGGCGGTGCTCACGAGCTTCTCGACCTCCTGGTCGTAGTTGGCGCGCACCCAGAAGGTGTTGGGCGCATTCTTCTTGCGCAGCGAGATCGTGCCGGTGATGGGACCCACCACGGCCATGCCGGGCACCGCGTCCATCACCTCGGCCGTCTGGCGCGTGCCCAGGGGGTGCACCAGCGCGAGCACCGAGCTGTCCTTCTCGAAGGCCAGGGCGTTGGCCTTGGCCACGTCGGGCTTGAAGGTGTCGTCGGCCATCACGAGCTCGACCTTGGTGCCGTTGATGCCGCCCGCCTTGTTCAGCGCATTGAAGAAGGCGCTGGAGCCCTGGTAGAGGCCCTGCCCGTTCGCCTTCTCGACGCTGCTGTTGTCGAAGGTCGTTCCCACGCGCACCGGCCGGCTCTGCGCGAGCGCCGGAAAGCCGAGGCCGGCGGCGGCAGTGGCGGCGGCCAGGCCTGTCAGCGTGCGCCGACGGCTGGTGGAAAGCGGCGCAATCGACTCGCGCGGCATGGGAACGGTCATGGTCGAAGTCTCCGGAAATGAATGCGTCTGTGACAAAAGTTCACACTATTTCGAGAAATGTAACGCACCTTCCCGTGCGGAAGATGACGTGGCGGATACTTCTTGGCGGGCTTCGACATGGCCGCCACATTCATGACGGCGGGAGCACGCCGCCGGGCTACAGCAGCTCTTCGCCCACGATGGGCAGCAGCAGCCAGTTCTTGAAGCGCAGCCAGAGGAACTCGCCCGGCTCGTCCTCGTGGACGATGTCGCCGCCGGCGTCGTCATACTCCAACCACTGCACTCGTCGGCCGTCGGGGCCCAGGCGCAGGCGGTAGCCGAGGTTCACGCGCTCGCCGCTCATGAGCCTGTCGTAGTCCTTCACCAGCTCGGGGCTGTCGATGACCAGGCCGATCTCGGTATTGACCGCGGCCGAGCGGTGGTCGAGGTTCATCGAGCCGATGAAGAAGCGCTCGTCGTCGACGATCGCCAGCTTGGCGTGCAGCCGGCTGATGGACTTGCCGAAGTCGCCGAAGCGACCCGACTTGCCGGTGAGCGTGGGCGCGATTTCGTAGATGGACACGCCGATCTTCAGCATGTCGGCGCGGTAGCGCTCGTAACCTGCGTAAGCCAGGGGCTCGTCGGTGGCGCCCAGCGAGTTCGTCACCACCGTGATGCGCCCGCCGCGCTCGATGGCCTTCTTCATCATCGCCATGCCGCGCGCGCCCGGAATGAAATACGGCGAGCCGATCTTCACCTCGCGTTTCGCGGAATTGATGACGCTCAGCGCACCTTCGGTCACGCTCCCCTCGTAGGCGGCTTCCGGCTTGCGCGTGATCTTCTCGGGGTCGTCCACGAAGAGCGTGGAGGGCGCCCAGTAGCGCTCGACGTTGCCCGCCATGAGCTGCTGCCCCACCGGCGACTTGTCGAGAACGTCGCGCTGGTGCATGGCCACGTCGGGCACTGCCGTGCGCGCGATCTCGTCGAAGCGCTTCTGCGCCTGCTCCACCGGCATGCGCAGCGGCGCGATCTGCTCGATGGGGCGCACGTGCTCGCTGTTCCAGTAGCGGTCGAAGCCCTCGGACATCTGGCGCACCACCGGGCCGCTGGAGAGCACGTCCATGTCGATGAAGTTCGCCGCCGTGCTGCGCATGAAGTATTCGTTGGCGATGTTGCGCCCGCCCGAGACCGCGAAGCTGTTGTCGGCCACCAGCAGCTTGTTGTGCATGCGATGGTTGATGCGGCCGAAGTCGCTCAGCGAGAACAGCAGCCGAGTCGCCAGCGAATCGGCGCGCGAGGGCAGCGGGTTGAACAGCCGCACCTCGATGTTCGGGAAGGCCGACAGCGTGCTGAACACCTCGTCCTCGCCGCCGGTGTAGAGGTCGTCCACCAGCAGCCGCACGCGCACGCCGCGCGCTGCGGCCTCGCGCAGCTCCTTGAGGAACAGCAGGCCGACGTCATCCTTCTGGATCAGGTAGTACTGCACGTCGAGCGACTTCTCGGCGTGCCGCGCGAGCGAGATGCGCGCGTCGAACGCGAAGGCCGCCTCCGGCAGCAGCCTGAAGCCCGAGAGCGAGGTCGACCCGCCCGGCGTGCCCTTGGCCGCGAGCTGGCCCAGCTCGGTCTGCGACACGTCGGTGATCGCAGTGGCCACCGGTCGCGGCTGCGGCGGCGGCAGGCTCGCGCAGCCGGCCAGCCAGACAGTGGCGGCGCCCAGGGCGAGAGCGGCGAATCGGCGGACGGTGGAGGCGCGCATGGGCCGAACTGTAGCTCGCGGCAGACCCGGATGGCGGGCCTATCATCGAAGCGAAACAAAAGGAAAAGAAGCGTGCTCAACGGCTTGTGGCTTGGTTTCTTCGGGGTGGCGGCGGTGGCGGCGCTGGGCCGGTGGCTCGTGGGCGGAGACCCGACCGTGTTCGCGGCGCTGGTCGAGGCGCTGTTCGCGATGGCGCGGCTGGCGGTCGAGGTGATGGTGCTGCTCTTCGGCACGCTGACGCTCTGGCTGGGCTTCCTGCGCATCGCCGAGGCGGCGGGGCTGGTCGGCTGGCTCGCGCGGCTGCTGGGGCCGCTGTTCCGGAGACTCATGCCGGGCGTGCCGGCGGGGCACCCGGCGCTGGGCCTCATCACCATGAACTTCGCGGCCAACGCGCTCGGGCTGGACAACGCCGCCACGCCCATCGGCCTGAAGGCGATGCGCGAGCTGCAGCGGCTGAACCCCGACCCTGTGACGGCCACCAACGCGCAGATCCTCTTCCTGGTGCTCAACGCCTCGTCGCTGACCCTGCTGCCGGTCACCATCTTCATGTACCGCACGCAGCAGGGCGCGGCCGACCCGACGCTGGTGTTCCTGCCGATCCTGCTGGCGACCAGCGCCTCCACGCTGGTCGGGCTGCTGTCGGTGGCGGTGGCGCAGCGGCTGCGGCTGTGGGACCCGGTGGTGCTGGCCTACCTGTTGCCGGGCGCGCTGCTGCTGGGCGGCTTCATGGCCCTGCTGGGCACGCTCTCGGCGGCGGCCATCGCCTCGCTGTCGTCGCTGCTGGGCAACCTCACGCTGTTCGGCGTGATCGTCGCGTTCCTGCTGGTGGGCGCCATCCGCCGCATCAAGGTGTACGAAAGCTTCATCGAGGGCGCGAAGGAAGGCTTCGACATCGCGAAGAACCTGCTGCCCTACCTGGTGGCGATGCTGTGCGCCATCGGCGTGCTGCGCGCCTCGGGCGCGCTCGACTTCGTGTTGAGCGGCCTGCGCTGGCTGGTGACGTCAGCGGGGCTCGACGCGCGCTTCGTCGACGCCATGCCCACCGCGCTGGTCAAGCCCTTCTCGGGCAGCGCGGCGCGCGCGATGCTGATCGAGACCATGAAGAGCCAGGGCGTCGACAGCTTTCCTGCGCTGGTGGCCGCGACCATCCAGGGCAGCACCGAGACCACCTTCTACGTGCTGGCGGTGTCCTTCGGCGCGGTGGGCATCCAGCGCACGCGGCACGCGGTGTCGTGCGCGTTGCTGGCTGAACTGGCCGGGGTGGTCGCGGCGATCGCTGTCTGCTATTGGTTCTTCGGGTAGCTTCGTTCGTTCGTTCAGCGCGCGCTCAGGACGGCCTGACACCAGCGGCGTGCCCCGTGCACAGGGCGTCGGGTGCTCCCCGCAGCGAAATAAAGGAGGAGCCGAAGGCGGGGGACATTCGCGGAGGGGAGTACCCGGCGGCCTGTGCACGCACCCCGAGCAGCTACCGCCGCGGCTCCACTACGGGAAACATCGGCTCGAAGGTGTCGAGCATCGACATCAGCTCCGCCAGCTTCGCGCGGTCTCCGTCGATCTTCACCTTGCCGGCGAGCACCGCCGCCGGGAAGCTGGTTTCCTTCAGCGTGATCGCATCGAGCGTGGCGCGGCTCAGCGTCACTGTGGCGTCGGCGTCGGGCTGGCGGCCGGCGATGTGCGTGAGCGCGGAGTTCTCCAGCGTCAGCACGAACTGCTGGTTGGAATCGGTGAAGTTCCAGTTGATGGCCATCTTCTTTCCCTCGGCCTTGGCGGCGTTCAGCCGCACGCCCAGGAAGTCGAAGAACAGGTCGTTGCTCACGGCCTTCAGCGAATCGGCATTGGCGCTGTTGCCGCCCGCGATCTTCGGCACGCCGTTGCGCAGCTCCATCGCGCCCACCAGGTAGGCGCTGCGCCAGGTACCGGCTTCCGACTGGTAGCCCATCTGCTCGAGCGCATCGGCGCCCAGCTCGCGGGCCGCGCGGTTGGTCGGGTCGGCGTAAACGACCTGGCTCATCGCGCTGGCCACCCAGCGGAACTCGCCCTTGCGGAAATCTTCACGGGCGCGCGCCAGCACCGCATCGGCGCCGCCCATGTACTCGACCGTCTTCTTCGCATAGGCCACCGGCGGCAGCGGGTTCAGGTTGGCTGGGTTGGCGTCGTACCAGCCCAGGTACTTCTGGTAGACGGCCTTGGCGTTGTGCCGCAGCGTGCCGTAGTAGCCGCGCGCGGACCACTCCTGCTCCAGGCTCGCTGGCATGCGCAGCGTCTCGGCGATGTCGGCCGCGGTGTAGCCCTGGTTGAGCAGGCGCAGCGACTGGTCGTTGATGAACTTGTACATGTCGCGCTGCTTTTTCAGCAGGTCGACGATGCGGTCCTGCCCGAAGGTGGGCCAGTGGTGCTGGGCGATCAGCACTTCGGCCTTGCCGCCGAAGGCCACGCGGGCCTCGTCGATGTACTTCGACCAGAGGTTGCCGTCGCGCACCTCCGCGCCGCGGATGGTGTAGAGGTTGTGCATGTTGTGCGTCACGTCCTCCGCCATGTTGAGCACGCGGAACTGCGGCAGGTACATGAGCATTTCCGATGGCGCCTCGGAGCCCGGCACCAGCCTGAAGACGAACTGCACGCCATCGATGGTGCGCTCCTCGGTCGGCTTGTCGATGGTGGAGGTGGGCGCGATCAGCGACATGGTGCCGCGCGCCAGCGCCTTGCCCAGGCCGGTGTCGACCTGCCCGCGCGGACCCGGCGGCAGCAGTGTGCCGAACTGGTACTGCGAGCGCCGGCTCATCGCGTTGCCCGCGAGGATGTTCTCGGCCACGGCCGTTTCCATGAAGCCCGAAGGCGCGAGCACCTGCACCTTGCCGGCCTTCACGTCGGCCTCGTCGACGACGCCCTTCACGCCGCCGAAGTGGTCGGCGTGGCCGTGCGTGTAGATCACCGTGCCCACGGGCTTGCGCGGGCGGTGCTGGTAGTAGAGCTCGAGCGCGGCGCGCGCGGTCTCGGCGGCCAGCAGCGGATCGATGACGATCAGCGAGCTGTCGCCTTCCACGATGGTCATGTTCGCGAGGTCGAAGCCGCGCACCTGGTAGACGCGATCGGTCACCCTGAACAGGCCGTGGATCGCGTTGAGCTGCGCCTGCCGCCAGAGGCTCGGGTTGACGGTGTCGGCCGGTGCGTCGGCCTTGAGGAAGTCGTAGGGCTTCATGCTCCAGACCGGGCGCGCGCCGGCGCCCGGCACCAGCGCGTCGGGCACGGTGCCGACGAAGCCGTGCATCGCGTCCTCGAAGTCCTGCCGGTTGGCGAAGGGCAGCGTCTTCGCCATCTCGGCGTTGGCCTGCAGCGTGGAAGGTTCGGGCGCCTTGGGCACTGCTGCCTGCGCGAAGGAGGCGGACGGCGCGGCCAGCGTGCATGCGAAGGCAACGAGCACGGCGCAGAAGGAGGACGAAGGTGCGGACGTAGAAGGGGACGCGGAAGATTTCATCCGCCGATCATGCGAAGCGCCAGAACCATTGGCAAATGCAAAATATGCGCTTCCTTTTAAGTCAAAACGCAAAATGCAGCTGCGCCAGCTCCAGCATCTCGTCGCCCTCGCCGACCAGGGCAGCTTCGGCCGAGCAGCCCAGGCGGTGCATCTGTCGCAGCCGGCGCTTTCGCGCAGCATCGAGAACCTCGAAGAGAACCTGCAGGCGCGACTGGTCGACCGCGCGTACGGCAGCGTGCGTTTCACGCAGGCCGGCGAGCTGGTGCTGGCACGCGCCCGCGAGCTGCTGGCCGACGCACAGCAGATCGCGCGCGACGTGCTGCAACTCGAAGGCTTGGCCATCGGCAGCCTCGCGGTCGGCTTCGGTCCCTTCGCGGCCGGCACGCTGGGACGCGCGGCGCTCTCGCTCATGACGCAGCGCCACCCGCAGCTGCGGATGCGCATGGAAGTGGCCGACACCGCCACGCTGTGCGAGCGCCTGCACCGCCGCGAGCTCGACCTGTTCGTCGCCGACACGCGCGACCTGACCAAACAGCAGCCCGGCCTGAAGCTCGCGCGGCTGCCCAACCTGCCGGTGTCCTTCTTCGTGCGGCCGAAGCACCCGCTGCTGAAGCTCAAGCCCCAACCGACGCCGCTCGAGAAGCTCATCGCCTACCCCGTCGCCGGCCCGCGCCTGCCGGTGGAGGTCGCGGCGCAGTTCGAGCGGGTGGCGCCGCGCGGCGACCGCGGCGTGTTCAACGTGAGCTGCGACGACGCCGGCACGCTGCGGCACCTGGCGCTCACCGCCGACGCGGTGATCCTCGCGCCGGTCGCCCCCGTGCCCGGCCACGACACCGACGCCCTCGTTCCCCTGCCGGTGGCGGGCCTGGAGCGCATGCAGACGCACTACAGCCTCGTTACGCTGGCCACGCGCACGCCCTCCCCGGCCGCAGCCGTCTATACCCGGCTGGTGGCCGAGTTGATGGACCCGCCCGGGCAGGCCGGCGGGCGCTGAGCCAAAATGGCCCTCCGCCTTCAGTCTTTGCGTCTTTTCCAGTGACCACTCCCCGCCGGGCGCAGCCGCCCTCCTTTTCGTCCGACGAGTTCCGTGAAGCCCTCGGCATGTTCGCCACCGGCGTCACCGTCGTGACCGCGCGCGCGGCGAACGGCACGCTGGTCGGCCTCACGGCCAACTCCTTCAACTCGGTGTCGCTGACGCCGCCGCTGGTGCTGTGGAGCCTGTCTCGCGCGGCCGGCTCGATGCCCGCGCTGAGCGCCGGCTCGCACTACACGGTGAACATCCTCGCGGCCAACCAGAAGGCGCTGGCCGAACGCTTCGCCGCCAAGAACATCGACCGCTGGGCCGACGTGGCCTATACCGAGGGCCTGGGCGGCGCGCCCGTCCTGGTGGGAGCGGCGGCCAGCTTCGAGTGCTTCAACCGCAGCCGCTACGACGAGGGCGACCACGTGATCTTCGTCGGCGAGGTGGAGCGCTGCTCGCACGACGCGGGCGCATCGCCGCTGCTCTATCACGGCGGGCGCTTCTATACAGAGCATCCCTTGTGACGCGCCGCCCTGCGCTCCTGCTCGTCCTGCTGCTCGCCGCGCAGGCCGGCATGGCGCAGGAAGCCGCGGCGCCACTGAAGCAGAACTGGTTCGACGACCCGTTCTTCCAGATCTCCTCGGGCCTGCCGGCCTGCGCCGTGCCCGAGGGCCCGTTCTATACGACCGAGGAGCGCCGCCTGCAGACCCACTCGCGGCTGGAGCGCGGCACCACCTGCTGGCTGGCCGGCAAGTGCGCCGACAGCAACGCCTACCGCTACGACAAGCCGCTCGCGCCCAAGGTGCGCGCCGCGCTGCTGGCCGTACCGGGGGTGAGGAAGGGCAGCGTCTGGGTGATCATCCAGCGCCGCTGGGTGTACCTGGAGGGCTGCGTGCCGGACGCGGCGCTCGCCAGGAAGCTGGAACGCGCCGCCCGCGCGGTGCCCGACGTGGAGACGGTGGTGCCCGACCTGATGACGGGCACGCGGGGCAAGCCGCCCTATCCGGTGGCATCCACCAGATAGACAGGCGGCGAGGCTGGCTAGCCCCCCAGCGCCGATTCGTGCCAGTGCCGCAGCAGCAGCCGGCCGATCGCGCTCACCACCAGGAAGAACACGAAGCCCAGCAGCGTCGCCGCGATCACCTCGGCGAACAGCAGCGCGGTGTACATGCGCCCCTGCGCGAACACGATCTGCACGCCGAGCCCGCCTTCGGCATTGCCCGAGCCGATGATGAATTCGCCCACGATGGCGCCGATCACCGACAGCCCCGCCGAGATGCGCAGCCCCGCGAAGATGTGAGGCAGCGCGCCCGGCAGCCGCAGCTTCCAGAACGACACCAGCCCGCCCGCGCGGTGCAGCGCGAACAGCTCCGCGAGATTGCGCGAGGTGGAGCGCAGGCCGAGCATCGTGTTGTTGATGATCGGGAAGAGCGACATGATGAAGCTCACGATCACCACCGACAGCTCGTTGTAGCCGAACCAGAGCACGATGAGCGGCGCGATCGCCACCACCGGCACGGTCTGCAGCAGAACCGCGTACGGATACAGGCTGCGCTCCAGCAGCCGCGACTGCGCCAGCACCGCAGCGCCCGCGATGCCGACGACGATGGCCAGCGCATAGCCCAGCAGCGCCTCCTTCAGCGTGGAGAGCGTGGCGCCCGCGAGCGTTGCGGCGTTCTCCACGGTGGCGGCCGCGACCTCCTGCGGCGATGGCAGCAGGTAGCCCTTGCCCTGGTAGACGGTGGCGCTCAGCAGCCACCAGAAGCCGATGGCGAACAGCGCGACCACCAGCACGGGGGCGGCGTTGCGTGCGAAGGCCAGGGCAGGCGAAGAAGAAGATGAGGAAGAACGCGTCATCGTCGTTTCCTCAGGCGACCGCCTGCGCATGATGCTGCGCGCGCAGCACCGCAGTCACCTGTCCGGTGAGCGCCGCGAAGTCGGCGCTGGCGCGAAGCTCGGGCGCACGCGGGAATGCGAAGGGCACGTCGATCACGTCGAGGATGCGC
The DNA here is from genome assembly GCA_913776885.1 of uncultured Variovorax sp. GTDB lineage: Bacteria > Pseudomonadota > Gammaproteobacteria > Burkholderiales > Burkholderiaceae_C > Variovorax. Next base: position 11,589 of record CAJYQC010000609.1, read on the forward strand.
CCCGGCCGCGGCGACATCACCACCACCCGGTTCGAGAGATACACCGCCTCGTGCACGTTGTGCGTCACCAGCACGCCGGTGAAGCCGGCCTGCCGCCAGAGTGACGACAGCTCCTCCTGCAGCACGTCGCGCGTGAGTTCGTCGACCGCCGCCAGCGGCTCGTCGAGCAGCAGCAGCCCGGGGCGCAGCGCGAGTGCGCGTGCGAGCGACAGCCGCATGCGCATGCCGCCCGAGAGCTGGTGCGGATACGACTTCTCGAAGCCCGCGAGCCCCACCAGCTTCAGTGCCTCGGCAGCGCGCGGGCGATAGCTTTGGGGCGGGTGGCCTTCGAGCTCCATCAGCAGCTGCGCGTTGCGCTCCACGTTGCGCCAGGGCAGCAGCGCGGCCTCCTGGAACACGAAGGCGGTCTCGATGCCGTCGGGCCGCGTGCAGCGCCCGGTGCTCGGCGCGACCAGGCCCGCCATGATGCGCAGCAGTGTCGACTTGCCGCAGCCCGAGGGCCCGACGATGGAGACGAACTCTCCCGGGCGCAGCGCGAAGTCGACCGTGTCCAGCGCGAGCAGCCCGCCATCCTTGCGCGTGTCGAAGCGCTTCGACACGCCCTCCAGCCCGACGGCCGCGCCGCTCATGGGTTGCAGCCCGGCACAAGAGTGCGGTCGTAGCCCTGCTTCGCGTCGAAGCCAGCGGGCAGGAAGCCGACGCTGCGCAGCTGGCCCGCGAGTTCGCTCCAGCGCGCGTCGGTCATGCAGCCGATGCGGCCCAGGTCGTGCGAGATCAGCGTCTCGATCATTTCCTTGTTGGCCGCGTCGTAGACCTCGGGCGTCATCTGCCTGTTCATGCCGGTGATGAGCGGCTTGAGCCCCTGCGGATTGCGCACGTAGTTGGCCCAGCCCTTCTGCACCGCGGCGATGGTGGCCTTCACCAGCGCGGGGTTCTTGCGGATCATGTCGTCGGTGGTGAAGAGCACGTCGTAGGGCCGGTAGCCCAGCGAAGCCAGCGTGATCTGCTGCACCTGCACGCCCGCCGCGGCCATGCGCGCGGGCAGGAAGAGCGAGTAGCCCTGCTGCACCATCTTCGGATCGTTGCGGAACAGGCCGAGGTCGCCGCTCACCGGGATCTCGCGAGTGCCCGCGAGCTTGTACTGCTTCTTCGTCCACTCCCAGTAGGCATTGCCGATGTTCACCGCGAAGGTGCGGCCCTGCAGGTCGGCGATGGACTTCACGGCCGGGTCGGCATGGTAGACCAGCGTGTAGGGCACGTAATCGAGGTGCGCGAACACCGCGCGCACCGGGGCACCGCGCAGGCGGGCCAGCAGCACGTCGTCGGCGTTGCCGATGCCGAACTCGGCCTGGCCAGAGGCCACCTGCGGGATGGTCTGAATCTTCGGGCCGCCCTGCAGCACGCTGATCTCGATGCCGGCTTCGCGGCCGAGCTTGTCCTGCTGGGCTTGCCAGTAGCCGGCCTGGTCGGGCTGGGCGAACCAGTTGCTGAGGATGCGCACCGGCTTGGGCGCGTCGGCGGCCGGTGCCGCGAAGGGCAGCGCCGCGGCCAGCGCGAGCAGGAGGCGGCGGAGCGAAGAGGAAGACGAAGAAGAAATCGTGGTCATGCGGACACCTTGAGCCAGGGAAGTTGCGCCGCGCTGTAGCGGAAGGTCTGGAACACGCTGTTCTGGCGGCCGGGCACGTACTTGCGCGCGGCCTCGTCGGGGTATTCGGCGAACCAGGGGATCACGTACTCCCACACCACCTCGCCGGCCGGCGTGACCTCGAAGAGGCGCCCCGTGGCCGACTCGGTGACGTGCGTGTTGCCGTTGGGCAGGCGCTGCGCGCTTCCCATGTAGGCGGTGTAGAAGGCGTTGACCAGCTCGTCCGCGTACTGCCACACGACCTCGTTGGAGGCCGGGTCGATTTCGAGAACGCGCGAGAACGCCACATGCTTGCCGGTGCGGAAGTTGCCGTTGTCGAAAGCAAGAATGTTGCCGTTGTCCAGCGCGACCGGCGCATGCTGGTGCGAAAGCACCGACGGCGGGATGTGCAGCTTCACGCCGCCAGTGGCGCGGTCGATGCCGACGATGCCCGAGGTCGTGCGCAGGCTCATGAGCACCAGCCCCTCGGCCGTCACGTCGAGCCCGTTCACCAGCGGCCAGTGGGTGCGGCCGAAGCCGGGGTGGATCGGGAAGTCTTCCGGCGCAAGATGCTCCCAGGCCTTCCATTCCCACGCCAGCTTGCCGTCGCGGTCGACTTCGCGGATCACGTCGCCGTACATGGTTTCGTCGGGACCGTGGGCGGTGCCGCCGGGCACGCGCTCGGCGAAGCCGGGCGGCACCGGCGCGCAGCCGGCGTACAGAAGGTGGCCGTTGGCCAGCCAGCGGGCGTCGTGGTGGTGGCTCGGGTCCTGGAAACGCCAGACGATCTCGCCTTGGGGCGTGGCCTCGTAGAAATCGCCGCCGTGCCACAGCGACCAGGCCGGGTAGATCTCGGGCGAATCGGCGTGGTTGCCGTTGTAGCCGAGATTGCCGTTGGGCAGGATCACGGCCGCGCGGCCCGGGCGCACCGGCATCTTCCACTGGTGGACGACACGGCCTTCGATGTCGATCAGGTAGACGTTGCCGCCGTCGGTCTGCGGCGCGATCAGGGTGTAGCCGCCGGCGCTCAGCGCCGGGTCGTGGGCGATCAGGCCGGTGCCGCGGCGGCGCTGGGTGATCTGGTCGACGGTGGTGGTGGTCACGGGAACGAACCTCTGAGGATGGATGACGATGCGAATCTAGGGCGCATCACCCGTCAGGAAAATCTGTTTGTTTCGTACAGCGCGTATAGAAAATCCATACACTCCGCCCACCATGCGCGCCATCTCCCAGACCTTCCGCTGTTTCGACGAAGTGGCCCGCCGCGGCTCGGTGCGCAAGGCGGCAGAGGCGCTGCACCTCACGGCCGCCGCGGTCCACCAGCAGGTGCTCAACCTCGAGGAGCAGGTGGGCACGCCCCTTTTCGACCGGCTGCCGCGCGGCATGCAGCTGACCACGGCCGGCGAGATCATGGTGGCCGCCGTGCGGCGCGGGCAGCGCGACTTCGACAACGCGCTGGCGCAGGTGGAAGACCTGCGCTCGCTGCGGCGCGGCCACATCAACCTGGCGGTGCCGCATTCCTCTGCCGAGCAGCTGGTGCCCGAGGTCATCGAGACGGCCATGAAGAACTACCCCGGCGTGACCTACGGCGTGCGCTCGGGCAGCGGCGAGAACATCCTGAAGTGGGTGGCCAACGGCGAATCGGACATCGGCTTCTGCCTGCGCCGAAAGCCGCCGCCGGGGGTGGAGGAGATCCGCAGCTTTCCGCAGCACCTGGGGCTGGTCACGCCGCCCGGCCACCCGCTGGCGGCGCTGGGCAAGCTGCCGCGGCTGCGCGACTGCCTGGAGCATCCGCTGATCCTCATGACGCCCGACACCGAGCTGCGCGCCATGGTCGACCAGATCGACCACCGCGAGCACCGCAAGGTGCGCCCGCTGGTGGAGACCAGTTCGGTGGCGATGGTCCGGCGCCTGGTGGCCGGCGGCACCGGCATCGGCTTCCTCATTCCCGAGAACGTGGCCGAGGACGTGGAGCGCGGCACGCTGGTGTGGACCGGCCTGGCCGACGCGGGCGCGCGATCCTTCAGCTGCCTCTACCAGCGATCGGGCCAGACGACCTCGGTGGCCATGGGCATGTTCCTGCAGTTCCTGGAGGCCGCGCTGCAGGCCATCGGCCAGCGATTCGAGCGGCAGGCGCCGCTGCCGGCGCTGGACGCCTTTGCCCAGTAGTCCCGCGCGGATTGCGCGAGCACGATACGATCATCGGATGAATCCCGGCGGCTCCTCGCCGCGAACGACGATCCGAATGATCCAGCGCAAGACCCAACTCGACGGCCTCGCCATCGGCCTGCTCATCGCCTGCTGCGCCTTCTGGGGCCTGCAGCAGATCCTCATCAAGACCACCGTGTCCGAGGTGCCGCCGATGTGGCAGGCCTCGATCCGCATGGTCGGCGCGACGGCGCTGCTGTGGCTGTGGTGCGTGCGGCGGCGCGTGCCGCTTTTCGAGCGCGACGGCACGCTGTGGCCCGGGCTGCTGGCGGGCACGCTGTTCGCGGGCGAGTTCGCCGGCATCTACCTCGGGCTGCAGCACACCAGCGCATCGCGGCTCACGGTGTTCCTCTACACGGCGCCCTTCTGGGTGTCGCTGCTGCTGCCGCGCTGGGTGCCGGCGGAGCGGCTGCGCGGCTTCCAATGGCTGGGGCTCTTCATCGCGTTCTCGGGCGTGGTGCTGGCCTTCAGCGAGGGCTTTGCCCACATGAGCTTGTCGCAGCTCATCGGCGACGGCATGGCGCTGGCGGCCGGCATGCTCTGGGGCCTGACCACGCTCACGCTGCGCACCACGCGCCTGGCCACGGCCAGCGCCGAGAAGACGCTGTTCTACCAGGTGGCGGTCACGGCGGCGGCGTGCCCGGTGCTGTCGCTGGTGCTGGGCGAGCACTGGGGCTTCTCGTACTCGGCGTGGGCCTGGACCTCCATCGGGCTGCAGACGGTGGTCGGCGCCTTCGCGAGCTACCTCGCCTGGATGTGGCTGCTGCGGCACTACCCGGCCACGCAGATGTCGTCCTTCACCTTTCTCACGCCGCTGTTTGCGCTGGTCTTCGGCGTGGCGCTGCTGAAGGAGCCGCTCACGGCGCAGCTGGTCGTGGCGCTGGTGGGCGTGGCGCTGGGCATCGTGCTGGTGAACCGCCGGCCTGCGGTACAACGCAGCGCATGAACAGCAGCAACAGCAACGCCGCCACCTGGTTCCAGCCCGTCCTCGACGAGATCGTCGCCACCCTGCGCCCACAGCTTGGCCAGGGCGGCAAGGTCGCGAGCTACATCCCGGCGCTCGCGCGCGTCGATGCGCGGCAGTTCGGCATCGCGCTGCGCACCTGCGATGGCGAGGAAGCCGGCGCAGGCGACTTCGAGACGCCGTTCTCCATCCAGAGCGTGTCGAAGCTCTTCACGCTCACGCTCGCCATGCAGCGCATGGGCGACGCGCTGTGGGATCGCATCGGCCGCGAGCCCTCGGGCAATCCGTTCAACTCGCTGGTGCAGCTGGAGAACGAACAGGGCAAGCCGCGCAACCCCTTCATCAATGCAGGCGCCATTGCGGTGGCCGACCGGCTGGTGAGCCAGGCCAGGGCGGCGGGCGGCAGCGCCAAGGCCGACATCCTCGCGCTCATGTCGGGCCTGTGCGGCGAACCCGTCGCCTTCGACGACGAGGTCGCGCAGTCGGAGGCCGACACCGGCTTTCGCAACATCGCGCTGGCCAACTTCATGAAGAGCTTCGGCAAGATCGACAACGATGTCGCGACCGTGCTGGACACCTACTTCCACCAGTGCGCGCTGCGCATGAGCTGCCGCCAGCTCGCGCGCGCCGCCGCCTTCCTGTGCCGCGACGGGGCGCATCCCCTCGACGGAGAGCCCGAGGTCACCGGCGAGCGGCAGACGCGCCGCATCAATGCGCTGATGCTCACCTGCGGCACCTACGACGCGGCGGGCGACGTGGCCTTCTCGATCGGCCTGCCCTGCAAGAGCGGCGTGGGCGGCGGCATCGTCGCGGTGGTGCCCGACAGGCTCACGCTGTGCGTCTGGTCGCCCGCGCTCGACGCCACCGGCAACTCGCTGCTGGGCATGAAGGCGCTGGAGCTCTTCGTGGCGCGCACGGGGCTCTCGGTTTTCTGAACGCGCTTCAGGCGGCGGCTGCTGTCACCGGCGCGGCGGCCAGGCAGCCCATGCCGTCGAGCGACGCCTCCACGGCCTCTTCGAGCGGCGTGTGCGGCTCGCGTCCGAGGAAGGCCACCAGCTTCGCGTTGTCCATCGCCACCGGCGTGCGCCAGAGGTAGCGCATCTCGCGCATTTCGCGGAAGGTGACGACGAAGGGCGAGGCGAGCGTCAGCAGCCACCACGGAAAGGACGACATGCGCACCTTCGTGCCGGTGCGCCGCGCCACCACCCTGCGGATGGCATCGCTCATGCGCGTGCCATCGGCGTCCCAGTGGCCGGCCATGTGGAAGCTGGCGAAGGCCTCCAGCCTGTCGCGGCGCGCGAGCAGCTCGACCATGGTGCGCGCCACGTCGGGCAGGTACGACCACTGGTGGCCGACGCCGGGGCTGCCGGGACAGCTCACGGACCGCACCGGCTTCCCCGCCTTCACCAGCCCCTGCGAAAACCAGTTGTTGCCTGCCTTGGGGCCGAAGAAGTCGCCGGCGCGCACGATCAGCACGCGGGCGCCTTCGCGGCTGGCTTGCTCGAGGCGCCGCTCCATCTCGACGCGGATCGCGCCCTTGCGGGTGAGCGGGCGCTGCGGCGAGTCCTCGGCCAGCAGCGGGAAGGCGTCGGGACCGAAGTTGTAGACCGTGCCGGGCAACACGATGGTCGCGCCTTCGGCCCTGGCGGCGGCGATGGTGTTGTCGAGCATCGGCAGCACCAGCTGCGACCAGTTTCGGTAGCCCGGCGGGTTGACCGCATGCACGATGACGGAGCAGCCCATGGCGGCGCGGCGCACCGCCTGAGGGTCCATCGCGTCGCCTGCGAACCAGCTGATGCCGTCGCGCTTTCCTTCCTGCGCGTCGCGCTTCACCGCGCGTACCTGCCAGCCCGCATCGCGCAGCTGGCGCGCCACTTCGCCGCCGATGCCGCCCGTTGCGCCGAGAACCAGGACCGTGTCGTTTGCCATGGAATGCTCCAGAAGTTGTTGCCGATGGAAGAATTCTGGAACTGCGGCGGCTCCATTGGAATTGCCGAACATGAGCTATCGGCCATACATTTATGTATGACCTCGAACATCGGCTGGGAGCTCCACCGTACTTTTCTGAGCGTGCTGCGCGAGGGCTCGCTCTCGGGCGCGGCGCGCGCCCTCGGCATCACCCAGCCCACGGCCGGGCGCCACGTGGCGGCGCTCGAGGAGGCGCTGGGCGTCGTGCTCTTCACGCGCTCGCAGACCGGCCTGATGCCCACCGAGGTGGCGCTGGCGCTGCGCACGCACGCGGAAGCCATGGAGAGCACGGCCGCCTCCCTGGAGCGCGCCGCCAGCAGCCAGGGCGAAGGCGTGCGCGGCGTGGTGCGCGTGTCGGCCAGCGAGGTGGTGGGCACGGAGTTGCTGCCGCCCATCATCGCGCGGCTGCGCGAGGCGCATCCGGCGCTGAAGGTGGAGCTGGTGTCTACCAACCGCGTTCAGGACCTGCTGCGGCGCGAGGCCGACATCGCGGTGCGCATGGTGCGCCCGCGGCAGGAGCAGCTGGTCGCGCGCCGCATCGGCAACATCGAGCTGGGCTTGCATGCGCATCGCGACTACATCGCGCGCAACGGCACGCCGCGCAGCCTCGACGACCTGCCGGCGCACACCGTCATCGGCTATGACCAGCCGACGGCCTTCGTGCGCGCCGCGGGCAAGTCGCTCAAGAACTTCACGCGCGACGTGTTCTCGCTGCGCACCGACAGCGACCTCGCGCAGCTCGCGCTGATCCGCGCGGGCGCGGGCATCGGCATCTGCCAGGTGGGCCTGGCGAAGCGCGACCCCGCGCTGGTGCGCCTGCTGCCGCGCGCCTTCTCGATGAAGCTCGACACCTGGGTCACCATGCACGAGGACCTGCGCAGCAGCCCGCGCTGCCGCGTGGCTTTCGACGCGCTGGTGGAGGGGCTCGCGCAATACGTCGGCCGTTCCGCAACGGAGGCGAAAATGCCTCGCGCCAGACAGCAAGCATCCGAATGACCGAACAGACCACAGACTCCGACACCCTCCCCCTGCAGGAAGACCGCCTCTGGCGCGACGACCGCTGGACCGCCCGCATCATCAAGAACGAGGAAGACGACGGCTGGGCCGTCGAGATGACCCGCCACGGCGACCCCGAGCCCGCCCTCGTCGGCCCCTGGACCATGGGCCGCGACAAGAAGAACCCCAAGCCGCTCGACGGCCCCGCCTTCTCCACGCTGGTGAAGACCGCCGCCGAAGTGATCCGCCGCCACGAGCAGCAGCTGCACGCCACGCTCAACAAGAGCGTGACCGTCACCGCGCGCGACGACCGGCGCGTGCGCGTGGCGCTTTCCATCGTGCCCGACGAGGACAACCCCACGGCCACGCTCACGGCCTACGACGACGCCGACGACTCGGAACTCGCCAGCGTGAGCGTGTCGCCCGCGTTCAGGCTCACGGCCAGCAGCGCGAGCGCGTGGATCGAGTCGAGCTACGCGCGCCCGCGTTGAAGCGCATCGCCGCCGCAATCAGCGAAATGACGTATGTGCAGCCCGCGATGACTTGAGAACAATCGGCTCCGACGACACGAACCCATTGCTCCACCGGAAGGCCCGGATCGGTTGAACGCCGATCCGGGCCTTCTTGTTTTCTTACTTCATCAACCATCCTCCAGGAGCAGCGTCATGAGACACGGTGACATTTCGAGCAGCAGCGATTGCGTGGGCGTCGCGGTCGTCAACTACAAGATGCCCCGCCTGCACACCAAGGCCGAGGTGCTGGACAACGCACGCAAGATCGGGGAGATGCTGGTCGGCATGAAGAAGGGCCTGCCGGGCATGGACCTGGTGGTGTTCCCCGAATACTCCACGCACGGGATCGTGTACGACGGCAAGGAGATGTACGACACGGCCGCCACCGTGCCCGGCGAGGAGACGGCCATCTTCGCCGACGCCTGCCGCCGCGCCAACGTGTGGGGCGTGTTCTCTCTGACCGGCGAGCGCCACGAGGAGCATCCGAACAAGGCGCCCTACAACACGCTGATCCTCATGGACAACAAGGGCGAGATCGTCCAGAAGTACCGCAAGATCATGCCGTGGGTGCCCATCGAGGGCTGGTATCCGGGCGACTGCACCTACGTGAGCGAAGGCCCCAAGGGCATGAAGATCAGCCTGATCATCTGCGACGACGGCAACTACCCCGAGATCTGGCGCGACTGCGCGATGCGCGGCGCCGAGCTCATCGTCCGCTGCCAGGGCTACATGTACCCGGCCAAGGAGCAGCAGATCATGGTGTCGAAGGCCATGGCATTCATGAACAACACCTACGTGGCGGTGGCCAACGCGGCCGGCTTCGACGGCGTCTACTCGTACTTCGGCCACTCGGCGCTCATCGGCTTCGACGGCCGCACGCTGGGCGAATGCGGCGCGGAAGAGATGGGCATCAACTACGCCGAGCTCTCGATGAGCCTGATCCGCGACGCGCGCAGGAACGGCCAGTCGCAGAACCACCTGTTCAAGCTGGTGCACCGCGGCTACACCGGCACCATCAACTCGGGCGACGGCGACAAGGGCGTAGCGGCCTGCCCGTACGACTTCTACAAGAAGTGGATCGACGACCCCGAGGGCACGCGCGAGATGGTGGAGTCTTTCACCCGCAGCACGGTGGGCACGCCCGAATGCCCGATCGAGGGGATTCCGAACGAGCCGGCGCAGTCGCGCTGAACTTGCTCAGGCCTGGCCGAAGGTCTTCAGCACCTCCAGCACGCTCAGCGTGGCGCCGTCGAGCAGCGCATGCTGGCGGTGCGCGATGCCCACGCGGCGCGTGAGCTTCGGGCTCACCGGCAGGATCTGCATGCGGTCGTTGCCGGGCACCATGTCGGTGGACTGCTGCAGCGGCAGCAGCGCTGCGCCATAGCCCGCGGCCACCAGGCTGCGCATCGCGGCGTCGTAGTTGAGCTCGATGCGTGCGCGCGGAGCGAAGCCGGCGGCAGCGAACCATTCCATGGTGAGGCGGTACATGTGCGTGGTCGCATCGTTGAAGATCAGCGGCTGCGCCGCCAGCCACGCGGGCGTGACGCGCCTGGGCGCCTTCCAGCGGCGCGGCACGAAGGCCATCATGGGCTGCTCGCACCAGGGCGTGACGACGATGCCGCGCAGCGGCGGCTGCGGAATGGCGACCAGGCCGATGTCGAGCGTGCCCGCAGCCAGCCGATCCATGGCCTCGAAGGAGCCGCGGATGCTCACCTCCACGTCGATGCCCGAGTGCTCCGCACCCAGCGCCTCCAGCACCTGCGGCAGCAGGTCGACCAGCACGCCGGTGGAGGTGCCCAGCCGCACGCGGCCCACCCGCCCCTCGGCCTGCCGCTTGACCGCTTCCACAGCGTCGTCGGTGTCGCGCAGCAGCTTGCGCCCGCGCTCCACCAGCGCGGCGCCCGCTGCAGTCGGCGTGATGCGCCGGTTGCCCCGCAGCACCAGCGGTGCGCCCAGGCGCGCTTCGAGCTCGCTGATGTGCAGGCTCACCGTGGGCTGTGCGAGGTGAAGCGCCTTGGCGGCGGCCGAGAAGGTACCGAGGTCGACGATCGCGATGAGGGTGCGCAGTTGGTCGAGATTGAGCTGTCGCATCGGGAAATGGCTGCTATCAGGAAGACTGATTGAGAGTCTCAGGATTCTCAACTTCCACAATAGCATGCCCGGCGGGAAGATGGGCCCACCAACCAAGGAGCCCATCGTGACCGCGCCGAAGCCGACGTCCTTTCACCAACGCCTGATCCATGCCCTGCGCGGCTGGCGCGGCCGCGTGGTGAATCGCCGCCGCGCGCGCCTCGATTCGCGGCAGCTCGCCGGCATGAGCGAGCACGAGCTGCGCGACCTGGGCATCGGACGCAGCGAGGTGCCGCGGCTGCTGGACGAGCACAGGTACTGAGGCCACGCGCCGCGCGGCATCTTCTTCCGTGGCGCCCCTGTTTTGAGGTTCAAATCGGGGGCGTGCCCAAGTCAGCTCCACACGCCAACCAGGTCTTCATCGAACTCACCTCGCCGCAGTCGGTGAACGGCCGCCGCGCGGCCTTCCAGTCGCTGTGGCTGCTGGTGCGCATGCAGCATGCCCACGAGGCCGGAGCCGGCGTGGTTCGGCTGGCCGACCTGCGCGGCGAGGTGTCCGACGCCAGCTCGCTGCGCATGGTGGTGAGCCGTGCATTCCGCGACTTCAAGGCCTGGGACATCGATGCCGGCTGGGGCGAGGACACGCAGCGCGAGCCCCGCTTCCTCAATGCCGAGCGGCGCAGCCAGGGCCCCTTCTGGCTGCCGGCTGCCGAGGCGAAGCGCGTGCGCGTGCTGGTGGAAGGCCGCGCGGCCACCGCTGCCGAGATCGCCTCGTTCCTCGGACTGCGCTCCCGCAGCCATCGGCAGGCCGCCGGTTCGCCGCCGCCCGACGCGGTGCACCTGCAGGACGCCGCCTTCTGGAAGCAGCTCGTCGCCTCTCAGCAGGCGGCGCGGCAGGGGCGGCTGATGGCACCCGTGGCGGGCGAGAAGGCCGGCGAGAACGCGGGCGGCAGCGCCCTCGAATCGATCCGCCTCGCCGGCACGCTGGCCGCCACCGACTTCCAGCGCGCGCTCGTCACGCTCAACGAGGCGATGCTTTGGCGCCGCCTCGGCGACAACGAACAGGCCCGGCGCCGGCTGCAGGCGCTCAAGAAGCAGCGGCTCGCACACCACGTGGCGGGCAACGACTACCTGGGCGCGATGGAGTGCATCGTCGCCGCATGGTGCGCCTACACCGCGCGCGATCTGCCGTTGGCGCAGTCGCTGTTGAGCGGCATGGCCGAGGACGCGGTGCGCGCCCTGGTTCTGCGCCACCACCCCGACGTGCGATTCGAGTGGTGCAACCTGTGGGCGCTGGCCTGCCGCTCGCGCGCGCTGGCGCTCGCGGCCGACGACAAAACAGCCGCCGCCGCGCTCGCCGAGGAAGCTCTGCAGCGCTTCGGCGAAGCACTGGCGGCGGCCTTCGAGTCGCATTCGTTCGACGCGGCCCAGCACGTTGCTGCCAACATGGGCATGGCCGCATGGCTCTTCGACCGCGTGGGCCTGGCCGACCTGCCAGCGCTGGCGCACGACGGCAATGCCGACACCACCCGCCGAGCGGTGCAGTGGATCGCCTTCAGCGAATGGCTCTGCGGCCACACCGACGGCCAGGGCCGCTCGGCATGGAACGCGATCTACCTGATGCGCATCGCGCGCGGCCACTGCCGGCCGGAGCGGCAGCCCACGCTCGCGCAGTTCCGCGCGCAGAAGCCGCTGGACCCTGCCGCCATCTCGAAGCTGGCCGGTCCGCTCGCCGACGCTTTCGACGCGACCCACTGGCCCGCGCGCTGGGTGCAGGTGGCGCAGGCGCGGCTGGCCGACCACCAGGCCGGGCGCCGACGCTACCCGGGTCTGCAGCACTGCAGCCTGCTGTTCGAGCACGCCTGGTACGCGGCGCATGCGGGCGAGCTGAAGGCCGCCGAGCAATCGCTGGCGGTGCTGCGCGAGGCGCTGCCCCAGCTGGTGCCCAGCGACCGCGCCTACTTCACCGAGTCGTGGAACGACCAGCTGCCGGCCGAGCTGGTGCTCGAGGCGAAACCGCCGCGCCGGCCTGCCGCTCGCAAGAAACCCGCGTCGCGCGCAGGTGTGGCACGCTAGCCGGACACGTTGTCATCCGAGCATGTCCGACAAGCCCAACGACCCCATCGATCTGGCCGCGCACCGAGAACGCCGCGCTCGGCTGCTGCAGCAGCGCCAGCGCGACGGCCAGCGCGAGGCCAGCCCGCCGCCGGAGCCCGCACCCGGCGACGTGCCCTGTGCCCGATGCGGGGAGCTCATCTATGGCAAGGTGCGGCAATGCCCGCACTGCGGCGTGCACTTTCTGGGCGGCGCCGCGGTCTTCGCGCCGAAGCCGAAGATGTCGCTGCGCGCCAAGTGCATCGTCGTGCTGGCCACGCTGGTGCTGCTCTACATGGGCCTGAGCGACGACATCGCCCGTTGGTGGTGGTAGCTGGGCTTCAGCGCGTGCCGCCCGGCGCGGCCGTCGACTGGCGCACCACCAGCTCGGGGCGCAGCACCACGGTCGATGCCGACATCGAATGGCCATCGATCTCCTCGAACAGCATCTCGGCCGCGCGCCAGCCCAGCTCGCGGTGCGGCAGGCGGATGGTGGTGAGCGGCGGGGCGACCATGTCGACCAGCGGCATGTCGTTGTGGCCGGTGACCGAGATGTCCTGCGGCACGCGCAGGCCCGCCTCGCGCAGCGCGTCGTAGGCGCCCAGCGCGACCAGGTCGTTGCAGCACACCACGGCCTGCGGCGCGGCGCCGGCCGCGAGCATCTGCTTCATCGCCTCGGCGCCGGCCTCGCGGCTGTAGCTCGCGCACTCCACCACGCGGAAAGGCTTCATGCGGTGGTCGCGCAGCGCCTGCTCCACGCCCAGGCGGCGGCCCACGCCGGTGGGAATGCTCTGCGGCCCCGCGAGGTGCGCGATGCGCTTGTGGCCCAGGCCCACGAGATGGTCGACCGCGAGCTTCATCGCGAGCCGGTCGTCGCTGACGACCGCCGGCAGGCGGCCGGTCTCGTCGGCGCGGTTGACCAGCACGGCCGTCATGCCGGCCCTGGTGACGAAGTCGACCAGCGGATCGTCGCGCGTGGCGGTGGCCATGACCACGCCGTCGACGCGCTGCGCCAGCATGCGCTCCAGCACCGGCCGCGCGAGTGAGTGGTCGACCACGTTGGTGACGAACACGAAGTAGCCGCGCGCGGCGGCGCTGGCCTCGATGCCCTGCAGGATCGGCGGGAACACCGCGTTGGTGATGTCGGGCACCAGCACGCCGATGGTGTGGGTGCGCCCCGTGCGCAGCGCCGAGGCCGCGCGGTTGGGCCGATAGCCCAGGCGCTGCGCCGCCTCCTCGACCACGCGCAGCA
>CAJYQC010000610.1 GCA_913776885.1 uncultured Variovorax sp.
GGAAGGTAGTCAAACCTGCTGGTGAGCATTCATGAAAGCCGTCATTTCCGCCTACGCCCGTTCCCCGTTCCATTTCGCGAAGAAGGGCGCGCTCGCCGAGGTGCGCCCCGACACGCTCGCCGCCGGCGTGGTGCGCGGCCTGCTGCAGCGCATCGACCTCGACCCCACGCTGCTCGAAGACGTCGTCCTCGGCTGCGCCTACCCCGAGGCCTCGCAGGGCAACAACCTCGCGCGCATCGTCGGGCTGCTGGCAGGGCTTCCGCATGAAGTCGGCGGCATGACCGTCAACCGCTTCTGCGGCTCCTCGATGCAGGCCGTGCACATCGCCGCGGCGCAGATCGAAGCGGGCATGGGCGATGCGTTCCTGTGCGTGGGCGTGGAGTCGATGACGATGGTGCCGCAGGGCGGCTTCAACTTCTCGCCGAGCCCCGAGCTCAAGGAGAACACCGACGCCTACATCTCGATGGGCGAGACCGCCGAGAACGTCGCGCAGCGCTGGAACGTGAGCCGCGCCGACCAGGAGGCCTTCGCGGTGGAGTCGCACCGCAAGGCGGCCGAGGCGCGCGCTCAGGGGCGCCTGGCGGGCGAGATCGTGCCGGTGCGCCTGGCATCGGGCGACGTGGTCGATGCCGACGGCTGCATCCGCCCGACCACCTCCGCCGAGGCGCTGGCGAACCTCAAGCCGGCGTTCCGTCCCGACGGCGTGGTGACGGCCGGCACCTCCTCGCCGCTGACCGACGGCGCTGCGGCGGTGCTGGTCACCAGCGACGAATTCGCGGCGAAGCACGGTCTGAAGGCGCTGGCGCGCATCCGCTCGTTCGCGACGGTGGGCGTCGACCCGGCGATCATGGGCATCGGCCCGATCCCCGCCACGCGCAAGGCGCTGGCACGCGCGGGCCTGAGCGCGGCCGACCTCGACGTGATCGAGATCAACGAAGCCTTCTCCTCGCAGGCACTGGCCTGCATCCGCGACCTGGGGCTCGATCCGGCGAAGATCAACCTGGACGGCGGCGGCCTGTCGATCGGCCATCCGCTGGGCGCCACGGGCGCGCGCATCACCGGCAAGGCGGCGTCGCTGCTGGCGCGCGAGAAGGGCCGCTATGCGCTGGCCACGCAGTGCATCGGCGGAGGGCAGGGTATCGCGACGATCCTCGAGCGCGTCTGACGCGGCGCAGCCCGCGAGAATGACGATCGCCACTGACGACAAAGGAGACCCCATGGCCAAGCTGTATCTCGAAGACCTGAAGGTCGGCGACCGTTTCCGCAGTGCCGAGCATGCGCTCGACGCGGCGCAGATCAAGGCCTTCGCGCAGCAGTTCGACCCGCAGCCCTTCCACACCGACGAGGAGGCCGCGAAGAGCACCTTCTTCGGTGGCCTGGCCGCGAGCGGCTGGCACACGGCCGCGCTCACGATGAAGCTGCTGGTCGAGAGCGGCATCCCGCTGGCCGACGGCATCATCGGCTCGGGCGGCGAGCTGCAATGGCCCAAGCCGACACGCCCCGGCGACGTGCTGCACGTGGAAAGCGAGATCGTCGACATCGTGCCCTCGCGCTCCAAGCCCGGCCGCGCGATGGTGCAGATGCGCTGCCAGACGCTGAACCAGCATGGCGACGTGCTCCAGCACTTCACGCCCAAGCTGGTGGTGCACATCCGCCCGGCTTGAGCTTGGCAAAGCCTCCTGGCTTCAGGCCTTGTCCTGCGCCTGAGAGAGCTGGTGAAGTTCTTCTGCGCTGAAGCCCGCACGCCCGCGCGCTTCGAGATTGAAGGGCGGCTTGTGGCGCGGCGCGTCGTAGCGTGCCACCAGTGCGGGGTAGGCCGCTTCGGGGTCGATGTCTTCGCGCTCGCACAGCCAGCGGTACCAGTGGTTGCCGATGGCCACGTGGCCCACTTCGTCGCGCAGGATGATGTCGAGAATCTCCACCGCGCGCAGCGCATCGGGCGTGTTCACGCGCTTGAGCTTGCCCTGGATCAGCGGCGTGGCGTCGAGCCCGCGCGCCTCCAGCGTGCGCGGCACCAGCGCCATGCGGGCGAGCACGTCGTCCTTCGTCTTCTCGCACATGTTCCAAAGGCCGTCGTGGCCGGGGAAGTCGCCGTAGCGCCAGCCCATGTCCTGCAGGTGCGCGTGCAGCAGCGTGAAGTGCAGCGCCTCCTCGTGGGCCACGCGCAGCCAGTCGCGGTAGTAGGCATCGGGCATGCCGTCGTAGCGCCAGACGGCGTCGAGCGCGAGGTTGATCGCGTTGAACTCGATGTGGCAGATCGAATGGATCAGCGCAGCGCGGCCTTCGGTGGTGAAGGGCGAGCGCTTCTGCACGGCGGTGGCGGCCACGCGCAGCGGGCGTTCGGGGCGGCCCGGTACGCCGAGGTCGTCGCCGGGCGTGCGGATGGTGCCGGCTGCTATGGATTCGGTAGCGCCATCCAGCGGGATGGCGCGGGTAGCCGCCACCTTTTCATCGGGGTCTGTAAGGCGAAGCGCGGCCAGCGCGCTCAATCGGGGGTGCATCCCTACAATTCTAGGTTTTGACCTTGCAGGGACCGGAAACAATGGCGCTCTACGAACTCGACGGTGTGGCTCCTCAGGTGGGCGAAGGTGCATGGGTGGCCGACAGCGCGGAGGTGATGGGCAACGTCAGGCTGGCAGAGAACGCCAACGTGTGGTTCGGCGCAGTGCTGCGCGGCGACACCGAGACGCTGAGCATCGGGCGCAACACCAACATCCAGGATCTCTCCGTGCTGCATGCCGACATCGGCTGCCCGCTGACCGTCGGCGACAACGTGACCGTCGGCCACCAGGTGATGCTGCACGGCTGCACGATCGGCGACAACACGCTGGTCGGCATCCAGGCCGTGGTCTTGAATAACGCGAAGATCGGCCGCAACTCGATCGTTGGCGCCGGCAGCGTGGTGACCGAAGGCAAGGAGTTTCCCGACAACTCGCTCATCATGGGGTCGCCCGCCAAGGTGGTGCGCACTCTGGACGACGAGGCCGCCGCCAAGCTGCGCCAGGGCGCGGAGAACTACGTATCGAATGCCCGCCGCTTCGCGAAGGGCCTGAAGAAAATTGGCTAACCCCCAGGCTTGCCCACTTCGTGTGGCCGCCAATCCCTTGCAGGGGGGCAATACCTGCGGCCCGGCGAGGCCGGTTCCGCGGTATTCCGCGCGAAGACTGATTTATTGAGAGAGGACCGATGTTTTGAGCGAGCTGCACAAATTCCTGTTCGATGGCCTGCCGGTGCGCGGCATGATCGTGCGCCTGACGGACGCGTGGCAGGAGATCCTCGCGCGGCGCGCCTCCAACACCGCCACTGGCGCCTATCCCCCGGCGGTGGTAGAGCTGCTCGGCGAGATGACGGCTGCTGCCACGCTGATGCAGGCCAACATCAAGTTCAACGGCGCGCTGATCCTGCAGATATTCGGCGACGGCCCCGTCAAGGTGGCCGTGGCCGAGTCCAAGCCCGACCTGAGCCTGCGAGCCACCGCCAAGGTGATGGGCGAGCTGCCAGCCGACGCGCGCCTGCCCGACATGGTCAACGTGAACAACAAGGGCCGCTGTGCGATCACGCTCGACCCCAAGGACAAGCTGCCTGGCACCACGCCATACCAGGGCGTCGTGCCCCTCTTCGGCGACGACGGCGAGAAGCTCGGCAAGCTCAGCGACGTGCTGCAGCACTACATGCTGCAGAGCGAGCAGCTCGACACCACGCTGGTGCTGGCCGCCGACGACAAGGTGGCCGCGGGCCTGCTGATCCAGCGTCTGCCGGTGAAGGGCGAGGGCAACCTCGAAGGCACCGCCGACAAGGAGCATGACCATGACCAGGCCAACGAAGACCAGATCGGCCGCAACGAGGACTACAACCGCATCTCGATCCTCGCGTCGAGCCTGACGCGCGACGAGCTGCTCACGCTCGATGTCGAGACCATCCTGCGCCGCCTGTTCTGGGAAGAGAAGCTGCTGCGCTTCGAGCCGCAGGCCGGCATGCTCGGCCCGCACTTCGCCTGCACCTGCGGCCGCGAGCGCGTGGCGCAGATGATCCGTGGCCTCGGAGAGCAGGAGGCGCAGAGCATCCTCGCCGAGCGCGGCAACATCGAGGTGGGCTGTGACTTCTGCGGCAAGCAGTACCGCTTCGACGCGGTCGATGCGGCGCAGATCTTCACGCCGGTGGGCGACAGGGCTCCGGGCAGCCAGGTCGTGCAATAGAAGAAGCCGGCGGCGGTGGCGGCCGCCCATTGCTGCCGCTTCTCTCGTTGTTCAGCGCAGCACCTTGACCATCGCCGCGAAGCGCTCGTCGGCGTAGCCCACAGCCATCGCGGGGCCTAACATCCCGGGCAGGTACACCGGAACGCTTCCGTCCAGCCCGGGTTCGTGAGCCTGTTTCAAGAACAGCCGGCCCGAAGTCAATCGCGCCGACCATGCGGCCGAACCCACGCCCAGCCCCTCAGATTCGCAGATGCGCGTCGTGGAAGAAACCACTCGTCGCGCCGGACATGCACGACAGCACTGCCGGTGCACGAGTAAGTGGTGCACGCCGCGATGACGGAGCGCGCGGCCTGCGCCGAGTGCTCGGCGTCTCGCCGGGCGAAGTGCGGCGCGCGGCTTAG
>CAJYQC010000611.1 GCA_913776885.1 uncultured Variovorax sp.
CTGCTCGGCGCTGGCGGGCGTGATCTTCACCTTCTACATGCTCTCGGGCTACGGCCTGCATGCGGTCGGGCTGGAGCTCGACGCGATCGCGGCGGTGGTGATCGGCGGCACGCTGCTGACCGGCGGCGTGGGCTACGTGGCGGGCACGCTCTTCGGCGTGCTGATGCTGGGCATCATCCAGACGCTCATCTCCTTCGACGGCACGCTGAGCTCGTGGTGGACGCGCATCGTCGTCGGCGCGCTGCTGTTCGTGTTCTGCCTGCTGCAGCGCTTCTTCACGTCGCGCGCACCGCGGCGCTGACCTTTCTCTTTCTCTCTCTCTCGCATCAGGACAACTCGCATGCCGGACACCCCTCCGAAGAAACTGCGCTCGACCGAATGGTTCGGCTCGGCCGACAAGAACGGCTTCATGTACCGAAGCTGGATGAAGAACCAGGGCATCCCGGACCATGAATTCGATGGCCGCCCGATCATCGGCATCTGCAATACCTGGTCGGAGCTCACGCCCTGCAACGCGCACTTCCGCAAGATCGCCGAGCATGTGAAGCGCGGCATCTCGGAGGCGGGCGGCTTCCCGGTGGAGTTCCCGGTGTTCTCCAACGGCGAATCGAACCTGCGGCCCACCGCGATGCTCACGCGCAACCTCGCGAGCATGGACGTGGAAGAGGCCATCCGCGGTAACCCGGTCGATGCGGTGGTGCTGCTCACCGGCTGCGACAAGACCACGCCCGCGCTCCTGATGGGCGCCGCGAGCTGCGACATCCCGGCCATCGTGGTCACCGGCGGGCCGATGCTCAACGGCAAGCTCGACGGAAAGAACATCGGCTCCGGCACGGCCGTGTGGCAGCTGCACGAATCGCTGAAGGCGGGTGAGATCAACCTGCACCAGTTCCTCTCGGCCGAAGGCGGCATGTCGCGATCGGCCGGCACCTGCAACACCATGGGCACGGCCTCGACCATGGCCTGCATGGCCGAGGCGCTGGGCACCTCGCTGCCTCACAACGCGGCGATTCCCGCGGTCGATGCGCGGCGCTACGTGCTCGCGCAGATGTCGGGCATGCGCGCGGTGGAGATGGCGAAGGAGGGGCTCACGCTGTCGAAGATCCTCACGCGCGAGGCCTTCGAGAACGCGATCCGCGTGAACGCGGCCATCGGCGGATCGACCAACGCGGTGATCCACCTGAAGGCGATCGCCGGGCGCATCGGCGTCGAGCTGGAGCTGGAAGACTGGACGCGCATCGGCAGCCACACGCCGACCATCGTCGACCTGATGCCCTCGGGCCGCTTCCTGATGGAGGAGTTCTATTACGCGGGCGGACTGCCGGCGGTGCTGAGGCGGCTCGGCGAAGCCAACCTGCTGCCGCACCCTGGTGCGCTCACTGTGAACGGCCAGTCGCTGTGGGACAACGTGCGCGATGCGCCCAGCCTCGACGACGAAGTCATCCGCCCGCTCGACAAGCCGCTGATCGCCGACGGCGGCATCCGCATCCTGCGCGGCAATCTCTCGCCGCGCGGGGCGGTGCTCAAGCCCTCGGCGGCCTCGCCCGAACTTCTGAAGCATCGCGGCCGCGCCGTGGTGTTCGAGAACCTGGAGCACTACAAGGAGCGCATCGTCGATGAAGACCTCGACATCGACGCGAGCTGCGTGATGGTGCTGAAGAACTGCGGCCCCAAGGGTTACCCCGGCATGGCCGAAGTGGGCAACATGGGACTGCCGCCGAAGCTGCTGCGCCAGGGCGTGAAGGACATGGTGCGCATCTCCGACGCACGCATGAGCGGCACCGCCTACGGCACGGTGGTGCTGCACGTCGCGCCCGAGGCTGCAGACGGCGGGCCGCTGGCCGCGGTGCGCGACGGCGACTGGATCGAGCTCGACTGCGACGCCGGCCGCCTGCACCTCGACATCAGCGACGAGGAGCTCGCCTCGCGCCTGGCTTCGCTCACCGCGTCCGACAAGCAGCCGATGAGCACGCGCGGCGGCGGCTACCAGAAGCTCTACGTCAACCACGTGCTGCAGGCCGACGAGGGCTGCGACTTCGACTTCCTGGTCGGCTGCCGCGGCGCGGCCGTTCCGCGTCATTCACACTGATCCATCCCTCGACACCATGACCCCCAGATACCGCGGCATCTTCCCGGTGGTGCCCACCACCTTCACCGAACAGGGCGCGCTCGATCTCGAAAGCCAGAAGCGCTGCGTCGACTTCATGATCGACGCGGGCTCCGAAGGCCTCTGCATCCTGGCGAATTTCTCGGAGCAGTTCGTGCTGTCGGACGAGGAGCGCGAGGTGCTCACCCGCACCATCCTCGAACACGTGAAGGGCCGCGTGCCGGTGATCGTGACCACCACGCACTACAGCACCAAGGTCTGCGCCGAACGCAGCCGCCGCGCGCAGGACATGGGCGCCGCGATGTTGATGGTGATGCCGCCTTATCACGGCGCGACCTTCCGCGTGCCCGAGCCGCAGATCTACGAGTTCTATGCGCGGCTGTCGGACGCGGTGGGTATCCCGATCATGATCCAGGACGCGCCGGCCAGCGGCACGGTGCTGTCGGCGCCGTTCCTCGCGCGGATGGCGAAGGAGATCGAGCAGGTGGCCTACTTCAAGATCGAGACGCCCGGTGCCGCATCGAAGCTGCGGGAGCTGATCCGCCTGGGCGGCGATGCCATCGAAGGACCCTGGGACGGCGAGGAAGCCATCACTCTGATGCCCGATCTCGATGCCGGCGCAACCGGGTCGATGACGGGGGGCGGCTATCCGGACGGCATCCGCCCGATCATCGAGGCGCACCGCGCCGGCGACCGCGACAAGGCCTTCGCGCTCTACCAGCAGTGGCTGCCGCTCATCAACTACGAGAACCGCCAGGCCGGTCTGCTGGCGTGCAAGTCGCTTATGAAGGAGGGCGGCGTGATCGCCTGCGAGGCCCCGCGGCACCCGCTGCCGGCGATGCACCCCGACACACGTGCGGGCCTGATCGAGACCGCGAAGCGGCTCGATCCGCTGGTGCTGCGCTGGGGGAAGTAGGGGTAGCGGGAAGAGCGCAGGCGAGATGGCCGGAAGGCCGCTCAGGCCTTGGCTTCGGGCGCGCTCTTGTTCGCTGCGGTGTTCTGCTCGAGCTCGCTGACCTGCAGCGAAAGGTCGAACAGCTTGGACTTGCTGGCGTAGTAGCGGTCGAGGCGCCACTCCTTCAGGATGTCCATCGCGAGCTGGAAGCTCTTGTAGTCGAGTTCGTAGAGGGTGATGAGTTCGAAGCTGCGTTCGGACTCGAGGGCCAGCACCAGCTGGGCCAGGATCTTGGCCGATTCGTTGGCCGGGTCCGTTTCGATGAATCGGCGAGCGACCTTGATGGCATTCATGAAAAAGAGTTCCTCGGTATGCAGGGACCGGGAACTATAGCTAGCAGCTTGCAGGCTTTTATGACATAAATATGACAGTAAGGGCATCGCCATCCACGTGGAAATGGCGATGCCCTTTCATTCGAAGCCTGCTAGTCAGCGCATGGGAGCGGGCATCGGGGCGGGCATGGGCGCAGGCATTGGCCGGGGCATGGGCATCGGCTGCGGCGCCATGACGGCGGGGGCGGGCATCACAGTGGTGGTGACCGATTCGCGGATCACGCCGCCGCCCATCACGCTGCCGTCCACGCTCGCCGTGGTGTTGCCCATGCTGCCCAGCACGCGCGCCTCGCACGCGGCTCGGTCGGCGGGCTGCTGCAGGCCGCAGCGTGCGAGCGCATTGGCGCGGTAGTCGGGTGCGCTGGTGAGGCCGCCCTGCGCAGCGGCCTGGCGTGCCGCGCCGGCCTCGCGGATGCAGGCTGCACGGTCCTGCTGGTTGTGGCCGCAGACAGCCAGTTCCTGTTGATAGGTGCTGTTCGACTCGCCACGCTTTGGCGGAGCAGCCGAGGCAGCGGCGGAGACCGTCAGGGCGCCGACGGCGAACATGGTGAAGAGCATCGAACGCTTGTTGCTTTTCATGGATGACTCCTTGAGGTGAGCTGGTTGGGCGGGGGGAGAAGTTGGACTATGCGAAGCGGCCCGGGTTCACTGGTCGACCCGGCTGCTCGTATCGGCGAATCGATCAGCGTGCCGGAGCCGGCTGCGGCGGCAGCGGCGTCACGGTTTCGCGGATCACGCCGCCGCCCATCACGCTGCCTTCGGTGGTGGTGCGTGCGCCGCCCTTGATGCGGGCCTCGCAGTCGGGCTGCTCGGCGGCGGGCAGTTCGCTGCAGCGCGCGAGCGAATTGACTTGCTCGCGTGCGGAGGAGGGGCTGCTGAGGCCGCCGCGAGAAGCTTCCTGCCGGGCGGCCCCGGCTTCGCGCAGGCAGGCGGCGCGGTCCTGCTGGACGCCGTCGCAGGTGGCGCGCTCCTTCTGCATGCGGGCGTCGCTGCCAGGCGCCTGTGCGCCGGCAGTCTGCGCGCCGAAGACGATGAAGCCGCCGGCTGCGAAGGCTGCCGTGGCCGAAAGAACTGAACGAAGGGTTTTTCTCATGCGGGCTCCTAGTTGGGCACGCCCCTGCAAGAGGTGCGTGACAGGAGCCTCAGTGTGCTGCCGGCCCGGCTTCGAAGTCTGTGGGACAGCCGCACGCTGCCCACCGCGCCGTACTCGCCCTTGCGTGTCGGACGTGTCCGGCAGCAGGCGGGCTTTCACGGGCTTTCAAAATGGGGCGTCGCGCAACAGGCTCCGCCGGGCCGCAGATGCCGCCCCCGGCAGGTGGAAGGCGCGCGCGACACGAAGTGCGCGAAGCCAGGAGACGAGCTTCTTTACCCCGCCGCGATCCGCTGTGCCAGGTGCGCGAGCGCCTCCTCGACCTGATCGACCAGGATCAGAGAGAGATCACCTGGCTGCAGGCGCGCCAGCGCGGCGTCGATAGCCACGAACTCGCCGCGGATCTCGTCGACATAGCGCGTTCGGGCCGCGCCCTGCAGGCCCTGGCGCAGCAGCGCCATGACCTCGCCGTCGGCGCGGCCGCGCTGGGCCGCGTCCTGGTAGAGGATCACGTCGTCGAAGGCCTGGCCGAGGATGGCCGTCTGGTCGCGGATGTCGGAGTCGCGCCGGTCGCCCGCGCCGCTGATGACCACCGAGCGCTTCTTCGCCGGCATCGTGTCCACGGCCGACACCAGCGCGCGCATCGCGTCGGTGTTGTGGCCGTAGTCGGCGATCACGGTCGCGCCGCGGTAGTCCATGACGTTGAAGCGACCGGGCACGCCCGCTGCGTCGTTCATGAAGCTCGCGAGGCCGCTGCGGATGGTGTCCCAGTCGAGGCCCACGGCCCAGGCCGCGGCCACTGCGGCCATCACGTTGTCGACCTGGAAGCCGATGCTGCCGCCGCGCGTGATGGGTACGTCGCGCAGCGCGATGCGTTCGCGCCACGAGCCTTCGGCGGCCACCAGCGTGTCCTGGTCGACGTACACGGTGCGCTTGCCCTGCGCGCGGTGCGTGGCCATCACAGGGTGCATGCGGTCGGCGGTGAAGAAGATCACGTTGCCGGGGCAGCCGGCGGCCATGGCGGCGACGTTGACGTCGGCCGCGTTGAGCACCGCGTAGCCGTCGGGCGCCACGTTGCGCACGATCACGCGCTTGAGCACCGCGAGGTCTTCGACGGTGGTGATGTAGTTCAGGCCCAGGTGGTCGCCGCTGCCGATGTTGGTGACCACCGCCACCTGGCAGCGGTCGAAGCCGAGTCCCTCGCGCAGGATGCCGCCGCGGGCCACCTCGAACACCGCAGCATCCACGTCGGGGTGCATCAGCACGTTCCGTGCGCTCTTGGGGCCGCTGCAGTCGCCGCTGTCGGTCTGGCGGCCGTCGACGTACACGCCGTCGGTGTTGGTCATGCCGGTGCGCAGGCCGCTCGATGCGAGCAGGTGATTGATGAGGCGGGCGGTGGTCGTCTTGCCGTTGGTGCCGGTGACGGCCACCACGGGGATGCGGCCGTCGTCGCCGTGGGCGAACAGGGTGTCCATGACCGCCTCGCCGACCGCGCGGCCGCGGCCGAAGGAGGGCGAGATGTGCATGCGAAGGCCGGGCGCGGCATTCACTTCGACCACGCCGCCGTGCTGCTCCTCGAGCGGGCGCAGCACGTTCTCGCAGACCATGTCGACGCCGCAGATGTGCAGGCCGACCATCTGCGCCGCGTCGATGGCGCGCGCCGCGACTTCGGGGTGCACGGTGTCGGTCACGTCGGTGGCGGTGCCGCCGGTGGACAGGTTGGCGTTGTTGCGCAGCACAACGCGCTGGCCGAGCGCGGGCACGCTGTCGGGCGTGAGGCCCTGCGATTCGAGCCGCCCGATGGCGATGTCGTCCAGGCGGATCTTGGTGAGCGAGGTGGCATGGCCCTCGCCGCGGCGCGGGTCGAGGTTCACCGTGTCGACCAGCTCACGCACGGTGGAGCTGCCGTCGCCGATCACCTGCGGCGGATCGCGGCGCGCGGCGGCCACCAGGCGGTCGCCCACCACCAGCAGGCGGAAGTCGAAGCCGGGCAGGAATTTCTCGACCATCACCTCGCCGTAGACCGCGGCCGAGGCGTAAGCCGCGAACAGCTCCTCGCGCGAGTTGATGTTGACCGTCACGCCCTTGCCCTGGTTGCCGTCCTGCGGCTTCACCACGACCGGCAGGCCGATCTCGTTGGCGGCGGCCCAGCCGTCTTCCGCGCTGCTCACGGGGCGGCCCAGCGGCACCGGCACGCCGGCGGCGTTGAGCAGTTGCTTCGTCAGTTCCTTGTCCTGCGCGATCGATTCGGCCACGCCGCTGGTGCTGTCGACCTCGGCGGCCTGGATGCGGCGCTGCTTGGAGCCCCAGCCGAACTGCACCAGGCTGCCGCGCGTGAGCCGGCGGTACGGAATGCCGCGTGCCACGGCCGCATCGACGATGGAGCCGGTGCTCGGGCCCAGGCGCTCCGATTCGTCGAGGTCGCGCAGCTCCGCGATGGCGGCCTCGGCGTCGAAGGGCGTGTCGTTCTGTGCGGCGGCGATCAGTTCCTCGGCCAGTTCGGCGGCGCGGCGGCCCACGGCCTCCTCGCTGTACTGGAATACGACCTGGTAGACGCCTTCTTCCACGGTAGGGGAGGTGTGGCCGAAGTTGACCGCGCAGCCGGCCTGCGCCTGCAGCGCGACGGCGGCGTTCTCCAGCACATGTGCGAGCGCCATCGGCTGGCCCAGCACCATCGGGTGCAGCTCGCCGATGGTCGGGAAGCGCGCGCGCAGGCGGTCTTCGAAGCCGCTCAGCTTGCTGATGGCGTTCTCGTCGCCGTGGCAGGCCACGACCGCCTCGATGGCGGTATGGCGGCTCCAGAGATTGGGCCCGCGAAGGGCTCGGGTGCGGGTGACTTTCATGGGGCTGCGAGAGCTCGTACGGTCTGCCGGGGCCGGAGCCTCAGGCAAGTTGGGGTTGGAGGGGCTGGGTCTGCGAAAGCTGCAGCGAGGCCAGGGCGGCTTGCAGGTCCGCCTCGAAGGCTTCGGCGCCCGCGCCGATCAGGTTCAGCGGAATGCCCATGGCCCAGGCCGCGGCCACGGCGGCCAGCAGGCTCTCGAGGCTCACGCCCGCATGCGTGGCGCGCCACACGGTCAGGCGGCCGAGGCCCGGCAGGAACGATTCGCTGCTGCCGTTGGACAGGACCACGCGGTCCTGCCGCACGAGCACGGCCTTGCCGCCGGCGCTCTGGTGCGCGGCGAGCGCGGGGGCCTGTGCGTCGGCCGAATAGAGGATGACGGCGCCGTCGCACAGCGGAGCCAGGCCG
The DNA here is from genome assembly GCA_913776885.1 of uncultured Variovorax sp. GTDB lineage: Bacteria > Pseudomonadota > Gammaproteobacteria > Burkholderiales > Burkholderiaceae_C > Variovorax. Next base: position 7,732 of record CAJYQC010000611.1, read on the forward strand.
GCCACGCGCGGGTCGGCGGCGTTCAGCACGGCCGTGCCCTCGGGCAGCACCACGTCGACCTGCGTGCGCAGCACCTTGACCA
>CAJYQC010000612.1 GCA_913776885.1 uncultured Variovorax sp.
CACGTGGCTCATGCCGGCCGGCGCCATCTCGGCCAGGCGTTGCGCAAGCACGAAGGCGCCCGGGTGGCCGATCTGGAAGTTGGAGGCGTAGTCGAGCACGTCGATCTGCGCCTTCATCGCGGCGCTGATGCGCGGGTGGCGGTGCCCGGCGTTCACGCACCACAGGCCGGCGATCGCGTCGAGCACGCGGCGGCCGTCGGCCAGGTCGTAGTGCAGGCCTTCGCCGCCGACGATGAGGCGCGGCGACTGCTTGAACTTGCGGTTGGGGGTGAAGGGCATCCAGAACGCGTCGAGCGACGCGGGGGAGGCGAGGGTGTCGGCAAGGGCCACGAGATGGTTCTCCGTTGGGAAAGCGACCCGGCTCCTGGGTCGTCGTGGGGCCGATCTTGAAACTCGGATTGTATTTTTGGCGCGGGTTGTACATGGTTTTTTCAGGGCAAAAATACAAAAGCCGGGTGATGATCGGCGCCTGAACTTCCACCCGCGATTCCGGAGACCCTGGATGGCATCCCAGACGGACGACCGACCCACCGCATCGCCCACGATCGCTCCGCTGGTCCAGCGGGTGAGCCGCTATGTGCTCGACCAGGCGCTGGCCGGCGGCTACGAGAGCGGGCATCACCTCACCGAATCCGAGCTTGCCGGCCGGCTCGGCATCTCCCGCACCCCGGTGCGCGCGGCGCTGCGCTTCCTGCACGAACGGGCGCTGCTCGCGCACACGCCGAACCGCGGCTACACCCTGCTCGGCGATCGACACGCACTGGCACGCGCCCGGCGCGAGATGCCCGAGGACGAGGAGAAGACGCTCTATTACCGCCTGCTGCGCGACCGCCTCAGCGGCAAGCTGCCGACGCGGGTCAACGAACTGGAACTGGCGCAGGCCTACGCCGTGCCGCGCCCGCTGCTGCGCACCGTGCTCACCACGCTGCTGCAAGACGGCGTGCTGCGCGGTCGCCACTACCAGCGCTGGGAGTTCACCGAGACCCTGGACTCTGTCGAGAGCGAGCGCGAGAGCTACCGCTTTCGCTTGACGGTCGAATGCGCGGGGTTGCGCGAGCCCAGCTTCCGCGTCGACTTGCAGCGGCTGCGCGCCTGCCGCGAGCGCCAGCGGGGGCTGCTCGCGCAGGCGTCGCGCTATTCATGGATGGATTTCTTCGAGGCCAACGCGCAGTTCCACGAACTGCTGGCGAGCGCCTCGGGCAACCGGTTCTTTCTCGATGCGGTGCAGCAGCAGAACCGGCTGCGGCGCATGTCCGACCTTTCGGACTACCCGCTGGTGAACATCGACCTGCTGCACAAGTCCTGCCACGAGCATTTGGAAATTCTCGACGCCGTGGAGCGCGGCGACCAGGAAGCCGCGGCACAGCACATGCGACGGCACCTCAGCCGCGCGAGCGATCTGGTCGAGCAGCGGGTAACGGGCGTGCTGGGGGATTGAGCCGGAGCGCTTGCGTTCTGTAGCGTCGTTCGCGTTTCGGCGCTCAGCGCCGCGGCGAGATGTTCAGCTTCCTGCAGAAATCGTAGAAGGCCTCGAGCTCGAGCGACTTGTCGAACACCGCATCCACGCCCGCCGAGAGCGCTCCCTCGCGCACCTCGGAAGTCGCATGGTTCATCAGCACCACCGTGCGCTGAACCGGCGACTTGTGCTCCTGCAGATACTGCGCCACCGTGAGGCCGTTGCCTTCGGCCAGGAAGATGTCGATGACCGCAGCATCCCATTCCTCGGGGTTCTTCTTGAGCCAGTCGATCGCGCCGCCCGAAGTGGAAGCGGTGCCGATCACGGCGCAATCGGCGAATTCCTGCAGGCCGTCGGCCAGTGTGGTGGCGATCAGGGGGTTGTCTTCTATCAGATAGATGCGGGTCATTGTTCGAAGTCGAGGCTTCTCGTTCTCGGTGTCAGTGCTGGTTTCGCTGTGTCGTCGGCTTGTCTCGTGCCGATGTGGGCATTGTCCCTGCCGATAGGACGAACTGAGTCGGACAACGCCGCCACCTGCCGTAGAAACTTGGGCGCAGAGCAGTCTTCTTGCGTGCTGAAAGTCCCGCACTGAGCGCGTGGCTCGGGGTGCGGTCGGGGTGAGCGCTTCGTTGATGAGGCCGGAAGCTGCTCGTCCATCGACTACTGAAGCAGGCGGCGAAGCTCCTGCTGCGGCGGCCGGGCTCGATGCGTCGATGCCTTGGCTCGGCAGTTGCCGACTTCATCGGGGCATGTCGCCGCGCTGACGTGCGGCGACCGCGCGCGGGCCATCTTGCGCGGAGATCAGCTCTTGTCACCCTTGCCGGAGTCCGGCTCCGTTTTGAAGAGCCCTCGCACGTTCAGCGCCGCAAGGCATGCTTGCAACGCGATCAGGGCATAGGCGGATGTATGGATCCCCCAGGTCGCCCATAGCGCGTTGCTGCCCAGGAAGACCCAGAAGCCAAGGTTTCTTCGACCTCGATCGCGCGAGGCGATCAGCCACGCGGCGGACACGGAAGCGGCGAAGGCAGGCCATTGCAGCAGATCAAGCAGATCCATCTTTATTCACGCGTTGCCAGTTGCAAAAGCTGCACCTTCGTTTTCGATGAGACAGACGCCTGTAGGTGCACACCGTTGCCCTGGTACAGCGGAACTTGACACGCCGACACACCTGGGCCCAACGGAGTTCTTCGCGCAACGCGCCGAGCCGGGCGCAGTCACGGAAAATTCCTACCTCGCAGGCGAAAGCCCGTTCCAGAAAATCGATGGATGCTCAGGACTTTGCTTTGCGTTGCGGCGAGCCCGGTTATTGCGCTCGCCGTCGTGGCCATCGGTCTGCTTGCGGCGCTGGCCCACCTCATCGCGATGCCCGCGCTGTATCTGTGGGAGCGCCGGCTGGAGCGATTTCCCCTTGGAGGGGCCGGCGAGATTGCGCCGTGCACCTCGTCCGAAATCGCCCAGGTCAAACCGGGGGATTGCAGCGTGCTCGATCCGATGGAGTCCAAGAACCCAGGTCGATAAGCCTCGGCCCTTCAGCCAGCGAAACCCTTACGGGCGGCCCGCCGTCGTGGTCGAGCGTTCATGTCCTCGATCGACACCGACGCTGCCCCTCCCGGCTTCGGACGCGCCCCATGTGCGCTACGCTCCCGCCTGCGCGCTCGCGTTTCGCGACGTCTCCAGAACTGGAACCTCCAGGAGGTTGCATGCCAGATTCGTGGCACCCGACGTACCCCTGGAAGCGAAAAAACAGCGCCGAGAGCTTCTGAATGACACCGAACGAGAACCCCGAAAACACTGGGCTGCAGCCCGATCTGCCTCGAAACCAGCGTGCTACCGATGGCATGCGGGTCTCGGTTGCACCCATGATGGACTGGATGTGCTGCAGAGAAAAAACCTAATCTCTTCAGTAACTTACGGGGGGTGGTCTGGGCCTTGTGGCACGAAAGTGGCATTTTTCTCGCGAAAAGCGGACATCGAAGCGACGTTCTGGCCCCAGCTTGCCGCATGTCCAGTTGCCAAAAAACAAACGGCCCGCATTTGCGGGCCGTTGTCATCTGGCGGTGAGCTGCGCCAGCTCTTTTCGCGCCGCCTGCTGGCGGTCGTCGAGGTATTGCGCCAGATCCTGAATGCCGACGCCTTTGGGCGACTTCTGGCTGCTCGGATCAGTCCGCACGAGCGGCAGCTTGATTTCCCCGGTCGTGCACTTCGCTGCCAGCTTCTTGACGTCGAGATGGGCGAAGAAGTCTCGCTGCACCCACTCCAGCGGAATGACTGGGCGCGCATCGTACTGAGCCATGAGCAGGAAGATGGTCTTCATGCAACCTCCATCAGGGCTTCGATGAAGGCTTTGGCTGCTTCTGCATTGATCGCATTGCCGTAACCGCGCAGGCGTCCCACGCGGGCGGGAGCCCCATGAGCCAGCGGGAATGTGCCGGGTTCAACTGGCCGCCACTTTCCGTCGCGGCACAGGAGCCAGTCAGCGACTCGCCATGGGCCGTCCGCCGTATTGCAGTCACCAAGTAGGCTTGCCGCGGCAGTTGGTCTAGTCGCTGCTCGCCATCCCGCAGAGCCGACATCCCCGGCGTGTCCTTCCAGTCGCGCGTGGTTGGCGTGACCCACCCAGTAGACCCGGTCGCGGATGTGCGGCGCACCGACGCCCGCAGACGGAAACGCGATCGCCCCGAAGGCATAACCCAGGGCTTCCAGGTCAGTCTGTACAAGGTCGACCCATGGGTTTGCGTCCTTGCTCGCAACCTGCTCACCAATGAGGATTCCAGGGCGGCGCTGGCCGACGAGGTGGTAGAGGTGGGGCCAAAGGTGCCGCTCGTCAGCAAACCCAGCGCCTTCGCCTTCCTGGCTGAAAGGCTGGCAAGGGCAGGATGCGGTCCAGACCTGACGATCGTCGGGCCATCCTGCTCGACGTAGTGCGTAGCTCCATACGCCAATGCCGGCGAAGAAGTGGCATTGGGTGTATCCCACAAGTTCATCTGGTACGACATCCTCGATGCTCCTTTCGTCCACGATCCCCGGTGCGATGTGTCCTTGCTTGATGAGTTCGCGCAACCAAGCCGCCGCCTTTGGGTCGAACTCGTTGTAGTAGGCGATCAAGAGGCTTGCCCTCCCAGATCGAGCTGCACGGGGCGGCTTCGCTCTTCAGCGAAGATGCTCTCGAGCGCTTCCTCGATTCGCCGGCACGCGATGTCGAAGTACTGCAGCTTTTGCTCGCACCCGATGAACCGGCGGCCCAGCTTGAGTGCGGCGACACCTGTAGTGCCCGAGCCCATGAACGGATCCAGAACCAAGCCGCCTGGCTCGCAGATCTCGACGATGTCGGCCATCAGCGCTACCGGCTTCTGCGTCACGTGCTCGCGATCTGTTGGTGCGTGGTATTCGTAGAAGCCAGGCAGGCACCCCACGCCGCGATCGACAGGCATTGGCCCAGCCGAACCCCAGACGACGTACTCGGCGGCTGACGTAAAGCGCCCCATCTGCGGCCGCGGCGACTTCTTCACCCACGGCACCACTCCGCGCCACACCCACCCACCGGCCTGCAGGTAGTCGGACGAGACTGGTAGTTGCCGCCAGTCCGAGAAGAACGCCGCGGGGGCGCCCGGCTTCGATGCACGAAGCGCAGCCGCTGACCAGAGCGTCGACCAGAAATGGAATGAGCGTTGATCGCGGTTGTCGCCACCAAAGTCCGATGTCTTCTCGTGGTTGCCGGATCCGGTGCTGAGGTACTTGGCTTTCGTGTCCAGCGCGCGATCGCCCCGGAAGGCGCCGCCGCTGGAGTAGGGCGGGTCGGTGATGACGGCGTCGGCCGTTCCAGGCACGAGAGCCTGCAGTACTTCGAGAGCTTCGCCGTGGTACAGCGTGGCGCCGCCGATGGTTTCGACCCGCATCACGCACCGCCTTTCTCGGCGACGCTGGCGCCAGCGTAGATCTCGGCGCCAGCCACGTCGGTGAGTCGCGCTACACCATCGCGTATCCGGGCCGCGATGTAGTCCCCGCTTGAGATCTGCTCGACCCCGATGCCGGGATGCGCGGCCAACGAGGCGAGCGCCCTGCTGATCGCGCA
>CAJYQC010000613.1 GCA_913776885.1 uncultured Variovorax sp.
GCAGCCAGCGCCCCTGCGCCCTGCCCGCCGGAAGCCACGCGCCCACGGCGCAAAGCAGCAGGCCGGCGAGCCCCACGAAGAGCCAGACGCGCCCCTGCATGGCCGCCTGCATCAGCCCGTTGGCACCCTCGCCCTGGCCGAACACCTGCGGAACGGCCTCGTACCAGGTCGAGTCCTGGATCGCGTACCAGGGCAGCAGCAGATAGGCCGCGAAACCCAGCGCGATCCACACCCGAATCCAGCGCTGCGAACGCCGGGCCGCGGCGAGCGACGCCGGATTGGCCTGCGCGCCGGTGCCGATGACACCCGCTTCCACTTAGCGCGGCAGCGAGTTGACGTCCTTCTCCCAGCGCGCGATCAGGCGGCGGCGCTCGGCGCTGGCGCCGTACTTGGCGTAGTCGTAGTTGATGAACTTGATCTTCTTGAAGTCGGGAATGCGCGGATCGAGCTTGGCGTTCACGTTGCTCGGCAGCTGGAACTGCTTGTTGGCGGCGCCCAGTTCCTGCGCGGCGGGCGTCAGGGCCCACTCATAGAACTTCTTGGCCGCGTCGAGGTTGCGCGCGCCCTTGATGATGCTCATGGAGCCGATCTCGGCGCCGGTGCCGTCGCTCGGCGTGATCGTCTCGACCGGGAAGCCCTGCATCTTCTCGCCCGGGCCGTCGTGCACGAAGCTGATGGAAATCGCGGTTTCGCCGCGCGCCACCGCCTTGATCGGGCCGGTGCCCGAGCGGGTGTACTGGCCGACGTTCTTGTGCAGGGCCTTGAGGTAATCGAAAGCCTTGTCCTCGCCCATGAGCTGCACCAGCGTGGCGATCATGGTGTAGGCCGTGCCGCTGGAGGCCGGATTGGCCACCTGGATGTCGCCCTTGTATTCGGGCTTGAGCAGGTCGGCCCAGGTCTTGGGCACGGGCAGCTTCTTCTTGGCCAGCAGCTCGGGGTTGTAGCCGAAGCCCAGCGGGCCCGAGTAGATGCCCACCGTCTTGTAGCCCGACTGCTTGGCCTGCTGCTGCGCCCAGGGGTGCAGCTGAGGCAGCGTGGGCGACTTGTATTCGAGCGTGAGGCCCTGCTCGGCCGCCTGCAGGTGCGGGTCGCCGGTGCCGCCGAACCAGACGTCGGTCTTGGGGTTGTCCTTTTCGGCGATCAGCTGGGCCAGGGCCTCGCCCGAGCCCTTGAGCGCCATGTTGATGCGCACGCCGGTGGTGCGGGCGTAGACCGTCGAGATCACGCTGCACCATTCGGCCTGCACGGAGCAGATCACGTTGACGGTCTGGGCCGAAGCCGCGGCCGACAGGCCCAGCAGCGCTGCTGCGGCAAGAAACTTGTTCTTGTTCATCTGGTCTCTCTTCCTCTGAGCAATAAAAAAAGGCCTCGCGGCCATCGCATAGCGTAGCTTTAGTACAGGCTTGGCGAATCCGTACAAGTACCATCGCGCCTGGCGAAGTCGCTTTTGCGGCCAGGCATTCAGACAAGGAAGGAAAGTTTTCTCATGAGCTTCGATCTCGTTCTGTTCGGCGGTACTGGCGATCTCGCGTGGCGCAAGCTGATGCCCGCGCTGTTCCAGGCCTTCCGCCACGGCAGCCTGCCTCCCGAAGGCCGCATCGTCGGCGTGGCGCGGGACGACCTGTCGGACGACCAGTACCGGGAGCTGATCCAGTCGCGCTTCAGCGCCGTCGAAGGCGCCAAGCGCCCCTCGCCCGAGGAGTTCAAGAAGTTCGCCTCCATGCTGCACTACCTGCGCATGGACCTCTCCAAGCCCGACGACTACGCCCGCCTGGCCGACCTGCTCAAGCAGCGCGACGCCAAGACGGTCGTGATGTACGTGGCCACCGCGCCGGCGCTCTTCACCCAGGTGGTCGAGCAGATCGCCGCAGCCGGCCTGAACGGTCCGCGCACCCGCATCGTGCTGGAGAAGCCGCTGGGCCACGACCTGGCTTCCAACCGCGCCATCAATTCCGCCGTGGGCAAGGTGCTCGAGGAAAAGCAGGTCTTCCGCATCGACCACTACCTCGGCAAGCCCTCGGTGCAGAACCTGTTCGCCATGCGCTTCGGCAACGCGCTGTTCGAGCCCATCTGGCGCCGCGAGCACATCGCCAACATCCAGATCACCATCGCCGAAGACCTGGGCGTGGAAAAGCGCGGCGCCTTCTACGACCAGACCGGCGCGCTGCGCGACATGGTGCAGAACCACGCGCTGCAGCTGCTGTGCGCGATCGGCATGGAGCCGCCCATCAACTCGCACGCCGACGCCATCCGCGACGAGAAGCTCAAGGTGCTGCGTGCGCTGAAGCCCTGGACGCCCGAGAGCCTGGGGCTGCACGCGGTGCGCGGCCAGTACACCGCAGGCACGGCCTACGGCGAGCGGGTGCAGGGCTACCGCGACGAGCCGGGCGTGAGCCCCGACAGCCGCACCGAGACCTTCGTGGCGCTGCGCACCGAGATCGCCAACTGGCGCTGGGCCGGCGTGCCCTTCTACATCCGCACCGGCAAGCGCCTGGCCTCGCGCGACGCGCGCATCGAGGTCAACTTCCGGCCCACGCCGCACGCCATCTACCGCGCGCCGGCCGGCAACGTCAACAAGCTGGTGATCAATCTGCAGCCCAAGGACGGACTGGAGCTGCACATGCTCGCGCAGGCGCAGGACAACCGCCAGCGCACCAACGGCAACCAGAGCTCGGCCGCGCAGCTGGCGCCGGTGCAGCTCGACCTCGACTTCGACAAGCGCTTCGGCTCCGAGCGCGTGGGCGCCTACGAACGGCTGCTGCTCGACGTGATCGACGGCCGGCTCAACCTGTTCGTGCGCAGCGACGAGCAGGAAGAGGCATGGCGCTGGGTCGAGCCGCTGCTCGAGAGCTGGGAGTCGGACGGCGGCCCGCGCCCCTATGCGGCCGGCACCTGGGGCCCCAGCGCATCGAGCGCGATGATCGCGCGCGACGGGTTCTCGTGGGGCGAAGAGCAGTAAGCGCGCTCGGCCCTGCCCTCGCGCGCTCCCAGGCCGCTCAGCCGAACTGCAGGCAACGCATGCTGAGCGTGCCCGACTGGAACCCCTCGTAGACCGTCTTCGCGCGCTCGCTGCTTCCGGCGGCGCCCAGCGCGTAGAGGAACGGGTAGTAGTGATCGGGCGTCGCCACCGCGGTGGACGCACCTTCCAGCTTCGCGTAGTCGACCAGCGCCCGGTCGTCCCGGCCCGCCAGCGCCGACTTCACCGCATCGTCGAACGACTGCGCCCACGGCCGGCTCGCGCGCGCGCCGTCCGGCGTTCCACGGTCGGTGGCGCGCAGGTTGTGGACCACGTTGCCGCTGCCCATCACCAGCACGCCCTTGTCGCGCAGCGCAGCCAGGTCGCGCCCCACCGCGTAATGGAAGGCGGCGGGCTTGTCGTAGTCGATGCTGAGCTGGAACACCGGGATGTCGGCCTTGGGGTAGAGGTGCTTCAGCACCGTCCATGTGCCGTGGTCCAGGCCCCACTGGTCGGTGGCGATCACCGGCGTCTGCTTCACCGCACCCACGGTTTCGCGGGCGAATGCCGGGTGGCCCGGCGCCGGGTATTCGACATCGAACAGCGCCTGCGGGAAGCCGCCGAAATCGTGGATCGTCTTCGGCCGCTCCTGCACGCCGACGCCGGTGGCGCCGCGGCTGAGCCAGTGCGCGGACACGCTGAGGATCGCCGACGGCCGCGGCAGCTCCCTGCCCCAGGCTGCCAGCCGTCGGGTGAAGGCGTTGTCGGTGATGGCGTTCATCGGCGAGCCATGCCCGATGAAGATCGCCGGCATGCGCCGCGTGGGCGATCCCGCGGCCTGCACGCTGCAGGCCAGCGATGCCAGCACCGCGGTCGCGCCGAGCGCGGTGCCCATCAGAAAGCCGCGGCGGCCGGATTCGGGGGTTGCGAGAGTCGTCGTCAGTGGCATGGCGGCACTCTGCAACAGGTTCGCGCGCGCGGCAGTGCCTTTGCGCACACTTTTTTGCGTTGATCGGGCCTGGGCGCGCTAGATGCGTCCTTCTTCCACCGCATGGCAGGCCACCTGCACGCCGCCGATGCTCGAGAGCTTCGGCCGCTCGGCCGAGCAGCGCGCATTCGCATGCGGGCAGCGCGGATGGAAGGCGCAGCCTGCGGGCGGGTTCAGCGGATTCGGCACCTCGCCCTGCACCGGGGTGCGGGAGCGGCCGGTCTGCTTCATCTGCGGGATTGCGTCCAGCAGCATGCGCGTGTACGGATGGCGCGGCGTCGAGAACAGTTCCTGCTTGTCGGCCACCTCGACCAGCCGGCCCAGGTACATCACGCCGACCTGGTCGGCCACGTGGCGCACCACGGCGAGGTTGTGCGAGATGAAGAGATAGGTCAGGCCCTGCTCGCGCTGCAGGTCCTTCATGATGTTGAGCACCTGCGCCTGCACGCTCACGTCGAGCGCGGAAGTGGGCTCGTCGCACACCAGGAACTCCGGCTGCGTGGCGAGCGCCCGCGCGATGGAGATGCGCTGGCGCTGGCCGCCCGAGAACTGGTGCGGGTACTTGCTCATGTCCAGCGGCGACAGGCCCACCGACTTCAGCAGCTCGCCCACGCGCTCGCGCAGCGCGGCCTTGTCGCTGAGGATGTCGTGCTCGCGCAGCGGCTCGCCGATGATGTCTTCGACGATCCAGCGCGGGTTGAGGCTCGCGTACGGGTCCTGGAAGATCATCTGGATGCGGCGGCGCAGCTTGCGGCCCTCGGCCGTCTTGAAGGCGGCGTGCGCGTCCTGGCCGTCGAACTTCAGGCCGCCGCGCGTGGGCGCGTAGAGGCCCACCAGCAGCCGCGCCACGGTGCTCTTGCCGCAGCCCGACTCGCCCACCAGCGCCAGCGTCTTGCCGCGCTCGATGGAAAAGCTCACGCCGTCCACCGCGTGCAGCAGCACGCGCGGCTTGCGCTCGAGCACGCGGTTGAGCCAGGGCGGCGAGACGTCGAAGGTGCGCGCGAGGTCGTGGGCGACAACCAGCGGTTCGTTCACTGCCGCGCTCATCGGGTCACCTCCACGAGGCTCTCGCCAGCCTCGGGCGTGGCGCGCTCGCCGGCCGCCATCGCGTCGTGGTGCTTCGCGGCGATCTCGGCCTGGCCCACGTGCGGGTCGGCCGCGTCGTGCAGCCAGCAGGCAGCGCGGGTGGCGCCGGCATGCATGAGCTCGGGCCGCTCGACCAGGCAGCGCGCGAAGGTGCGCGGGCAGCGCGGGTTGTAGGCGCAGCCGGCCGGGATGGCGTTGAGCCGCGGCATCGCGCCATCGATCTGGTTGAGGCGCTCGCGGTCGCTGGTCATGTCGGGAATCGAGGCCATCAGGCCCGAGGTGTAGGGATGCGCGGGCTGGTGGATCACCTCGTGCACCGGGCCGATCTCGGCGATGCGGCCCGCGTACATCACGGCCACGCGGTCGCAGGTTTCGGCGATCACGCCCATGTCGTGCGTGATCAGCATCACCGCCGCGCCGCGTTCCTTGCAGACCTGCTTGAGCAGCTGGATGATCTGCGCCTGGATCGACACGTCGAGCGCGGTGGTCGGCTCGTCGGCCACGATGAGCTTGGGCTCGGCCGCGAGCGCCAGTGCTATCACCACGCGCTGGCGCATGCCGCCGGAGAACTGGTGCGGAAAGTGGTCGATGCGCTGCTCGGCGGCCGGAATGCCGGTGTCCTGCAGCAGGCCGATGGCGCGCTTGCGCGCTTCGGCCTCGGTCACCGGCAGGTGCGCGCGGATGGTTTCCACCAGCTGGCGGCCCACGGTGTAAAGCGGGTTCAGTGAGGTCAGCGGGTCCTGGAAGATCGCGCCGATCTTGCGCCCGCGGATGGGCCGCATCGCCTCGAAGCCGAGGTTGTCGATGCGCTGGCCCTCCAGCAGGATCTCTCCACCGGCCACGCGGCCCGGCGGCTCCAGCAGGCCGATGATGGCCGCGCCCGTGAGCGACTTGCCGGCACCCGATTCGCCCACCACGCCCAGGATTTCACCGGGCGCGATGTCGAAGGAAATGCGGTCCAGCGCGCGCAGCGTGCCGCGGCGGCTGGGGAATTCGACGACGAGGTCTTTGACTTGCAACAGGCTCATGGTGCTAGCTCTCTCATCGCAGGCGGGGGTTCAATGCGTCGCGCAGCCAGTCGCCCAGCAGGTTCACGC
>CAJYQC010000614.1 GCA_913776885.1 uncultured Variovorax sp.
CGGCGTGAGCTGGACCGCTCGCGCGAGCGGCCAGTTCTGGTGGTCGGTGGCGGCGTCGGCCGATGGCAGCGTCCTGTACGCCACCGTCGATACGGGCGCCGTCTGGGTCTCCACCGATTCGGGCACCACATGGGAAGCGCAATCCGTCAACCGGGATTGGCGAGGCATCGCCACGTCCGCCGACGGCCGCTACGTCGTGGCCGCCACCAGCGGTGGCCGCCTCTACGAGTCCAGCGATGTCGGACGGACTTGGCGCGCGACCAGCGACGCAGGTGCGTGGACCGCGGTCGCGAGCAGCGCCGACGGCGTGAAGGTGGCCGCTGCCAAGTCGGGCTCGACCATCCAGCTCGGCACGCGCCGCGTGTCGACCACCCTGGGCACGGCCGGGTCGATCTCCGGCGGGCAGCAGGACGCGATCGAACTGCAGTACGTGGGAGGCGGGGTGTTCATGCCCATCGGCTACGTGCTGGCCAATCTGGCATTCGTCGTTCGCTGAATCCGCGCCGGCCCTTCGGCGGAAGGGCGGTGAGCTTCCGTGGCTAGTTCATGGCAGGCGAAAAGTATTAGTCCGGCGCAGACTCGTGGCATCAGTTACCAGGTGCCGCGCATGCCCAGACTCGCCGAATACGTCCGCCAGAACTTTCCCATCGGATTGCAGATGGAGAAGGTCCGACATGCGATCCAGTTCGGGGAAGGGCTCGGCATGGCGGTGATGAACCAGTACCTGCCGCCCGAGCGATGCCAGGCGATCGTCGACCAGGTTGTGCTGAAGCCGGCTGCCGGCGCCCTTCGACATGTGCGTTTCGTCGGCTTCGACCAGGCCCGCGTCGACGAACTGGGAGCCTGCCTCGACCTCGCCCTGCGGATGCTGCGCAAGGCCAGGGCCGACGTCGGCCTGCACACATGGCCGGGCAGGACGAACTACGAGACCATCTCCGGCTCGCGCGCATGGCACGGCAGCAGCTCCACCCGCTTTGCACGGAAAAGTGGAGAGCCCCGACCGGCAAGCCGGAACCTGCAGAGATGACGACCGCGTGCGGGCGTGCGCCCGCTGCCGCACTGGCGCCCGTGTGTTGCTGCTGATGCGCGCGCGCTCGACGTCGCGGGTCTTGCGCGGGCCGTTCACACGTTGCTGGTCGCGCGCACTTCCTCGATGGTGGTCTGCCCGGCCAGCACCTTCTCGATGCCGTCCTGGCGCAGCGTGCGCATGCCTTCCTGCAGCGCGGCCAGCTGGAGCTCCTCGGCGCGCGCGCCGGTCTGCACCAGGCGCCGCAGGTTCCTGGACATGGTCATCAGTTCGTGGATGCCCACGCGGCCCTTGAAGCCGGTGTCGCCGCAGTGCTTGCAGCCCCGGCTGGCGTAGGTCTGCAGACGCCCGTCGCGGCCGTGGCGCTGCACCCAGCCTGCCAGCACCGCCTGGCGCTGCGCCGCGTCGCGCTGCTGCTCGGGGCCGAAGGCGTGCATGTAGTCGTCCAGCAACTCGCCGATGGCCTCGGGGCTCGCGGGCGTGGCGGTGGTGCAGTGCGTGCACAGGCGCCGCACCAGCCGCTGCGCGAGCACGGCCAAGAGCGAGTCGGCGAAGTTGAATGGGTCCATGCCCATGTCCAGCAGGCGGGTGACGGTCTCGGGGGCGCTGTTGGTGTGCAGGGTCGAGAGCACCAGGTGGCCGGTCAATGAGGCCTCGATGGCGGTGCGGGCAGTCTCCTCGTCGCGGATCTCGCCCACCATGATGACGTCGGGGTCGGCGCGCACGAAGGCGCGCAGCGCCTTGGCGAAGGTCCAGTCGATGCGCGGGTTGATCTGCACCTGCCGCAGCCCGGACTGCGTGATTTCCACCGGGTCTTCGGCAGTCCAGATCTTGCGTTCGGGTGTGTTGATGTGCATCAGCGCCGAATGCAGGGTGGTGGTCTTGCCCGAGCCCGTGGGGCCCACGCACAGCACCATGCCGTAGGGGCGCTCGACGGCCTTGGTCAGCTGCGCGTAGTTGTCGGGCGACAGCCCCAGCCGTTCCATCGGTATCGGCTTGGCCGACGCCAGGATGCGCATCACCACGTCTTCGAGGCCGTTGTTGGTGGGGATGGTCGCCACGCGCAGCTCGATGCGGTGCTGCGGCGAATAGCGTGCGAAGTTGATCTTGCCGTCCTGCGGGTTGCGCTTCTCGCTGATGTCGAGGTCGCACATGATCTTGATGCGCGCGACGATCGCGTTGCGGTAGCTCGGCGGCAGTTCCAGGTAGGTGTGCAGCAGGCCGTCGCGCCGGAAGCGGATGCGGGTCTTCTCCTGGCCCGGGTAGCTCTCGATGTGGATGTCGGAGACGCCCTCGCGGTGCGCCTCCACGATCATGCTGTTGATCATTCGCACCAGCGAGTTGTCCGACTGCTCGATGGCCGCCTCGCTCACAGTCGGCGGGGCGGACACCTCCTTCTCCAGCGTCTGCAGCAGCTCGCTCGTGCCGGCCACGTCGAATTCCAGCGGCTGGCTGGGATCGAGGCTGGCCGCGAAGGGGTTCTGGGCCGAGCCGACGTGCTCGCCGATCTTCTCGTATACCGCGTTCAGCACGTTGTCGAGATCCAGGCACTGGCCCACCACCGGCGTGACCTTCATCTGCGCGACGAACTCCACCTCGTCGAGCGCCGAGTGCCGGCTGGTCGGATCGTCGATGGCGACGATCAGCCGGCCATCGTGCAGCATCAGCGGCATCACCTGCAGCCGCCGCGCCACCGCATGCGGCAGCTTGCGCAGTGCCTCGGCCGCCGGCGGATAGAGATGCAGGTTGACCAGCGGATAGCCCATCTTGCGCACCAGCGCCGCCTGCAGCTGGCCCCTGCTGACCACGCCCATGCGCACGAGCGTCTCGCCCAGCGGCACCATCGGGTCGAGCTTCTGGCGCTCCAGCCCGGCGCGCAGCTGCTCCTGGCTGATCATGTCCAGCGAGATCAGCGCCTCGCCGATGCGCGCGATCGGCGTGCGGCTCTGGGCGTCGAGCGCCCTCAGCAATTGCTCGGGCATGACGACTTCGTTGATGGACATCGGGGACCTTCTCCTGCTCGGTTTCTTGCATGGAATCGTAGAGCGTGATCGTGTCCATTGCCAACGGTTTGCCCTTGAGTACGCAAGTACTCAGGTTAACGAAGCGTTAACTCGCGATGGCAAACCACGGTAAGCAACGGCATGGTCCGCAGGACGGATTTCCTTTCGTCCTACGCGCTGCATCAGCGGGGTCGTCACCATCTCCGGCATGAATCGATTCGTAATCGCCACCAGCGCGGTGGTGGGCATGCTCGGCTTCGCGGCGAGGGCAGAGCCCATCAAGCTGCCAGTCGACAGCGACGAGAAAGGCTCCGTCTACGTCGCGCCCAACGTCAACCCCACCGAGACCTCCGCCACCGTCAACGGCGGCACGGTGGGCGTGCAGCGGCCCGACGGCAGCGGCACCTACATCGGCACCGACACGTCGACGCCACGGCCCACCTACTCGGTGGGCGGAAGCACGGGCGGCAACGTGTCGTTCTCCGGCGGCGTGCAGACCGACGGCAAGAACAACAACGGCGTGAAGGCCGGCGTGACGATCAAGTATTGAGCCGCGCTCAGACCAGCGTGCCGTAGACGATGAAGCCGTCGTGCGTCGCGACCTTGTCGTAGAGCGTGCGGCCGGCCGTGTTGGTCACGTGCGTCTGCCAGTACACGCGATGGCCGCCCGCGAGCGTCACGCGCTCGTACACCCCGTGGATCAGCTGCCTGCCGACGCCCCTGCCGCGTTCGCAGGCAAGCGTGAACAGGTCCTGCAGGTAGCAGGTCGGCTCGAGGCGCGTGGTGCTGCGGTGGAAGAGGTAATGGGTGAGGCCCACCAGTTGGCCATCGCGCTCGGCCACCAGCGCATGCACGGGCTCGTAGGCATCGAAGAAGCGCTGCCATGTGGCCTGTGTGATCTCCTCGGCGAGGGCGCTCGGGCCCTCGCGGCCGTAGAAGGCGTTGTAGCCGTCCCAGAGCGGCCTCCATGCCGCGTAGTCGTCAGGCGCCGGTGGGCGGATCAGCAGGGAAGAGGTCATGTCGTCGTGTCGCCGGCTCGCGTTGAAAGCTGCGATTGCAACACGGTCCGACGCCGTCCCTCTTCGGCTTTCTATTTCTCGTCGCGCAGCCAGTACCACTTGTAGAGCATGCGCTGGCCCATGCGCCGGAAGGGCGCGAAAGCACGCGACTCCACCATGCCCAGCACGTTGGGAAACGGTAGCTGCGAGTGGTAGATGGGCAGCTCGAAAACTTCCCTGCCGCCATCCTTGCCCGCCACGCGTTCGGCCAGCCGCTTGCCGGCCCACGTGGAGAACGACACGCCGTTGCCGCCGTAGCCCACCGCGTACCAGATGCTCTTGTCCGGATCGGGCCGCGTGATGCGCGGCATCATGTCGTGGCTCATGTCGACCCATCCCCACCACGAGTAGTCGATGCCGATGCCAGCCAGCGGCGGGAACTTGCGCGCGATCGCGTCGGTGAGCAGCTTCAGGTGCACCGCGCCCTCGGCATCCGCGCCGCTCACCGCGCTCCTGCTGCCGATCTGCAGCCGGTTGCCTTCGAGCAGCCGGTAGTAGAAGCGCAGCGTGCGCGTGTCGGTCATGAAGGTCTTCGAGCGGAAGTTGGTGGCCTGAAGCTGGGAATCGGTCAGCGGCCGCGTGACCACCGAGTTCGAGAGGATCGGCATGATCCGGTTCTTCAGCGCCGGGCTGAGCGCCTGCCCCGTGTAGCCGCCGGTGCACACCGCCACGCGGCGCGCGCGCACCACGCCGCCGGGCGTGCGCAGGTGGTGCACGCCGTCGATGGTCTGCCAGCCCTGCACCGGGCTCAACGTGTGCACCTTCACGCCCAGCGCACGGGCGCGCCGCATCAGCCCGAAGGTGAACTTCAGCGGATGGATGCCGATGCCCTCGGCCTCGTACAGCGCACCGACGGTCTCGCGCTCGTCGCAGTAGTCGCGGCGCACTTCATCGGCGCTCATCATGCGGGTGGCGTAGCCGAACTTCTCGCGCATGAGCCGCGCCTCGGCGTCGAGGATGGGCAGCTTCTCCTTGCGGTGCGCCAGGTAGAGGTGGCCGCCGTCGCAGGCGTCGCAGTCGATCTGCGTGGTGAGGTGGCGGAAGTTCTCGAAGCCGCTGCGGATTTCCGCGTCTAGCTTCTTCGCGGTATCCAGGCCCCAGCGCTCGATCCACTGCGAGCGCTTGAGCCGGCCGCTCGCGTTCTGGCCCTGGCCGCCGCTGCGGCTGGAGCAGCCCCAGGCCGCCTGGTTGGCTTCGAGCACCGTGGCCTGTATGCCGTGCTCCTGCGCGA
This sequence comes from uncultured Variovorax sp., assembly GCA_913776885.1. Taxonomy (GTDB): domain Bacteria; phylum Pseudomonadota; class Gammaproteobacteria; order Burkholderiales; family Burkholderiaceae_C; genus Variovorax. Next base: position 5,320 of record CAJYQC010000614.1, read on the forward strand.
GGTAGAGCGCGGTCGACATGCCGGTGGCTCCCGAGCCGATGACGGCCACGTCCACGTCGATGTCGCTCGTGACCGGGCCGTCGTCCTCCGGCGGCGTGCCGGCGCTGGCCACCCACCAGGTCGGCGCGTAGGCGCGGCCGGAACCGGGGTCGGGCGCGAGCAGCGGATCGTATTGCGGGTCGTAGGGGCGGGACGGCGCCTTGGGCTGCAGCTGTTGCTGCTGCTGGAGCGAGGCGCTGTCGATGCTGGCCGTGCCGGTGCTGTCCAGCCGTGCGGTGCCTGTCATGCTCATGAAGGGCTCCAATCGAAGGGAGGGAAAGGAGGCCGGCCGGTCACTTCGCCGCGGGCAGGTTCGGCCGCGCCTTGCGGAACACGTTCTTCAGGTGGATCTTTCCGTCCCTGAAGGTGAAGACGTCGATGCCGTCGGTCTCGATGCGGCTGCCGTCGGCGGCGGTGCCGGTGAAGGTCCACTGCGAGGTGCCGAAGTCGCCATGCACGAAGTGCACGCCGTTGGTCCATTGCGCGTCGGGCACCGTCGCCCATGCGGCTGCGAAGGCCTTGCGCACCGCCTCGGTGCCCACGTGCCGCGTGCCGCAGGCGTCGGGGCCGGCGGCGGTCTGGAAGATGCAGTCGGGCGTCATGAAGCTCATCAGCGCGTCGATGTCGTGGCGGTTCCAGGCATCGCTGAAGGCGGCGAGGGTGTCGGTGGTCACTGGGAAAGCGGAAGAAGAAGGCATGGCTTGGGCCCTGAGGCTCTGGAGTTCGATGCGGCAAGGGTAGGCAGGGGGTTGCCCGCGCGATAGGGCCAGATGCGGAGATTCGACCGAGCCAGAGCGCCAGGCATGCGCCGCCGATCGGCACGCCTGCCCTAAACTGCGGCGCACCATGCCTCCGAACCCCAGAGCCATCCAGTGGGCACAGCTGTTCGCGCTGCCCGACCAGCCGGCGCTGCCCTTGCAGGCCCGCCTGCGCGCCAGCGTGGTGCAGGCCATCCTCGAGGAACACCTGGCGCCCGGCGCGCCCTTGCCCTCGTCGCGCGAACTTGCCGCCCTGCTGGGTTTGAGCCGCAATACCGTCACATCGGCCTACCTGCAGCTCATCGACGAAGGTTTTCTGGAAGCGCGTCCGCGCAGCGGCGTGTTCGTGGCGCACGGCGCGCGGCCGCTCACCGCAGTGCCGGCCGAACCGCTGGTGGGCCGCAGCGGCCAGGCCAGCCAGCCGCCGGACTGGTCGGGCCGCGTGCTGCGCT
>CAJYQC010000615.1 GCA_913776885.1 uncultured Variovorax sp.
TTGCGCTCCTAGCGTGTGCATGCGCACACGCGTCGTCCCGCGCCTTGACTGGCCCGCCCTGGCTGCCCTTCGCGACCCCGGCAATAGGGTGAACAGGCCCTAGTCCAGCGAAAGATTCAGGTCGCGGATCAGCGGATGCCACCGCGCCGACTCGCCCTGCAGCAGCGCCGCGAAGCGCGAGGGCGTGTCGCCCGCGGGCTCCACGCCGTACTCGGCGAGCCGGCGCTGCACCGCGGGGTTGTGGATGGCGCTGGCGACCGACTGCTGCAGCCGCGAGACGATCTCGCCCGGCGTGTTGGCGGGCACCACGAGGCCCATGAGCGCTGCGGCCTCGACGCGCGGCAGGCCGATCTCGGCGAAGGTGGGCACGCGCGGCAGCTGCGCGAGGCGCGAGGGGTTCGCCACGGCCAGCGGGCGCAGCCTGCCGCTCTGGATGAAGCGGCGCGAGGCGGCCAGGTCGCACATCATCGCCGGCAGCTGGCCGCCGGCCACGTCGGCCACCGCGGCCGCGGCGCTGCGGTAGGGCACGTGCACCATCTCCAGCCCGGCCTCGCGTTCGAGCAGTTCCATCGACAGGTGCTGCGGGCTGCCCGTGCCGGCCGAGGCGTAGCTGACCTTGCCGGGGAAGGCGCGCGCGTCGTCGATGAAGGCCGGCGCGTCCTTCACGCCGCTGGCCGGCCCCACCAGCAGCACCATCGGCAGGCGCCCGAGCAGGGTGACGGGCGCGAAGTCGCGCGAGGGGTTGTAGCTGAGGTTGCGGTACAGCGCCGGGTTGAACACCAGCGTGCCGCTGTCCGCCGACAGCAGGGTGTAGCCGTCGGCCGGGGCGCGCGCGGCCTCGATGGCGCCCAGCGCGGTGTTGCCGCCGGCGCGGTTCTCGATGCTCACCGACTGGCCCCAGTCGATGGCGAGCTGCGCGCTGATCGTGCGCGCGACGATGTCGGTGCTCACGCCGGCCTGGTAGGGCACGATCCAGCGGATCGGCCTGGAGGGATAGGCGAACTGCGCCTTCGCCGCTCGCGGCAGCCACGGCGCGGCCGCGAGCGCGGTCGTGGCCAGGAGCTGCTGCAGAAGCGGTCGGCGGCTTGTCATGGAGGAGCGGACGGGTTCTGCGCCATGGTAGTGGCATCGCCGCCGGCCCGGGCGTTCGCCTGCCGCGAGGCCACATGGGCCGAGCGGGGATCGGAGGCGATCAGGAAGAAAGAAGTCAGGGCGCGACCGGATTGCCCGGAGTGCCGGCCTTGCGCGCCGCTGCCGCGGCGGCGGCCACGGCCGGCGCGCGATAGGTGACGTTGACGGCGGGTGCGGCTGCGGGCGCCGCCTGGGCGATGGGTGCAGCCGGCTCCGGCGGCGGTCGCGTGATCTTGACCAGCGGCGCCCTCCTAGGGGGAGCCGGCGCCGCAGCCACCGGCTTCGGGGGGACGACGGGTGCCACGGGCGTGAAGGGAGCCTCGGGTGTCGAGTAGTACTGCACGGGGGCGGGCGCAGCGGCGGCGGAAGAGGCGACAGGCGTGCCGGCCGGGAAAGCGCCCGGTGAAGGAGCGGCTGGCGCAGCCGAAGCCACAGTGCCGGCCGCCGCGGCCGGCGCAACGGGCGCTCCAGGAGCCGCAGGAGTTCCGGGAGCCGCCGGGCCGGCCTTGGGGTCGTAGAGCACGGCCCCCTTGCTCACGCCGGTGCGCACCGGCCCCACGCCGACGCCCACGCCGGCCGAGCCCGACACCTGCCCGCCGTTGTTCACGGCGACGCCCGCGCCCAGCGGGCCGAAGCCGGTATTGAGCCCCACGGAGAAATTGCCGTCCTTCGTGGCGCCGAGCCCCAGCGAGAGCCCGGGCACCAGCGGAATGCCGACGTGGTAGTGGGAACAGCCGCCCGCCAGGAGCAGCAGCATCGCCGCCGGAACGACGGCCGCTGCCCGGATGACGCGCGGCCGGGCGTTCACACCAGCAGCGCGTTGACGCGCCTCACGTAGGCCGCCGGGTCCGCCGGCAGGCCGCCTTCGGCCAGCAGTGCCTGGTCGAAGAGGATGTTGGCCAGGTCATCGAAGTGCGAGGAGCCTTCGAGCTTCTTCACCAGCGGATGCTCGGCGTTCACTTCGAGCACGGGCTTGAGCTCGGGCGCGGGCTGGCCGGCCTGCTTGAGCATGCGAGCGAGCTGCGTGCTCATGCCGCCGTCCTGCACCACGAGGCAGGCGGGCGAGTCGACCAGGCGCGTTGTCACGCGAACGTCCTCGGCCTTGTCCTTGAGCGCTTCCTTGAGCTTCTCGAGCATGGGCTTGAACGACTCGGCGGCTTCCTCGGCGGCCTTCTTCTCGGCCTCGTCCTGCAGCTTGCCCAGGTCGACCGCGCCCTTGGCCACGCTCTGCAGCGGGGTGCCGTCGAACTCGTTGAGGTAGTTCAGCGCCCACTCGTCGACGCGGTCGGTCATCAGCAGCACCTCGATGCCCTTCTTCTTGAAGACTTCGAGCTGCGGGCTGTTCTTGGCGGCGGCGAGCGTGTCGGCCGTGATGTAGTAGATGGCGTCCTGGCCTTCCTTCATGCGGGCCTTGTAGTCCGCGAAGCTCACGCTCACCGAGTCGGTGGTGGTGGAGGCGTAGCGCAGCAGCTTGGCGATGCGGTCGCGGTTGGAGAAGTCCTCGCCCAGGCCTTCCTTGAGCACCGCGCCGAACTCGGCGTAGAACTTGGCGTACTTGCCCGCTTCGTCGGCGGCGCTCGCGGCGGCTTCGGCGGCCGTGGGCGCGTTCTTGTCGACCACGTCGGTGACGCCTTCGGTCGGTTGGGGGGCCGGCACCGATTCGCCCGAACCCACGTCGATGCGGCCTTCGGTGCTCTCGGGGCCGGTCTTCTGCTTCTTGGCCAGGTCTTCGAGCATGCCGAGCACGCGCTTGGTGCTGCCCTCGCGGATCGCCTTCACGTCGCGGCTTTCCTGCAGCAGCTCGCGGCTCACGTTCAGCGGCAGGTCGGCCGAGTCGATCACGCCCTTGACGAAGCGCAGGTAGCTGGGCATCAGCGCATCGGCGTCGTCCATGATGAAGACGCGCTTCACGTAGAGCTTCACGCCCGCGCTCTTCTCGCGGTTCCACAGGTCGAAGGGCGCCTTGGCCGGGATGTAGAGCAGCTGCGTGTACTCGGTGCTGCCTTCCACGCGGTTGTGGCTCCAGGCGAGCGGGGCCTCGTAGTCGTGGCTGATGCTCTTGTAGAACTCCTCGTACTGCTCGGGGGTGATGTCCTTCTTGGGGCGGCTCCAAAGGGCGTTGGCCTTGTTGACGGTCTCCCATTCGCCGGTCTTCACCATGTCGCCGGGCTGGTCGTTCTCGCCGTCCTTCCACTCTTCCTTTTCCATGAGGATGGGCAGGGAGATGTGGTCGGAGTACTTGCCGACGATCTGCTTGAGCTTCCAGGCGTTGAGGTATTCGTCGGCATCGTCGCGCAGGTGCAGCGTGATGCTGGTGCCGCGCTCGGGGCGGGTGATGTCGGCCACCTCGAAGTCGCCGGCGCCGCCGCTGACCCAGCGCACGCCCTGGTCGGCAGGCAGGCCCGCGCGGCGCGACTCGACCGTGATCTTGTCGGCCACGATGAAGCCCGAGTAGAAGCCCACGCCAAACTGGCCGATGAGCTGTGCGTCGGCCTTCTGGTCGCCGCTCAACTTGCTCATGAAGTCCTTGGTGCCGCTCTTGGCGATGGTGCCGAGATTGTCGATCGCCTCCTGGCGCGACAGGCCGATGCCCTTGTCGGTGATGGTGATGGTGCGCGCGGCCTTGTCGAAGCTCAGGCGCACGTCGAGTTCGGACTGGCCTTCGTACAGCTCGGGATGGTCGAGGGCCTCGAAGCGCAGCTTGTCGCAGGCGTCCGATGCGTTCGAGATCAGCTCGCGCAGGAAGATTTCCTTGTTCGAGTAGAGCGCATGGGTGACCAGATGCAGCAGCTGTGCGACTTCGGCCTGGAACGGGAGTTTGGTTTTGGAGGAATCAGCCATGGGAATAGAAATGTCGAAACCAGAAAAATTCTAAGTCGGGCGCGGCGCCCGTGACGGGGGTACCACGCCAACTTCCCCAAATAGGTGCGCTTTCGGCTTCATCAAGCCCGAAAGAGCCTGAAAGACCGCATTTTGCGCATGGCGCTGGCGCGAGCCCTGCCCGCTCGTGAGACATCCTCCGCGGACCAGCGTGAGCGCTGCAGCCCAAGTCAGCTGGCGCTGGGACACGAAGTGCGCGAAGCCTGGGGGTGAGCCCTACTTCGGCAACGACTCGACCTCGCGCGTCCAGCGGTCGATCAGGCGCTTGCGCTCGGCCGCCTTGCCGTACTTCTCGAAGTCGTACCTGATGAGCTTCACGTCGGCCATCGACGGGATCCGCGGGTCGGGCTTGAAGGTCTTGTTGGCGGGCGACTGCAGGCTGCCCGCCTTGGCGCCGATGGCCTGGCCCGCCGGGCTCATCAGCCAGTCGTAGTAGCGCTTGGCGTTCTCCCTGTTGCGTGCGCCCTTGACCAGCGCGATGCCGCCGATCTCGTAGCCCGTGCCCTCGCAGGGCGCGGCCGTCTTCACCGGAAATTTGTCATACCGCCAGCGCTCGAAGCCGAAGATGAAGCTCACGCCGATGGCCACCTCGCCCTTGGCGACGTTGGGCGCCTGCGCCTGGCCACTGCGGGTGTAGCTGGTGACGTTGCGGTGCAGCTTCTTCAGGTATTCGAAGGCCTGGTCCTCGCCCATCTGCTGCACCAGACCCGCGATGATGGTGTAGGCCGTGCCGCTGGTGGCGGGGTGGGAGATCTCGATCTCGCCCTTGTACTCGGGCTTGACGAGGTCGGCCCAGCACCTGGGCTCGGGCAGCTTCTTCTTTTTCAGCACGTCGGTGTTGAAGCCGAAGCCGATGGCGCTGGTGTAGAAGCCGCCCACCATGTTCTGCGAGAGGGCGTACTGCCGCACCGCCCAGTCGTGCAGGTCGTTGATGTAGGCCGGCCGGTAGGGCTCCAGCAGGCCCTGCTCCGCTGCCTGCAGGAACGGGTCGCCAGTGCCGCCCCACCAGATGTCGGTCTTGGGGTTGGCGGCCTCCGCGCGCAGCTGGGCGCCGATCTCGCCGGTGCCTTTGTGGGCCTGCTGCACCTTGATGCCGGTCTCGCGCGTGAAGGCCGCGGCGGCGGCTTCGCACCAGCCAGCGTCGGTGCTGCACAGCGCGTTGACGGTGCCCTGGGCCGAAGCGGTGGGCGCGCCGAGAAGAGCCGTCGCGGCGATGCCGGCTGCTGCAACGAAGTGCCGGATGGCGATGGTGGATGAGCGCATGGGCGAGGCTCCTCGTCGTCGTTGTTCGAAGACGCAGGATAGCGCCGACGCCGCCGGGCAGCGCCATTTCCGTGCTTGCGATTCAGTGCAGGCCAGCGGGCCGCCCCGCGCGCGGCCTTCGGCCAAGCGCTGACGCCGGGCGAGTGGCCGGCGGTTTCGCCGGGCGGTCGATCGGCCCGTGCCTCAGGCCCGCTCACCTGGTCTGGATGCCGGTGCCCAACACCTCGGTGAACCCGAAGAGCAGCACGGGCCCGGACTTGTCCGGGCCGCCGCATGCGGCGTCGGGCCTCTGTTCTTCAGGACGGCGCGCCCTCGTCGGCGCAGCGACCTGCCGCACGCTGCCCGGCAACGGCAACGGCAATGGCAATGGCGACGACGGCCGATCGCCGGGCAGCGAGTGCCCTCTTCGACGAACCCCCGGCTCAGCTGCCGGTGCCCGACTTCACCATCGGCAGCGAGGTCGATTGCCCGATCGGCTCGGTGCCGCTCGGATGCGACGCCGCATACGCGCCGGCCTGGATGTCGGCCACGGGCATGGTCGAGTTCATCGCGGGCGCACTGGTCGACTGGCCGATCGGCTCGGTGCCGCTCGGACGCGCGGCAGCCATCGCACCGGCCTGCACGTCGGGGTTGGAGGGCGAATTCATCTGCAGCGGATGGAAGTCCGAACCGTCGGTGGTTTCGGCCGAAGCAGTGGCGGCGCCCACGGCTGCCAGCGCAGCGAGGGAACCGATGGCGAGAAGCTTGAAGGAAGTGCGCATGGTGTGTTCTCCTGATTGAGTGAAGCAGGCTGTCTCCGGCCGCATGCCATCGCACGAACTGCGCGTGGCAGGACCTGGATGCACTCTAGGCACGCCGACTGAGTTGGATGTGAGCGAAGAGTTAGGCGCGCATGAGCGGCGCGACTTTCGCTGGAACCTCGGGCCGCAGCTTGTGCTGTTAGGCAGCGGACGCAGGCAGATGCACCCGCGCCATCAGCCCGGGCCCGTCGCTGCGGTTGCGCAGCTCGATGCGCAGCCCATGCCGCTGCGCCGCGGTGCGCGCAATCGCCAGGCCCAGCCCGCTGCCACCGGCCGCGGCACCCGGCACGCGGAAGAAGCGGTCGAACACGCGGTCGATGGCCTCCTTCGGAATGCCCGGGCCGTTGTCGAGCACGTCGACCACCGCATGGCCCTCGACCTTGTGCAGCCTGACGTCGACCACGCCGCCTTCGGGCGCATAGCGCAGCGCGTTGTCGATCAGGTTGTCGAACACGCTGCGCAGCTCGGCAGCGGGCGCGACCACCACGGCCGCGATGCTGCCCTCGAAGCCGATGTCCACGCGCCGCGCATCGGCCAGCACCATCAGCTGGCTCACGCTGTCGCGCAGCAGCACCTCGATGTCGACGCGCTCGCTCGCGTTGCCGGCGGGCGGCGCGTCCTGCCGTGAGAGATGCAGCAGTTGCTCGATCAGGTGCTGGGCGCGCGTGACGCCTGCTTCGAGCTGGTTGAAGCGCTCCGTGGCCTCGCCAGCCGGCACGTGCGCGCGCAGGTTCTCGATCTGCAGGCCGATGGCAGCCATCGGCGTGCGCAGTTCGTGCGCTGCGTCCTGCACGAAGCGCCGCTGCGTGGCGAAGGCGCTGCGCACGCGCGACAGCAGGTTGTTGAAGGCGCTCACCAGCGGCGCGATCTCGTCGGGCACGCGCGCGAGCGACAGCTCGGTGGGGCTGCGCTCGTCCTGCGAGGCCACGTCGCGCGCCACGGCACGCAGCGAGCGCGATGCGGCCGACACGATGATCCACAGGATGAGCAGTGCCAGCGGCAGCAGCAGCGTGATCGGCAGGCCTTCGAGCAGCGCGCGGCGCAGGGCGCGGCGGCGGCGGTAGTCCTCGTTCTGCAGCACCTGCACGCGCGGCTGGTCGGCGCGCGTGCCGTGCTCGGCGGTGAACACGCGCCAGGCGGAACCGGAGTGCGTGCCCGTGTTTACGTCGCTGAAGCCGGCCTGCGGCTGCAGCGGCACCGTGAGCACCGGCCACGAGGTCGCGCGCAGCGTGCTGCCGTCGGCGCTCCAGATCTGCACGATGAAAGTGCCGCGCGAGAAGGCGGCCTCGCCATCGATCGGCCGAGGCAGCTTCTGCGGATCGCTGCCTGCGTAAGACTCGGCCACCAGGCGCATCTGGTCGTCGAGCGCGTTGTGCACGAGGTTGCCGTACGCCACGAAAGAGAACCACGCAGTCAGCACGGCCGCGCCGAGATGCAGCGTGATGAGCCAGAAAAGCAGCTGCGTGCGCAGCGAGCGCGGCCGCCACCAGCGGCTCATGCCGCGCGAGCCTCCGTTCATCGGCAGGGCGACCCGCGTGCCGGTTCGCGCAACACCGTTGAACCGGCCCTGCAGGGCGGTAGCGAAGCGGCACGAAGTGCGCGAAGCCTGGGGGCGAACATCATCATGCAGCCACGCGCCAGCCCAGGCCGCGCACGTTGCGGATCGCATCGGCGCCGAGCTTGCGGCGCATGCCGTGGATCAGCACGTCGATCGCGTTGCTGGTGACTTCCTCGCCCCAGCCGTAGATGCGGTTCTCGAGCTGCTCGCGCGAGAGGATGGCGCCGGGGCGCTCAAGCAGTGCGTGCAGCAACGCGAACTCGCGCGCGGTGAGCGCCTCGCGCGCACCGTTGACCACCACCTCGCGCGTGGTGAGGTCCAGCTGCAGCGCTCCGCTGCCCACCAGCGAGTGCGCTGCGCCGTCGCGGCGGCGCACCACGGCGCGCATGCGCGCGAGCAGCTCGCGAAATTCGAAGGGCTTGAGCAGGTAGTCGTCGGCGCCGAGGTCCAGACTGTGGATGCGGTCGTCGAGGCCGTCGCGCGCGGTGAGCACCAGCACCGGCGTGGCGTCGCCGCGCTCAC
>CAJYQC010000616.1 GCA_913776885.1 uncultured Variovorax sp.
TGCGACGACTTCCTGCTGAAGCTGGAGATCAGCGAGCGCGAGCGCACCGGCATCGGCAACCTGCGGGTGCAGTTCAACCGCGTGCACGGTTTCTACATCGAGGTGACGCAGAGCGCGCTGTCGAAGGTGCCCGACAACTACCGCCGCCGCCAGACGCTGAAGAACGCCGAGCGCTTCATCACGCCCGAGCTGAAGGCCTTCGAGGACAAGGCCCTGAGCGCACAGGACCGCGCCCTGGCCCGCGAGAAGTGGCTCTACGAGCAGCTGCTCGACGCGCTGCAGCCCTCGGTGCCCGCGCTCACGCAGCTGGCCGGTGGGCTCGCCACGCTCGATGCGCTGTGCGCGCTGGCCGAGCGTTCGCACACGCTGCACTGGCGCGCGCCCAGCTTCGTGTCGCACCCGTGCATCGAGATCCAGCAGGGCCGCCACCCGGTGGTGGAGGCGCGGCTGGCCGAGAAGTCGTCGGGCGGCTTCATCGCCAACGACACGCAGTTGGGGCCGCAGCAGCGCATGCAGGTCATCACCGGCCCCAACATGGGCGGCACGTCGACGTACATGCGGCAGGTGGCGATCATCGTGCTGCTGGCCTCCATCGGCTCGCACGTGCCGGCGGCCGGCTGCCGGCTCGGGCCGATCGACGCGATCCACACCCGCATCGGCGCGGCGGACGACCTGGCCAACGCGCAGTCGACCTTCATGCTCGAGATGACGGAAGCCGCGCAGATCCTGCACAGCGCCACGGCGCAGTCGCTGGTGCTGATGGACGAGATCGGCCGCGGCACCAGCACCTTCGACGGTCTGGCGCTGGCCGCCGGCATCGCGGCGCAGCTGCACGACCGCAGCAAGGCCTTCACGCTGTTCGCCACACACTACTTCGAGCTGACCGAGTTCCCGGCCACGCACCACTGCGCGGTGAACATGCACGTGAGCGCTACCGAGGCGGGCCGCGACATCGTCTTCCTGCACGAGATGCAGCCCGGCCCGGCCAGCAAGAGCTACGGCATTCAGGTCGCGCGGCTGGCGGGCATGCCCGCGGCGGTGGTCAACCATGCCCGGCAGGCGCTGGAGGCACTTGAATCGCAGCATGCGCAAACTCGTGCACAGGTCGACCTGTTCGCGCCGCCCCCGGTGGCCGAGACCCCCTTGGCCAGCGCCGTAGAATCCGCGCTGGCCGCGCTCGACCCCGACACGATGAGTCCGCGCGAGGCCCTCGATGCCTTGTATGCCCTTCAAAAACTGAACAAACGTGAACTCGGCGCCGCATGACCCGGCACAGTTCATGCGAGATGAACCTGCACCCATGACTTACTGCGTAGGCATCAAACTCAACGCCGGCCTGGTGTTCCTGTCCGACTCGCGCACCAACGCGGGCGTGGACCACATCAGCACTTTCCGCAAGATGATCGTCTACGAGCAGCCGGGCGACCGCGTCATGGTGCTGCTGTCGTCGGGCAACCTCAGCATCTCGCAGTCGGTGCGCGAGATCCTCCAGATCGAGGAGCTGCGCGAAACCCGCGAAGACGGCAGCCAGGGCGCCCCCATCACCATCTGGAACGCCAAGAGCATGTTCGACGCCGCCCGCGTGCTGGGCTCGGCGGTGCGCCACGTGTACGACCGCGACGCCGAAGCGCTGAAGCATGCGGGGCTGGACTTCAACGTCTCCTTCATCTTCGGCGGGCAGGTCAAGGGCGAGGGCATGCGCCTGTTTCTGGTCTACGCGGCCGGCAACTTCATCGAGGCCACGACCGAGACGCCCTACTTCCAGATCGGCGAATCGAAGTACGGCAAGCCCGTGCTCGACCGCGTGCTCACGCCCGAGACGCCGCTCGACGAAGCAGCCAAGTGCGCGCTGGTGTCGATGGACTCGACCATGAAGTCGAACCTCTCGGTCGGCCTGCCGCTCGACCTGGTGGTGTACGAGGCCAACAAGCTCGAGACCGACCGCGTGATCTGCATCGACGCAGACAACCCTTACTACCGCATGATGCACAACAGCTGGGGCCAGAAGCTGCGCGAGGTGTTCGACAGCATCGAGGACCCGGTCTGGGACGACGCCCACACCGAGCACCCGCTGAAGATGCCCGCCACGCGGCACAGCGCGCTGCGCAAGATCTCGACCCCCGACGAAAAGCTGATCTGAAAAAGATGGTGCTCCCCGGCTTGCCACTTCGTGTGCTTCGCCAGCCCCCGAGGGGGAGGCTCGGCCGCCCTGGGACGGCCCGGCGGCGGCCATGATGCCCCCCGTCGTCTTCTCGCACGGCAACAGCTTTCCCGCGAGCACCTATCGAGTCGTCCTCGACAGCCTGCGCAACCGCGGCTTCGAGGTCGACGCCATAGAGAAATTCGGGCACGACCCGAAGTACCCCGTCACCGACAACTGGCCGCACCTGGTGCAACAGTTGGCCGACTTCGCCAAACCGCGCGCCGACCGCGCCGGCGGCCCGGTGTTCCTCGTCGGCCATTCGCTCGGCGGCTTCCTGAGCCTGATGTGCGCAGCGCTGCACCCCGAGCTCGCACGCGGAGTGGTGCTGATCGATTCGCCCATCCTCGGTGGCTGGCGCGCGAACACGCTGAACGTGGTCAAGCGCACGCCGCTCATGAAGAGCGTGTCGCCCGGCGCCATCAGCCGCAAGCGCCGCAACAGCTGGGAGCACCGCGAGGCGGTGTTCGATCACTTCCGCAGCAAGAAGGCCTTCGCGAAGTGGGACGAGCAGGTGCTGCACGACTACATCGACCACGGCACCTTCGACGCCGACGACACCCGCGCCCTGAGCTTCGACCGCGACGTCGAGACCGCCATCTACAACACCCTGCCCCACAACCTGGGCGCCCTGCTGCGCGCGCACCCGCTCAAATGCAAGGCGGCCTTCATCGGCGGGCGCCAGTCGGCAGAGATGAAGCGCGTGGGCATGGCGATGACGCAGAAGGTCACCCGCGGCCGCATCGCGATGCTGGACGGGACGCATCTCTTTCCGATGGAAAAGCCGCTGGCCACCGCAGCGGCCATCGAGGCTGCGCTGCGCAACCTGCTCTGAAGAGCCTGCTTTGACGAAGCTGGCCTCCCTCATTTGAGGGATGTCCGGCCGCCGCCGCGTGACTACAGTGCCCTTGAGCAAGGAGGGAACCATGGTCACAGCCAGGAAACAGAAGAAGCAAAGCCCGCTCACTCCGGCGGGATCCGCAGCGCCGGTCGACGAGCCGGCAATCACAGTCGGATGGACCAATGCGGAGGAAGCGCTGCAAGGCGGTTTCGAGGCCGACGACAGCGCTATCGAACGCCAGGCTCCATGGTGGAACTATGCGCTTCTCAACCGTGACAGGTGGCGCGGCACGCAGGTGCTCAACGTTGCCCAGCAAACCCGCGCAGTCGAGGTCTGGGAGCAGCTGTTTCCCAGGAACAAGGGCGCCAAGTCCGCAGCCATGCCCGACATGGAAACCTTGGCGACGGAGGTGAGCATCAGGTACGAATCGGAAGACAAGGACTGGCAGTACCGCGTCATGCCCTGGGAGTTCGTGATCAATTCGGCGATCCGAGCCCACCAGCCGTACGAGCTCAGCGACCTCTACCGTGTGCCCGTGATCCGCCGGCTCGAGGTGGGCGGCAAGCCGAGCGCGCCGGAACTGCCCAGGGACGTGAGCAAATGGCGCGTTCTCGTGGTGCTGTCGGCACCGGGCTTCATCAGCCGCAAGTACACCCTGCAGTCGGAGCTGAAGGCGATCGAGGAACGGCTCAAGGGTGCGACGGTCAAGCCGCTGTGGACACCGACCGAGGCGGCGCTGGAGGACATGATCGCCGAGTTCAAGCCCCACATCGTCCACCTCGCGGGTTGCGACACCCACCAGGCTCGCGCTCTGGCCGAAAGCGACGAATGGACGGTGAAGGAAAGCGAAGTCATCCTGCGTCAGCTCGAAGACCCTGTGCCCGATGGTGAAAACGGCGGCAAAAAGGAAGTCGACGGTTACGCGATGCTGCACAAGGGCTCCGCCCTGATGCACGGCACCTCGGCCCGCATCGATTGCGTGTCCTACATGAAGCTGCCGGGCCTGTTCAAGCGGCACAAGCCCGCGCTGGTCTGCTGGAACCTCTACAACTCGGGCAACCGCATCGCGGCGCTGGCTGTTGCAGAGGGCGGCGCCGGCGCTTCGATCGGGTTCCAGGACTTCATCGACGACGAACTGGCCGAGGAATACTTCAAGGAGTTCTACAAGGGTTTGGTCTTCAGCCGCGGAAGCGTGGCAGTGGCCCACGTCCGTGCGCTCAAGGGGCTATGGAGACTGCCCGGGAGCCTGCGTGGCGCCGGCATCGTCCTCTGGACCCACGAATCCAGGCTCGAGGAATTCGAGAACGTACGCCCGGACGCGGAAGAGCTCCAACCCACGCCCAACGAAGAGCACAGCGGCCAGCTCAACGCGCAGCAGTACGAGACCTTCATCAGGGTGCCGCCGGGACTCAACTACGCGCAACTGCACCAGAAGCAGTATCCGTTCGAGAGCTTCCGCATCTTCATGAACGAGCCGCTGATTCTTCGCAACGTGAACCTGGAGGTCAGGCTCAACGGCGAAGACCGCGAGCTGGTGTATCGCAAACAGTTCGACCTCGAGGCACCGTTCATCGACCTGCGCAACGAGATCGAGTTCCCGCTCACCTCGCCGCTGGCGCGATCCTGCGGCGAGAGCGTGGTAACCACCCTCTACGTCAAGCTGAGCTATGGCAGTCAGGTCTTGCTGAGCGAAACGTACCCCACGCGGCTGCTGCCGGCCGACCAGTGGCGTTTCTCTGCGCAAAGCGCGCACACGCTGGCCTCCTTCATTTTTCCGCGCGACACGGAGATCGAAGCCCTGGTGCTGAAGGCGCAGAAATACGTGAGGGTTCTACGTGATGACGCCACCGCTGGCTTCGAGGGCTACCAGGCAGGTTCTCCGGCGGCCGTCGACCTGCAGGTGCGTGCGCTTTGGTCCACGCTGGTCCACGAATACCGGCTTGGCTACATCAATCCCCCGCCGGCCTACAGCAGGGACACCGACAGCCAGCGGCTGCGGACGCCGACCATGGTCCTGAAGGGCGGCTGGGGCACCTGCATCGATCTGGCCCTGCTGCTGGCCGCTGCGCTGGAGCTGGTGGACATCCAGCCGGTCATCATGGTGCTGAAGACGCATGCCTTCGTCGGCTACTGGCGAAGCATGGAAGGCCGCGACCGCTTCCTGCAGATGACCGACAGCGCGGACGCGGGCAAGACCTGGACCTTCCTTCCACGCAGGCCGATCTACGGAATGTTTCTGAGTACCTCGCTGCGCGAGATACAGCACTACATCGACACCGGCGAGTTGGTGACGCTGGAGGCAACGCTGCTGACCATGATGGGCGGCTTCGACGAAGCGATCGCACACGGAAAAGACAACCTCAGCGATCCGCAGGACTTCGACTACATGATCGACCTGATGAGCGCGCGTACCGCGCAGATCACGCCGCTGCCGCTCAACTTCGCATGAGGAGCGCGACATGAGTACCGTATATCCGGCCAAGGCGAGAAACGACTTCCAACGGCTGGCGGCCGAACAGATCGCACGAGCCGCCGCTGCAACTTTCGAGGCAAAGGGTTCATCCGACGCGAAGCGACGACCAGCTGGACCGGGGCCGCGACGCGACCTTCGCGGAGCGGGCGCGCCTAGAGGAAAAGTGATGCTGATCGAGGACGGCCGCGGCGTGCTCCGGTGGGACTACCGCCCCGGCGTCACCACCGGCGGCTCACCCAGCCTGCGGCGCGCGACCTTCGGCGGACGTTACCGCGGCCTGTTTTCGATCGGGGAGACGCTCGTCAGCACCGACGTCGCCGAAGTGGGCCCCAACGAGATCACTGCCGCCCTTCAGAAGCTCGATCAGAAGCTGACGCCGCAGCAAGGGCTGCGAATGATCTCGAGCGGCAGACTGTCGGAACCGCTCGATCCCGCCAGAGGACAACGCCCGCTGAGCGCTGCCACCAGACTCCTGCTGTTCGTGCATGGCACCTTCAGCAAAGGCGATGTGTACGTGGAATCGCTGCCCAAGACCTTTTTCGCAGATGCAGTCGCGCAGCGTTACAGCCACGTTGCGAGCTTCGATCACCCTACGTTGAGTGTGAGCCCCGTGCTCAATGCCATCGATCTGGAGAACGCGCTGCGATTGGCCGGGCTGCCCGACACCGCATCGGTGGACGTCGTCTGCCACAGCAGGGGCGGACTGGTGGCCGCCTGGTGGATCCGGTCTACCCGCTACCAAGTGGAAAAGCTGGTAGCCGCAGGCGCACCACTGAATGGCACCAGCCTCGCGTCTCCCTACCGCATCAGACACCTGCTCGACTACTTCGCGAACTACGCACGGATGCTCAGCGGCGGCTTCAAGGCCAGCGCGGCATTTCCGACTTTCGCAAGCGGCTTCCTGGCTGGCGCGGGCGGGCTGGTAGGCATTCTCGGCGGCATCTCGGGTGCGCTTTCTTCGCTGCCCGTCGCCGACGCAGCCATAGCACTTGTCCCTGGGCTCAACGGCCAGTCGCGTGTGACCAACAACGCCGAGCTGAGCCGGCTCTGGGCGGACTCACGCTGGACTTCGCCGGCAGGCAATCCGGCGTGCTACGTACTCAGTTCGGACTATCAACCTGATCGCAAGGACCCATGGTGGGACATCCTTGCGCAGCTCAAGCAGTTGCCCTGGATCGCCGCCAACGGGATCGCCGACAAGCTGTTTCCCGAGGGTGGCAACGATCTCGTCGTGGATACCCGATCAATGAGCCACGTGTCGATTCCGCCAACGGACACGCTTTCATTCGGACTTCGCAATGGAGGGAACGACGGCGTGCACCATTGCGCCTATTTCACTCACCAGGAAACGGTGGATCGCCTGTACCAGTGGCTGCAGTTGTCGTGAACGGTCCCCCTCACCCCTGCGTGACGTGCACACCCGGCCGGCGCCCCGCATTCCACTTGCCGCCCAGCGCCCGCTCGATCTGCGCGGCCAGCTGCAGCAGCAGCCCGTCGTTGGCCTGGGCCGCCTGTGCCTGGATGCCCAGCGGCAGGCCGTTTTCCTGCGCTGCCATCGGCAGTGAGATGCCCGGCATGCCGCACAGGTTGGCCAGCGGCGTGTAGGCGAAGTTCTGCCAGAGGTTGGCGAACCAGTCGTGGACCGATGGGTTCGTGCTGGTCGTGAGGTACTCGCTGGTGCCCACCTTCGGCGTGGGCAGTGCGGTGATGGGCGTGAGGATGATGTCCCAGCGCTGGAAGAAGTCGCCGAAGGCGCGCGAGGTGGTGTTGAACACCGCAGATCGGAAGAGCGTCGTGTAGGGAAAGAG
>CAJYQC010000617.1 GCA_913776885.1 uncultured Variovorax sp.
CAGCAGGATCACCGGCGCGCCGTCGGCCGGGCCCGCTTCGTGATAGCCGATGCTGAGCGCGCCAGCGTCGATGCTCTTGAGCGGTTCGCGGCGCCTGGACGAGGAGCCCCTGGCGGACTGCGCGAAAGCCGGCGTGATCGCTGCGAGTTGTGCGGCCGCGGCGCCGAGGGCCGTGGCGCCGAGGAAGCTTCTGCGGGGCAGTTGGAAGGACGAAGTCATTGCGGTTTCCTGGGTGGCTGAAGGTGAGAGGAATCGTTGGCGAAGCCGAATGTCGCCCCTGCACCCGCCGTTCACCCGGTTGCGCGTATCGCTGTGTATCTCCCGCGGCTTTTTCGACAAAACATTTCCATCGGCAGACCTCGGGCCAGGGTGCGGCCGCTGCGATGGCGAGCGGCGGACCCGCCGGGACACACCCCTGCGACAATCGCCCGATGCCCTTCGCCCCCCTGCAAAACGACACTTTCCTGCGAGCCTGCTGGCGCCAGGCCACCGACCACACGCCCGTCTGGCTGATGCGCCAGGCCGGCCGCTACCTGCCGGAGTACGTCGCCACCCGCGCCAAGGCGGGCAGCTTCATGGGCCTGGCCACCAACACCGGCTACGCCACCGAGGTCACGCTGCAGCCGCTGGAGCGCTATCCGCTGGACGCGGCCATCCTGTTCTCCGACATCCTGACGGTGCCCGACGCCATGGGCCTGGGCCTGTCGTTCGAGGCGGGCGAGGGCCCTCGCTTCGCACGCCCGGTGCGCGACGAGGCGGCCGTGGGCGCGCTCGAAGTGCCCGACATGGAGAAGCTGCGCTACGTGTTCGATGCCGTGGCCTCGATCCGCAAGGCGCTGACCGGCCGGGTTCCGCTGATCGGCTTCTCGGGCAGCCCGTGGACGCTGGCCTGCTACATGGTCGAAGGCGCTGGCTCCAGCGACTACCGGCTGGTCAAGAGCATGCTCTACGGCCGCCCCGACCTCATGCACCGGCTCCTGGCCGTGAATGCCGACTCGGTGGCCGCGTACCTCAACGCCCAGATCGACGCCGGCGCGCAGGCCGTGATGATCTTCGACAGCTGGGGCGGCGTGCTGGCAGACGGCGCGTTCCAGGAATTCAGCCTCGCCTACACCGCTCGCGTGCTGGCCGGCCTCAAGCGCACCGGGGCCGACGGCCAGCCGGTACCGCGCATCGTGTTCACCAAGGGCGGCGGCCTCTGGCTCCAGGACATGCGCGAACTCGACTGCCAGGTGCTGGGCGTCGACTGGACGGTGAACCTGGCCGCCGCGCGCCGCCAGGTCGCCGAAGGCACCGACGGCAAGGCCAAGGCGCTGCAGGGCAACATCGACCCCAACGTGCTGTTCGCGCCGCCCGAGCGGATCGAGGCCGAGGTGGGCAAGGTGCTCGAAGCCTTCGGCAAGCCGCACGCCGACCGCACGGCGCCGGGCCCGACGCACATCTTCAATCTGGGGCACGGCATCAGCCAGTTCACGCCGCCGGAGCACGTGGCGGCGCTGGTGGCCGCGGTGCACGCCAAGTCCCGCGCCATGCGGGCCTGAACTTGTTAACGGCGGGTGGCTGACTCGCACGGCCGCGGCGGCCAAACGGGGCCGCCCCCAGCCGTTTGTCAAGCGCAAAAACAGTATATGCAGCGCCACTTATGCACAAAACACGTGCTGCAGTGCGCAAGATGGGCGGGTTACCCATCTTCCTTGCTTCCAAAGAGATAGCAAAGCTAAGTCGTTGATTTATATAGGATTTGAACTTTGCGTTTTTTCCGGGCAATCCAGCCGGAGCCTTGATTTGCAAGGCTTGGTAGCGAGTCCAGCTCGCTTGTCAACAAAGTTATCCACAGAAAATCTGGATGAGATCCAAAGCGCTGAAAAATCAACGACTTAAGCGTTCTTGCTCGAATACTTTTTAACAACCCGCTCCAAGAAGGATCTCCCATTTCCACAGCCGGCCTGCCCCTCGAAGAGCCGCTCCAGCCGACGAACGGCGCCCCGCCCGCACTGCCCTGGCGGCTCGACATCGCCGTGCAGACGCCCGCGCACGCGGCGCTCGGCGACCTGCTGAGCTACGCCAGCGCCGAGCCGCTGCCGCCCGGCACGCTGGTGCGCGTTCCGCTGGGCAAGCGCGAGGTGCTGGGCATGGTCTGGAACGAGCCGGTGTCGCTCGTGGGCGCCGAGCCCGACCTCGCGCTCAAGCCGGTGGGCGCGGCGCTCGACGCACTGGAGCCGCTGGGCGAAGGCTGGCGCGACCTCGTGGCATTTGCCGCGCGCTACTACCAACGCTCGATCGGCGAGATCGCGCTGGCCGCCCTGCCGCCACAGCTGCGCGACTTGTCGACAGCGCAGCTCGCGCGCCGGCTCAAGCGCAAGAGCGCGGCCGGGCCGGTGGCGCAGACGGCCGAGTCGTCGAACCCGGTGGCGCTGAGCGCCGAGCAGGCGGCCGTGCTGGCGCGCATCGCGGAGGGGACGGAGGGAACGGGCACCTTCCTGCTGGCCGGCAGCACCGGCAGCGGCAAGACCGAGGTGTACCTGCGCTGCGTGGCCGACCTTCTCGCGCGCGAGCCCGAGGCGCAGGCGCTGGTGATGGTGCCCGAGATCAACCTCACGCCGCAGCTCGAAGCGCGCTTCAAGGCGCGCTTCGGCGACGAAGCCGTCGTCTCGCTGCACAGCGGCATGACCAATCCGCAGCGCCTGGCGAGCTGGCTGGCGGCGCACAGCGGCACGGCGCGCATCGTGCTGGGCACGCGCATGGCGGTGTTCGCGTCGATACCGGCGCTGCAGCTCATCGTGGTCGACGAGGAACACGACCCCAGCTACAAGCAGCAGGAAGGCGCGCGCTATTCCGCGCGCGACCTCGCCGTGTGGCGCGGCCAGCGCGAGAAGGCCAAGGTGGTGCTCGGCTCGGCCACGCCCTCGCTCGAGAGCTGGCACCAGAGCCGCCCCGCCGAGGGCGAAGACCCTGGCGGGCGCTACGTGCGGCTGGCCATGCCCTCGCGCATCGGCGCGGGCGAGCTGCCGGCCGTGCGGCTGGTCGACATGAACCTGCAGCCGCCCAAGACGGTGATCTCTGGCGCGCTGCTCGACGCCATCGGCCAGCGCATCGCGCGCGGCGAACAGAGCATGATCTTCCTCAACCGGCGCGGCTATGCGCCAGTGCTGGCCTGCGGCGACTGCGGCTGGAAGAGCGAGTGCCCGCACTGCAGCGCCTACCGCGTGTTCCACAAGATCGACCGCACGCTGCGCTGCCACCACTGCGGCTTCACCGAGCGCGTACCGCGCGCCTGCCCGGCCTGCGGCAACCCCGACATCGCCCCGGTGGGCCGCGGCACCGAGCGGCTCGAGGAGCATCTGGCCGAGCTCTTCGCATCGGTGAAGCGGCCCGACGGCAGCGCGGTATGCATCGCACGCATCGACGCCGACAGCACGAAGAAGCAGGGCGCGCTCGAAGCGCAGCTCGCGGCCGTGCACGCGGGCGAGGTCGACGTGCTGGTGGGCACGCAGATGATCGCCAAGGGCCACGACTTCCGCCGCATCACGCTGGTGGCGGCGGTGAACCCCGACGGCGCGCTGTTCTCCAGCGACTTCCGCGCGCCGGAGCGTTTGTTCAGCCTGTTGATGCAGTCGGCCGGCCGCGCGGGCCGCGACGCCGCGTACCTCGCGGCGCAGGGCGCGACGGCCGAGATGTGGATCCAGACGCACCACGCGCAGCACCCGCTCTTCATGGCGCTGCGCCGGCACGACTACACCGCCTTCGCCGCGCAGCAGCTCGACGAGCGCCGCGCCGCCGGCATGCCGCCCTTCGCCTTTCAGGCGCTGCTGCGGGCCGATGCACGCGAGCAGTCGGTGGCGCAGGGCTTCCTGAACACGGCGGCCGACCAGGCCGAGTCGCTGCCGGGCGCCGACCTCGTCACGCGCTATCCGGCGGTGCCGCTGGCGATCCAGCGCGTGGCGAACGTGGAGCGTGCGCAGATGCTGATCGAAAGCCCCTCGCGTGCAGCGCTGCAGAAGCTGCTCGCGGCATGGCAGCAGCGGCTGCCATGC
>CAJYQC010000618.1 GCA_913776885.1 uncultured Variovorax sp.
ACCGCCGCCGCCAGCAGAAGCGCCAGTACCGGTCAGGCCCTGCGCAATGGCGATCGCCTTGGTGTAGTTGAGCTGGAACGACTGGGTCCGCAGCGGCTCCAGGTTCTCGATCGCGGCCTTGGCCTCGAACTCGAGCTTCTCCTTGGCGTTGATTTCGTCCTTGGGCGCGATCCACAGCACGCTGCCGTTCTTGCGCATGCCCAGGTTCTTTGCCTGCATGATGATGTCCAGGGCCTGGTCCCACGGCACGTCCTTCAGGCGCAGCGTGAGGGCACCCGTCACCGAATCCGAGGTCACGATGTTGAAGTTCGTGAAGTCGGCGATCACCTGCAGCAGCGAGCGGATCTCGATGTTCTGGAAATTGAGCGAGAGCTTCTCGCCGTTGTAGCCCACGCCCTGGGTCAGCTTGGTCGGATCGACCTTGCGCGCACGCACTTCGATCACGAACTGGTTTTCGCTCTGGTAGGCGCTGTGCTCCCAGTCGCCCTTGGCGTCGATCGTCATGCGCACACGGTCGCCGGCCTGCTGCGAAGTGATCATCTGCACCGGCGTGCCGAAATCGGCCACGTCGAGGCGGCGGCGCAGTCCTTCGGGAAGCGAAGACTTGGTGAACTCGACCAGCAGGCTCTTGCCCTGCTGCTTGACGTCCACGCCCACCTGGTTGTTCGGGAGGTCGACGATGACGCGGCCGGAGCTGTCGGCGCCAAGGCGGAAATCGACGTCGCGCAGCGGCAGCGTGTCGCGGTTGCGGTTTTCCGCGAAGGTCGTGGAGACAGGGGCCGCCAGGGCAGTACCGGCCGCCGGCTCGAGCACCACCAGCAGCGAACTGCCCTGGATCTCGGCCTTGTACGTGGTCGCCTGCTTCAGGTTCAGTACGACGCGGCTGCGGTCACCGGCCTGCACCACGTTCACCGAGCGCAGGTTGCCCTGGTTCACCTCGATGGCGGAGCGGCCGATGGCGTTCGTGACACCGGGAAAGTCCAGCGCGATGCGCGCAGGCGTCTGCACGGCGAATCCGGCCGGAACCGCGGTGAGCGGCTGCGCAAGGTCGATGCGGATGACTTCGGACCCCGACTGGGTCGAGCTGGTGACGGCTTGAATGGCGTTTTGCGCATGCGCGACGGCCAATGCGCCGAAGGCCAGCACACCCAGGCCGGCAGCGCGCAGCCACTGTGCCATCTTTGATTTCTTTTGGTTCATTTCGCACTCTCTTGCAGCTGCAGCGTCGCGACGCGTTCGATCCATTCACCGGCGGCGTCTTGCACGATTTCACGCAAGGCGCTTTCGGTTTCGTTGATGCGGGTGATACGCCCGTAGTTGAGTCCCAGGTACTCGCCGACGCGCACCTTGTAGAGCAGCTTGTCCACGCGCAGCAGCGCCACCGGCTGGCCGTTCCGGTTCATGCTGCCGACCATGGCCATCGAGTCCAGCGGGAAGGCCTCAAGCGGCTCCTTGCGGCGGGCCAGCTCGGGCGCGATCAGCTCCGAGGTGCTCGGCTGGTTCGATTCGCGGCGCAGCGCCTGCGTCAGCTTCAGGATGTTGAAGGGCTCGAACGCCGAGGCCTCGGTGTAGGCCTGCGGAGTGAACTTCTTCGGTTCGGAGATGGGCGCAATCGAAGGCTTCACCTGGGCGCGCTGCTCGGCCATCCAGCGCTGCAGGTCTTCCTGGCCAGAGTCGCAGGCGCTCAACGCCGATGCAGCCAGCATCAGCCACAGTACTTTGGCGACGATCTTCATTTCTTCGCCTTCGATGCGGAGGCGCGCTTCTGGGCGGCCCGCTCTTCATCGTCGAGGTAGCGATAGGTGCGCGCGGTGGCGTCCATCGTCAGCACGTCCTTGTCCTTCTGCGGGGTGACGGAGATGTTGTTCAGCGTCACGATGCGCGAGAGGCTCGCCACGTCGGCCGCGAAGGCACCCATGTCGTGGTAGCGGCCGGTCACGCGAACGGCGATCGGGAGTTCGGCGTAGTAGTCCTTGACCGAGACCTGCCCGGGCCGGAAGAGCTCGAACTGGAGGCTGCGGCCGAGGCCCGCCTGGTTGATGTCCGACAGCAGGGCGTCCATCTCGGCCTTGCTGGGCAGTTGCTTCTCGAGCACGGTCACGTACTGCTGCACCTGCTCGCGCTGCTTCTTGAGCAGATCGAGGTTGGCGGCCTGGGCCACCTTCTTCTGGTAGTCGGCCTTGAGCGCGACTTCCTTGGCGCGTTCGCTTTCGAGCTCGTCGTTCGAGTTGGTCAGCCACACGAACCAGAGCGCGACCAGCACCAGCGCGGTGACTGCCAGGCACAGCGCGTAGCGCGGCACCGCCGGCCAGGCGGAAGGGTCGTTCGGATTGAGTCCGCGGAACTGGTCGCCGAAGCGCTGCAGCGCTTGGGCGACGTCGATCTTCTGGGAGGGGCGCTTGCTTGCCATGATCGGTTACCCCTTGGACTTCGCCGTTGCGGCCAATGCCTTCTCGGCAGCGGCTTTCTGTGCATCGGTGGGGCGCTTCAGGCCAATGCGCATCGTGAAGTTCGCCACCCGGCGTTGGTCGCGCGGGTTCAGGCTCACGTTGGCCGACGTGATCTCGACCAGTTCGGGCTTCACCAGCCAGGGGCTGTTGTTGCCGAGATTGCGCAGCAGCTCCGAGACGCGCTCGTTCGACTGCGCCATGCCTTGCAGCGTGACCGTCTGGTTGTCCTGCTTCATGTTGGTGAGATAGACACCGTCGGGCAGCTGCCGCACCAGCTCGTTGAGCAGGTGCACGGGCAGGTTGCGGTCGCCCTGCAGATCTTCGACGGCCTGCTGGCGCGCGCGCAGGGCCGCGATTTCTTCCTGGAGCGTCGAGATTTCCTTGATCTCGACCTCGAGTTTCTTGATCTCGGCCTGCAGGAAGCTGTTCTTCGATTGCTGGGCCGAGATCTGCGCCTCGAACCAGAGATAGCCCAGGCCGGCGATCAGCACGCCCAGGATCGCCGCGGCGCCCAGGGTGCCGTAGAACGCCTCGCGCCTGCGCTTGCGCGCAGCTTCGCGGTGCGGAAGCAGGTTGATGAGGATCACTGCAGGAACCTCCGCATGGCCAGGCCGCAAGACGTCAGATAGGACGGAGCCTCGCGGCGGACCTTCTTCTCGCGCACGTTCGAGCTGATTTCCATCCCCTCGAAGGGATTGAGCAGCGAGCAGGCGAAGGACGTCTGCCGGGTGACGGCATTGGTCAGGCCCGGCAGAGAAGCCGATCCGCCTGCCAGCAGCACGTAGTCGACGCGGTTGTGCGGCGTGCTGGTGAAGAAGAACTGGAGCGCACGCGCGATTTCCTGCGCGATGCTTTCGACGAAGGGCTTCAGCACGCCCGAGCCGTAGTCGTCGGGCAGGTCGCCGCTGCGCTTCTTGGCCTCGGCCTCTTCGGCGGAAAAGCCGTACTGGCGAACGATCAGCTGGGTGAGCTGGGCGCCGCCGAAGGCCTGGTCGCGGTCGTAAAGTACTTCCTGGTTGCGCAGCACCTGCATGCTGGTGGTGAAGGCCCCCACTTCGAACAGGGCCACGATCGAATCGACGCCCTTGCCGGGCAGCTGCTCGATCAGGCGGGCAGTGGCCAGTCGCGATGCATAGGACTCGACGTCGAGGATCATCGCCTTCAGGCCGGCAGCTTCGGCCAGGCCTTCGCGGTCCTGGACCTTTTCCTTGCGCGACGCGGCGATCAGCACTTCCACGTCGCCTGCGGAGGTGGCGCTCGGGCCGGTCACGCAGAAGTCGAGGCTGACTTCGTCGAGCGAGAACGGGATGTACTGGTTGGCTTCGGACTCGACCTGGATCTCGAGCTCCTGCTCGCTCATGCCGCCCGGAAGAATGATCTTCTTGGTGATCACCGCCGAGGGCGGCAACGCGAGCGCCACGTTGCGGGTGCGGGTGCCGCTCTTGCGGATGACGCGGCGCACGGCTTCGGCCACTTCGTCGAACTTCTCGACGTTGCCGTCGGTGATCCAGCCGCGTTCCAGGGGTTCGATGGCGCAGCGCTCAAGGACCAGCTTGCCGCTGGCCTCACGGCCGAGCTCGACCAGCTTGACGCTGGACGAACTCACGTCCAGCCCCAGCAGGGGAGCGTTCTGACGACGAAACAATGATCCAAGAGCAGCCAAGGCAGGTTCCTCTCCCCCTGTATTTGTAACCAATAGAAAAAATTGAATTCGGTTGCATGCTAGCAGCAGGCGTAGCAGCAACCAAGCGACCCCGCAGGGCAAATTCCTCAAGCGTTGCCAAAAGCTGACGGCAAAACCGCATTTTGTAACTTTTGAATTAGGGCGATGCAAGCCCTTCAAAGATCGGATCGTGAGGAAGGGGCGGCTTTTTATAATGTCGGGTGACTCTGTGCGGCCCCTCATGCAAGAAACATCCAGCCCCAAAGGGCCAGCCAAGAATTCCCCATCCCCCCGCCCGACCTGGCTGAAATGGCTGCTGCGCCTTTTCTTCTGGGGCTTCGGCATCGCGCTGGCAGGCGTGCTTGCGGTGCTTTGCGTGGTGGCCGTGGCCCTCGCGGTCGCCTATCCGAACCTGCCTGACATCAGCGAACTGTCCGACTACCGGCCAAAGCTGCCGCTGCGGGTCTTCTCGGCCGAAGGCATCCTGATCGGCGAGTTCGGCGAGGAGCGCCGCAACCTCACGCCCATCTCCGCCATTCCGAAGGTGGTGAAAGACGCCGTGCTCGCTGCCGAGGACGCGCGCTTCTACGACCACGGCGGCGTCGACTACAAGGGCATGGTGCGCGCGGGCCTGGCCAACATGAACCGTGTGAAGAGCCAGGGTGCGTCGACCATCACCATGCAGGTAGCGCGCAATGTCTACCTGAGCTCCGAGAAGACGCTCACGCGCAAGATCTACGAGGTGCTGCTCACCTTCAAGCTGGAGCACCTGCTCAGCAAGGACCAGATCTTCGAGATCTACCTGAACCAGATCTACCTCGGCAACCGCGCCTACGGCTTCGCGGCCGCTTCCGAGGCTTATTTCGGCAAGCCCCTGCAGGAACTCACGATCGCCCAGGCCGCGATGCTGGCGGGCCTGCCCAAGGCGCCGGGCGCCAACAATCCGGTCAACAACCCGCAGCGCGCGCGGGGGCGCCAGTTCTACGTGATCGACCGCATGCAGGAAGCCGGCTTCATCACGCCCGAGCAGGCGGCAGAAGCCAAGAAGGAAGAACTGCACCTGCGCGACGCCGCCGACCCGAACCGCCTGCACGCCGAATACGTGGCCGAGACCGTGCGCCAGCTGATGTACGCGCAGTACGGCGACAGCACTTACACGCGCGGCCTCAAGGTCTACACCTCGCTCGTCGCGGCCGACCAGGCCGCCGCCTACAAGGCGCTGCGCAAGGGCATCATGGATTACGAGCGGCGCCAGATCTATCGCGGCCCCGAGAAGTTCGTCGACCTGCCGAACGACCCGAAGGACCTCGACGAAGCGGTCGACGACGCGCTCAACGACCACCCCGACAACGGCGATGTGATGGCGGCGGTGGTGCTCAAGGCAACGGCCAAGCAGATCGACGCGGTGCGCGGCAACGGCGACCCGGTGCAGATCACCGGTGAGGGGCTCAAGCCCGCGCAGTCGGGCCTCTCCGACAAGGCGCCACCCAACATCAAGATCCGCCGCGGCGCGGTCATCCGCGTGGTGAAGACGCCGAAGAACACCTGGGAGATCACCCAGCTGCCAGAGGTCGAGGGCGCCTTCGTCGCCATGGACCCGCGCGACGGCGCCATCAAGGCGCTGGTCGGCGGCTTCGATTTCGGCAAGAACAAGTTCAACCACGTGACACAGGCCTGGCGCCAGCCCGGTTCGAGCTTCAAGCCCTTCATCTATTCGGCGGCGCTCGAAAAAGGCTTCACCCCGGCCACGGTCATCAACGACGGCCCGCTCTTCTTCGACGCCGGCACCACCGGCGGCCAGCCCTGGGAGCCGAAGAACTACGGCGGCGGCTACGACGGCCCGATGACGATGCGCACCGCGCTGATGAAGTCGAAGAACCTGGTCTCGATCCGCATCCTGCAGTCCATCGGGACGCGCTACGCGCAGGACTGGATCACCAACTTCGGCTTCGACAAGGAAAAGCACCCGGCCTACCTGCCCATGGCGCTGGGCGCGGGCTCGGTCACGCCGATGCAGATGGCGGTGGGCTATTCGGTGTTCGCCAACGGCGGCTATCGCGTCAATCCGTACCTGGTCACGCGCATCACCGACCACAAGGACAAGGTGCTGGTCGACAAGCAGCCGCCGCTGCTGAACGAGTCGCT
Organism: uncultured Variovorax sp.; assembly: GCA_913776885.1. Taxonomy (GTDB): domain Bacteria; phylum Pseudomonadota; class Gammaproteobacteria; order Burkholderiales; family Burkholderiaceae_C; genus Variovorax. The sequence goes on from CAJYQC010000618.1 coordinate 6,259, forward strand.
GCGCGTCATTCCGCAGCGCAATGCCTTCATCATGGACACGCTGCTCAATTCCGTGGCCCGCGGCGGCACCGCGGCCAAGGCGCAGGCCACGCTCAAGCGCCCCGACCTCTACGGCAAGACCGGCACCACCAACGACTCGCTCGACGCCTGGTTCGCCGGCTTCCAGCCGACCATGACCGCCATCTCGTGGATCGGCTACGACACGCCGCGCAACCTGGGCGACCGCGAGACCGGCGGCGGCCTCAGCCTGCCGATCTGGATCAACTACATGGAGACTGCGATCAAGGGCGTGCCGGTGACCGAGCTATCGGCCAACCCGCCGTCGGGCATCGTGAACGTGGGCGGCGAGTGGTACTACGACGACTACGCGCCGGGACGCGGGGTTGCGAGCCTGGGCGTGGAAGCTGCGCCTCCGACCCCGGTCGAGGCTCCCGCAGGCGGCCCGACGAATGCGCCCGCGCCGCCCGAGGAACGCAACCGCATCCTCGACCTGTTCCGCAACTGAGCGTCGCCGAACGAAGAGGCTGGAAGAAGGGCTCAGGGAGCCGCGAAATTGAGCGGCTGCCCGGCTTGCAGCGTCGCCTCGCGCGACAGGTTGCCGAAGAATTCCTCGCCGGTCTTGGTGTCGAGCCAGACCTTGCCGTCGTAGCGGTAGTGGTAGCCGCCGGAGCGTGCGGCGAGCCAGATCTCCTGCAGTGGCTTCTGCAGGTTCACGATCAGCTGGCTGCCGTTGCGGAATGAAATCGTGATCATCCCGCCCACCCGCTGGTTGTCGATGTCTGCGTCGGTCGCTTCGTTGATGCGGTCGCAGCCCAGCTCGATGGCTGCAAGTGCGGCCTCTGCGCGATCCATGTACTCGGTGTCGGTCATTACAATTTCGCCATGTTGAACGTTCGCCAAATTCTAGTGAGCACCCGCGTCCGCGCCGCGCTCATGGTCTGCCTCGCCGTGGGCACCGCCGGGCTTGTCGCCGCCTGCGGACAGCGCGGTGCGCTGTACCTGCCTACCGATCCGGCAGCCGCCGGACGCGCCACCTTGCCGCAGCTCATGACGCCCGACAGCCTGCGCTCCTCGTCTTCGCCTTCGTCGTCTTCCAGCCAGTCGGCGCCCGCACCGGCAGCCGCTGCCAGTGCGCCAGCCGGCAGCGCCACGAACAACGACAGCGGCACGGAGCAGCGCAAGTGAGCTCCGTCGCCAACAACTCCCTGCCTGGCCAGCCCCACATCGCCGAACGCGATGGCACGCTGCACGTCGAAGGCGTCGCGCTCGATGCGCTGGCCCGCGAACACGGCACCCCCCTCTTCGTCTACTCCAGGCAGTGGATGCTGGACGCCCTGGCGGCCTACCAGCGCGGCTTCGAGGGCCGCGACGCCCTCATCTGCTATGCGATGAAGGCCAACTCCTCGCTCGGCGTGCTGCGCGTGTTCGCCGAAGCAGGCTGCGGCTTCGACATCGTCTCCGGCGGCGAGCTGTCGCGCGTGCTGGCCGTGGGTGCCGATCCGAAGAAGATCATCTTCTCGGGCGTCGGCAAGACCCGCGCCGAGATGCGCCAAGCCCTTGCGGCCGGCATCGCCTGCTTCAACGTCGAGAGCGAAGCGGAGCTCGACGTGCTCAACGAAGTGGCGGTGGCAGAAAGCAAGCGCGCACCGATCAGCATCCGGATCAATCCGAACGTCGATCCCAAGACGCATCCCTACATTTCCACCGGCCTCAAGGGCAACAAGTTCGGCATCGCGCACGACCGCGCGGTCGAGGCCTATAAGCACGCCGCGCGGCTGCCGGGGCTGGAGGTGGTGGGCATCGACTGCCACATCGGCTCGCAGATCACCGAGGCATCGCCCTATCTCGACGCCTGCGACCGCGTGCTCGACCTGGTGGAAGCCATCGAGGGGGCCGGCGTGCCGATTCATCACCTGGACTTCGGCGGCGGCCTGGGCATCGACTACAACGGCGAGGTGCCACCCAAGGCCGATGCGCTGTGGCAGCAGCTGCTGGCCAAGCTCGATGCGCGCGGCTTCGGCGGGCGCAAGCTGGTCATCGAGCCCGGCCGCTCGCTGGTAGGCAACGCAGGCGTGTGCGTTACCGAAGTGCTCTACACCAAGCCGGGCGAGGACAAGAACTTCTGCATCGTCGATGCGGCCATGAACGATCTTCCCAGGCCCGCGATGTACCAGGCGTTCCAGCGCATCGTGCCGGTGCGCACGCGCGCGGGCAACGCAACGACCTACGACGTGGTCGGCCCGGTCTGCGAGAGTGGCGACTGGCTCGGCCGCGACCGGGCGCTCAACGTGCTGTCGGGCGACCTGCTGGCCGTGCTGTCGGCGGGCGCGTACTGCATGAGCATGTCCAGCAACTACAACACGCGCGGCCGTGCCGCCGAGGTGCTGGTGAGCGGCGCGAGCGCAAGGCTGATCCGCCGCCGCGAGACGATGGAAGAACAGCTGCGCAGCGAGATCGACGGCTGATCGCCCTTTCCCGGCGTCAGCCGGTGCGCACCGCGCCCGCAGACGCCGGCTTTCCCTTCCCGCGCTTGTTCGCGAAGTAGTTCCACACGCGCCACGCGAGCAGCACCGCGATGATCGCGGCGTAGACGAACACTTCCGCGAAGTTGTTCTTGCCCGCGCGCATCCAGAAGAAGTGCAGCAGGCCGAGCCCTGCGATCAGGTAGACCAGCTTGTGCAGCATCTGCCAGCGCTTCGCCCCCATCGCCTTGATCGCGCGGTTGAATGAGGTGGCCGCCAGCGGCGTCAGCAGCACGAAGGCCGAGAAGCCCACCAGGATGAACGGCCGCTTGGCGATGTCCTTCGCGATGTCGGCCCACTCGAAGCCCATGTCGAACCAGGCGTAGCACAGCAGGTGCAGGACCACGTAGAAGTACGCGAACAGGCCCAGCATGCGACGGTAGCGCGCGAGCGCGTTCCACTTGCTCATCACGCGCAGCGGCGTCACCGCCAGCACGATGCAGATGAAGCGCAGTGTCCAGTCGCCGGTGGCGCGGATCAGGAACTCCGCAGGGTTGGCGCCCAGCCCGTCCGTGAACGCGCCATAGGCCAGCCGCGCGAAAGGCAGCAGGCACAGCAGGAAGACGATCGGCTTGGTCGCCGGGTGCATGAGCAGCTTGTTCACAAGACACTCCATGAAGGAAGAGACGTCGCACCGTCGAGAACACCGCGGACCCGGCTCTGCCGGCCCGCAGGGGTTGCCCCCGGCAGAGGGAAGGCGCGCGCGACACCGAGTACGCGCAGCCCGGAGGC
>CAJYQC010000619.1 GCA_913776885.1 uncultured Variovorax sp.
GGCACCGCTCTCGTCGGGAATCGCGGTGATCGACGCCGCCACGCCAGCGTTCGGATACTCCATGCCGATCAGCGAGAACATCGGGCCGGCGTCGGGGCGCTTGCGGTCCCAGTCGAGCAGCACGTCATGGCTGCGGCTGCCCTGCACGGTGAGCGTGGACAGCCGCGTGATCGCCGGCAGGCAGCGCTTGACGCCCACGCTCGCGGCGGCGCGCGTGAGCGTGTCCTGTGGCGCGGCGGGCGGCGCCTGCGGCACCAGCACGCCCTGGGCGAACGCGGCACCGGCGGCGGCCCATGCCAGGGCGGCGATGAGCAGGCGGGGGAATCGTGGGGTCGGCTTCATCCCGGTCCTCATGCGTAAAGGTTCTCGATGGCGGCGGTGTAGACGCGCACGTTCTCCTCGCCCTCGGGGTCGAGGGTGGCGATGAAGCGGCGCGCGCGCTCGCGGTAGGCAGGCAGGTCGGCGTCGTGCTCGGCGAAGGCGCGCTGCAGCTCGAGTCCGCCCTCCTCGCAGTCGAAGCCGTGGTAGCGGTAGCCGCAGTCTCCGACGAGGTGCGAGTTGTGGATCAGCGGATAGCCGCCGTACAGCGCCTCGTAGTAGAGATAGTTCTGCGCGTTCTCCCAGTGGTGCGCGAACACCGCGTCGATCTTGCCGGGCATCACCTGGAACAGCGGAAAGCGCCCCTCGAAGGTGGCCAGTCCGTGCCGAACGATGTCCAGGCTCTGCGCGAAGCCGATGAAGAGCGGCTTGTCCTTCAGGTGGAAGCTGTTGTAGACCCACATCTTCTCGATGAGCCTGGGCTGCGCGCGGTGCGCGGCCTCGCAGCCGAGCATCGGGATGAAGCTGGTCTTCACCATGCAGATGTTGGGCTCGAAGATGGCCACGCGCCACTGCCTGCGGCCGGGCTCGTAGACAAACGGTGGACTCTGCGGCGCGCGGGCCATGGCGCGCTCAAGCACCATAGGACTCCACAGGTGCGGCATGAGGCGCACGGGCGCGCGGAAGGTGCTCTCGAAATAGGGCTTGCACGACCGCTCGTACTCGGGAATCGTCCAGACCTCGTCGTAAGGCGCGCCCGAGATCAGCAGGCCGTGCGGCTGGTCGAAGATCATGCGTTCGATGTCGATCACGTAGTCGTTGCCCACCCGCATCGAGACGATCCTGCCGCCGCGCTCGCGGAAGGCCACCGACCACGGCATGGCGAGCTGCGCGCTCATCTCGATCATCAGGTCGAGTTGCTGCGCGGCAGCGGCCATGTCGATGATGGGCACCGGCGAGTCGGCGAGGAAGCTGGTGGCGTCCGCCGGGCCGCCGTCGCCCCCGCCGGCCACCAGCACCGCGCTTTCGACGCGCGGCGATCGCAGCAGCAGCATCACGAGGAACAGGCAGTTCTGATAAACGCCGTTCTCCCACAGGCTCTGCTCGCCCTTGCGGATGAAGATGGACACGCCGACCCTGAGCTTGGACGGCATCATGCGGCGGCCCTCGCGGCATCGGCGCGGAAGCCGGCGTTGCCGCCCACCAGGTGCAGCAGGCGCTGCGCATAGCCCTCGATGTTCGCTGCGCTGAAGGGGTCGACCGACTGGAACACGCACTGTGCGCGGGCGCGGTAGTCGTCGAGCTGCAGGTCGTGCGACCGCACCGCCTCGCGCAGCTGCGCCGCGCCGGCGGCGATGTCGAAGTCGGGGTAGTAGTAGCCGGCGTCGCGCAGCCAGGGCGAGTTGTGCACCAGCGGGTAGTTGCCGTAGAGCGCGTCGAGATAGCCGTAGTTCTGGTCGTTCTGCCACTGGTGCGAGACCACCGCGTCGGCGAACTGCACCATGAAGCCCGCGAAGTCGTTGCGGCCGTGGAAGGTCGCCTTGTGCTGGCGCACCAGCTCCAGCGAGTTCGCGAGGTACAGCATGGTCGGATGGTCCTTCAGGTGCAGGGTGTTGAGCACCTGCATCGAGGCCACCGTCGAAGGGTCGGCGCGGAAGGCGCCGTCGCAGATCAGCATCGGCACGCTGCAGGTCTTCACCACCGAGATGTTGGGCTCGAAGATCGCCACGCGGAAGCCGGGCTGCGCTGCCGTGCGCGGCCTGTAGCCGAAGGGGTAGCCCGCCGCCTCGACCTCGGCGACGCGCTGGGCCAGGAACTGCGGCGACCAGAGGTAGGGCACCTCGTGCACCGGGCAGCGGTGGATGGTGCGCATCATGGGCGCGAACGCCGCGTCCTTGGGCAGCAGCCACACCTCGTCGCAACGCTCGGGCGTGCTGAAGTGGCCCTTGCCGGTGAACACGATGGGCTCGGCCAGCGCCGCGAAGGGCTGGCCCACGCAATGGAACACCACGCGGCCGCCGCATGCGCGGAAGTAGGAAAGCCATTGCACGTCGAGCGCGCCGGCCATCTCGATGACCACGTCCAGCACGTCGGTGAGCTCGCGCGCCCGGCCGAAGCCCAGGCCCATGGCCGCCGTGTCGACCTGCGGCGGCATGGCCTGCTGGTCGCCCGCGTCGATCAGGGTCACGGACTCGACGAAGCCGATGCGTTGCAACAGCCGGGCCAGGAACAGGACGTTCTGCCCCATTCCGTTCTCCCAGATGTTCTGCCCCGCATGGGTAAGGACTGAAATACCGACGCGCATGAGGCGGAGTGTGTCTCAGAAAAAGCGGCTCCCACGCCGCGAGGCGCGAAAGCCGCCGCCCGAGGGCATGTTCGGCGGCCTTTCAGTGGCTTATTTCCACTTCCAGCCGATGCCGGCGTTGATGCCCCACTCCTTGCCGGTGGTCGTCACGCCCGCGCCCCACGACATCTTGCCGTCGTCCGACAGCGCCTTGAAGGTCAGCGCCACCGCGCTGTAGCCCTTGTAGCTGCCCAGGCCAACGCCCACCGTCTTCTCGCCCGGGTAGAGCGTCGGCAGGTAGGTGCCCGACATCGCGAACGCCATGGCCGTGCCCGAGTAGGCAATGCGCGCCACGTCGCCGAGCTGGCCCTGCAACTGGTTGAGCTGTTGCACGTTGACCGCGTCGCCAGGCAGGATGCCCGGCGCCACGTTGCTGATGCGCGTGCCGCCCGGCGCCTGGCTATTGCCCAGCGTGATCTGGTTGTAGTTGACCGAGCCGTCGGGGTTGGTCGCGTACTGCACGCTGCCGGCCTTCGCCGCCGCCGAGGCCGCCTTCAGCTGCGCGACGTTGGTCGCGTCGCTGTCGGCCGAGCCCGCCGCCACGCCGGTGATCTGTCGGTACTGGCCATTGGCCGCATCGCCCACCGACACCGCGGCCTGCGTGCTCGTGGTGGCCCTCACCGCGGCCTGCTGCTGTGCGGTTGCGCCGCCCGGCACATAGCCTGCAACACCCGCCGCTGTGGAAGCCACCGACCCCGCGCCCAGCGCCACGCCGCCGCTTTGCTGCACGACCGCGCCGAAGCCGATCGCCGTGCCCTTGGCAACGTTTTGCGCCTGGCTCAGCGACGTGCCGCCGGCATCCGCGTCGTCGCCCAGCGCCACGCCGCCGCCGCCAGCACGCGCATTGGCACCCAAGGCCTGCGAGCCCGTGGCCAGGGCCCCCGAACCGATGGCGATCGCATTGGTGCCCGTCGCCTGCGCGCCGAAGCCCACCGCCACTGCGCCGTCGGCCGTCGCCCTCGCACCGTTGCCGGCGGCGAAGGAGCTGGCCCCGCTGGCCACCGACTGAGGCCCGATCGCCACCGCCTCCTGCCCGCTGGCCACCGAATCGCCGGCCGTCGACCTGGCGTGGAAATACTTCGTGCCGTTGCTGTAGATGTCGCCGACCGACGTGCTCAGGCTGCTGAGGTTGATGTTGGTCGTGCTCAGGCCCGTCGACAGGCTGCCGATGCCGCTGATCGCCGTGCTCAGGCCGGTCGAGGTGGAAGTCGACAGGCTTGCGACGCTGCTGGTGGCGGTGCTCAGCCCCGTCGAGGTGGACGTGGACAGGCTGTCGATGCTGCTCGTGGCCGTGCTCAGGCCCGTGGAGGTCGAGATCGACAGGCTGGCCAGGCCGCTGTTCGTCGTGCTCAACCCCGTCGACAGGCTGCCAATGCTGCTGGTCGTGGTGCTCAGGCCGGTGGACAGGCTGCCCACCGTGCTCGATACCGTGCTCAGCCCGGTGGACAGGCTGCCGATGCCGCTGGTCGCCGTGCTCAGGCCGGTCGAGGTCGAAGTCGAAAGGCTCGCCACGCTGCTGTTCGTCGTACTCAGGCCCGTCGACAAGCTGCCGATGCCGGTCGAGGTGGAAGTCGACAAGCTGGCGACGCTGCTGTTGGTGGTGCTGAGGCCAGTCGACAAGCTGTTGATGCCGCTGGTCGCAGTGCTCAGGCCGGTCGAGGTCGAAGTCGAAAGGCTCGCCACGCTGCTGTTCGTCGTACTCAGGCCCGTCGACAGGCTGCCGATGCTGCTGGTCGCCGTGCTGAGGCCAGTCGAGGTGGAAGTCGAAAGGCTGGCCACGGTGCTGTTCGTCGTGCTCAAACCCGTGGACAGGCTGCCGATACTGCTCGTCGCGGTACTCAGTCCGGTAGATGTCGAAGTCGACAGACTCGTCACACTGCTGTTCGTCGTGCTCAGACCGGTAGACAGACTGCTGATGGCGCTGGTCGAGGAGCTGAGAGTCGTCGAGAGGCTGGCGACGGTGCTGTTGGTCGTGTTCAGGCCGGTCGACAGGCTGCCGATGCTGCTGCTGGCGGTGCTCAGGCCGGTGGACAGCGACGCGGTCACCGTCCTCACCTGCGACACATTGACCGCGTCCTGGTCCGCGGTGCCAGCCGCCACGCCGGTGATCACGCGGTTGCCTACGTTCACTTCGCCGGCCGCGGTCTGCTTGCTTGCCAGTCCGAAGGCGCCGTAGTTCGTCATCGCGGCGGCGGTCCGGCTGGCAGCGGAGTTCGCGCCCAGCGCCACGCTGTTGGCGCCGTTGGCGACGGCGTTCTGGCCGATGGCCACGCTGTTGGCGCCGATGGCCTGGCTGTCCGCGCCGGTGCTGTTGGCGTGGAAATACTTGGTGCCCGTGTTGTAGATGGAGCTGACCGTCGAGCTCAGGGTGCCCAGGCTGCTGTTGGTCGTGCTCAGGCCTGTCGAAAGGCTTCCGATGCCGGTCGATGCGGAAGTGGACAGGCTGGCGACGGCACTGTTCGTGGTGCTCAGGCCCGTGGAAAGGCTGCCGATGCCGCTCGTCGCTGTGCTCAGCCCCGTCGACAGGCTCCCGATGTTGCTCGTGGCAGTGCTCAGGCCAGTGGACGTGGAAGTCGACAGGCTGGCCACGCCGCTGTTCGTCGTGCTCAGACCGGTCGACAGGCTCGAGACGGCGCTGTTGGTGGTGCTGAGGCCTGTCGACACGCTGGTGATGCCGCTCGAGGTGGAGGTAGACAAGCTCGCGACGCTGCTGTTGGTCGTGCTGAGGCCTGTCGAAAGGCTGTTGATGCGGCTGGTCGCCGTGCTCAGGCCGGTGGAGGTGGAAGTCGAGAGGCTGCCGAAGCCGGTCGATGTGGAAGTGGACAGGCTCGCCACGCTGCTGTTGGTCGTGCTCAGGCCGGTCGACAGGCTGGTGATGCCCGTCGACGTGGAGGTAGACAAGCTCGCGACGCTGCTGTTCGTCGTGTTGAGGCCTGTCGAGAGGTTGTTGATGCGGCTGGTCGCCGTGCTCAGCCCGGTGGAGGTGGAAGTCGAAAGGCTGCCGACGGAGTTGTTGGTGGTGCTCAGGCCTGTCGAGAGGCTGGATATTCCGGTCGAGGTCGAGGTGGAGAGGCTGGCGATGCTGGTCGCCGTGGTGCTCATGCCGGTGCTCAACTGGGCCACGGTCACGGCGTCCTGGGCAGCAGCGCCGTCGGCGACGTTGGTGATGCGCCGCAGGGCGGCCGACGAGCCGACCGAGACTTCGGAGGCAGGCGCGGCAGATCCGGTGAGGAAGCCCTTGCCTGCGGGAGCGGCCGCGCCGGTCACGCTGCCCGCGCCGAGCGCCACGCTGCCGGTGTATGCGGCATTGGCCTGGCCGCCGATCGCGACCGCGTCGTCGGCAAGGGCCTTGGCGCCTTGGGTGCCGTTGTTGCCGATCGCGATGGCGCCCTTGCCCGAGGCGAGCGCCTGCGTGGTGGGCGCGGTGGCGGTGGAGCCGCCGATGGCGATCGAGTTGACCCCGGCAGCGTTGGCCATGCTGCCGACCGCCGTGGCGAAGTTGCTGGATGCGACCGCCGACTGGCCCAGTGCTACGCCCGCCGCGCCAGACGCAGTCGAGGAGCGTCCCATCGCCAGGCCATTGGAGTTGGCTGATGCGCCCCCGCCGATGGCGGTGCTGCTGTTGCCGTAGGCGTTCGCGGTGCTGCCGATCGCCGTGGCCCAGGCGTCGGAGGTCGTCGCTCCGGCGCCGATGGCCGTGGAGTTGTTGCTGGTGGTGCCGGAACCGGCGCCGATGGCGACGGTGCTGCTGCTGCCGGCCTGGGCACCGCGGCCGAGTGCCACCGCATCCGAACCGAGGGCATTCGCGCTTGTGCCGATCGCGATGCTCGACGTCGACCCCGCGCTGACCGTCGCACTGTTGCCCAGCGCGATGGCGGAAGCGGCCAAAGCATTGGCGGAACTGCCGATGGCGACCGTGTCCGATTGGGTCGCATGCGCGTTGATGCCGATGGCCGAGCTGTTGGCGCCCGAGGCACTGGTGGCGCTGTTGCCCACCTGGAAGTGGTTGGCCAGGATGGTCGTCGTGGAGTTCGTGGTGCTCGCGTCGCCCAGCGTGATGTTGGTGGCGTTGGCGATGTCGGCGTTGCCGACGAAATAGTTGCGAACCGGCGTGCTTGAGCCTCCGCCTCGCAGGACCATGCTCTCGCCGCTTCCCGTCGAATCCGGGTTCGCGACGAAGGTCAGGCCCTGGTTGCCTGACGGCTGGCAAACGAGGGTGCCGGTACACGACAACTGGGCGAAGGCGTTCGGAGCCGCCAGCCCGAACGCGAGCATCAGCGAAGCCGACAGCATGCTGACACGCAGGAACCCGCCGCTGATGGCGCTCCTGCTGGCCTTGCCCCTGCTCTTCTCGAGCTCGCTGACCGCGACCCATGCTCCCAGGGCTTCGTTCCAGATGCTTCTGTATGACTTGTTCATGTCGATTTTCGGCTTGCGGTGAATGAATGGACGGGGTTCCGACAGGTGAAACCGGATGCTTGCTGCGCCAGGTTTCATCGCCTGAGCACCGGTTCAGGCAGCGCTCAATTGCAGGAATGGTGGAATGTACGCAGTTGTTTACATTTCCAAATCGCCCGCTAACCGTTTCAAAATCGGCTCTGATGATTTAGTTCACAAAAGTTTAAAAAAGCGTCCAACGCAGCGGCGTCACGACCACTGAAAGTTGATGGAACGAGGTTCCGAATCGCTCAATAGATACCACCAAAGTCATGCATCTGCAGTGATCTCACGGCCTCAGACACGTCTTCTGAGTGCTTTTCCACGAACATCAAAGACCCGACTTTTTCTGCCAATAAATTCACAGGTGTATTTAGAATCGTGAAATTCATCACGCCGCAGAAGATCTCGATCAGTGATTTTTTTCACGCAAATGCCGCCACCGGCTAATTAACAATTGAGAAACAATTCAATGCCTCCTGCATCCGCGCTCCGCATTGGAATCACCATCGGTCTTCATCACGAGACTGAAACCCTCTGGAACAACGGCATCAAACAAAACGCTGTTTTCCTGGCGGAAGCTCTGAAGCACTGCCCTGCCGTGGCCTCGGTGGTGCTCGTCAACACGACGGCGATCCGCATCACCGCCGCCCTGCCGTGGGACCAGGCACGCTGGCCCACGGTGACCTTCGAGGCGGCCAAGGACAGCGTCGACGTGCTGATCGAGCTCGGCGGCCAGATCGACGCGGCGCAGACCGCTTACCTGAAGCAGCGCGGCGCGCGGCTGGTTTCGTACTGCTGCGGCTTCGAGTACGTGCACGCCATGGAGGCGATGCTCTTCGGCAGGCCGCTGTGGGGCCAGAACCTCTTCGTGAACCAGCGCTACGACGACATCTGGATGGTTCCCCAGGTGGCCAACATCAGCCAGCCGTACTTCGAAGTTTTGCGCCGCACGGACGCGCGCCCGGTGCCTTTCGTCTGGAGCCCGGTGTTCCTCGAAGAGCGCACCCGCGCGCTGCCCGATGCCGGCGTCTACCAGCCGAAGACGGGCCCGCGCCGGCTCAGCGTGATGGAGCCGAACATCGACGTCGTGAAGTTCTGCCTCTACCCGGTGCTGATCGCCGAACTGGCCTACCGCTCGCGGCCCGAGGCCATCGCGCTGCTGCAGGTCACCAACGCCGAGCGGCTGGCGAAGGAGAACATGGAGTTCATCACGCTGATGAACCAGCTCGACCTGGTTCGCCAGCACAAGGCCGTCTTCCTGGGCCGCCACGAGACGCCCGTGTTCCTCGCGCAGAACACCGACATCGTGATCTCCCACCAGTGGGAGAACCCGCTGAACTACTTCTACCTTGAGACCTGCTGGCAGGGCTATCCGCTGGTGCACAACGCGCACCTGTGCGCGGACCTGGGCTACTACTACCAGGGCAACGACGTGTCGGGCGCCAGCGCGCGCGTGGTCGAGGCCATCGACACGCACGACGCGCAGGCCGATTCGTATCGCGAACGCCAGCGCAGCCTGATCGGCCGCTATCTTCCCGGCAACGCCGCGGCAACGGAGGTCTACAACACGCTGCTGCTCGGCCTGATGCGGCGCACTGCCCGATAGCCGGGGCCGCCGCGACCAGACAAGCGAATGGAACCGACATGCTCGACCCCTCCGAACTCCGGCAGTTCTTCCCTTTGATCGTGACGCCGAGCCACGACGGCAAGGTGTTCGTGAACTACCTCAACTCGATGCTGAACTTCGCGGTGCAGGCCGAGCGGGCCGGCATGCGGCTGCAGGTGTTCACGCACCAGGGCGAGAGCCTGGTGACGCGCGCGCGGAACAATTGCGTGGCCCGGTTCCTGTCCAGCCCGCAGTGGACGCATCTCTTCTGGGTCGATGCCGACATCGGCTTCTCGGCGCAGGCCGCCTTCCGGCTGCTGCTGTCGGGCTACGACGTCGCGGCAGGCGTCTACCCGCTGAAGCGCGAGAACTGGCCCGAAGGCGGCGTGGCGGCGGGCACGACGCAGCAGAAGTTCGAGTCCACCTTCACCCGCTACACCGTCAACGCACAGGCCTGCGAGGCCACTTCGCGGGTCGAGCTGGAGGTGCAGCCCGACGGCTTCATGAAGGTGACAGAGGCGCCGACCGGGTTCATGGTGATCAAGCGCTCGGTGTTCGAACGGCTCATGGCGGGCTACCCCGAACTGCGCTACGTGCCCGACAGCATCGGCGAGGCCGACCTGGGCCTGCACTACCGCTTCTTCGATGTCATGGTCGATCCGCAGACGAAGCGCTACCTCTCGGAGGACTACGGCTTCTGCCGCCTCTGGACGGGCCTGGGCGAATCGATCTACATCGACGCCAACTCCAACCTGTCGCACCAGGGCGCCAAGCTGTACCGCGGCGACTTCGCGAACTCGCTGCTCGACGCCCTGCCCCATGCGGTCGGCGGCCCGGCCGGCGCGGCAATGGTGCTCACGGGTCAGGAGCACCTGCAGCCCAACCAGCCGCCGCTCTGAAAAAGAAAAAGCCCCGCCGGCGCGGGGCTTGGGGCTTTTTGCCGGGCGATCCGCAGATCGCCCGCGAGAGCCTGCTCGATCAGGCCGCGACCGTATCCGCCACGCCCTTGTAGTCCTCGATCTTGTCGAAGTTCAGGTACTGGTAGATCTTGTCGCCGTTGCTGTTGATCACGCCGATGTCGGCCATGTACTCCTCGCGCGTCGGGATGCGGCCGAGCTTCGAGCAGATGGAGGCCAGTTCCGCCGAGCCCAGGTACACGTTGGTGTTCTTGCCCAGGCGGTTCGGGAAGTTGCGGGTGCTGGTCGACATGACCGTGGCGCCTTCGCGCACCTGTGCCTGGTTGCCCATGCACAGCGAGCAGCCCGGCATTTCGGTGCGGGCGCCGGCATTGCCGAACACGCCGTAGTGGCCTTCCTCGGTGAGCTGCTGCGCGTCCATCTTGGTCGGCGGGGCGATCCACAGCTTGACCGGGATGTCGCGCTTGCCTTCGAGCAGCTTCGACGCGGCACGGAAGTGGCCGATGTTGGTCATGCACGAGCCGATGAACACTTCGTCGATCTTGGCGCCGGCCACGTCCGACAGCGTCTTCACGTCGTCGGGGTCGTTCGGGCAGGCCACGATGGGCTCGTGGATGTCGGCCAGATCGATCTCGATGACGGCCGCGTACTCGGCGTCGTCGTCGCCCTTGAGCAGCTGCGGGTCCTTCAGCCAGGCTTCCTGCGCGGCGATGCGGCGCTGCAGCGTGCGGGCGTCGGCGTAGCCCTCGGCGATCATCCACTTCATCAGCGTGATGTTGCTGTTGATGTACTCGATGATCGGTTCCTTGTTCAGGTGCACCGTGCAGCCGGCGGCCGAGCGCTCGGCCGAGGCGTCGCTCAGCTCGAAGGCCTGTTCCACCTTCAGGTCGGGCAGGCCCTCGATCTCGAGGATGCGGCCCGAGAAGATGTTCTTCTTGCCCTTCTTCTCGACCGTCAGCAGGCCCTGCTTGATGGCGTACAGCGGAATCGCGTTGACCAGGTCGCGCAGCGTGACGCCGGGCTGCATCTTGCCCTTGAAGCGCACGAGCACCGATTCAGGCATGTCCAGCGGCATCACGCCGGTGGCGGCGGCGAAAGCCACGAGGCCGGAGCCGGCCGGGAAGCTGATGCCGATGGGGAAGCGGGTGTGGCTGTCGCCGCCCGTGCCCACGGTGTCGGGCGTCAGCAGGCGGTTGAGCCAGGAGTGGATCACGCCGTCGCCCGGGCGCAGGGAAACGCCGCCGCGGGTGCTGATGAAATCGGGCAGCTCGTGGTGCATCTTCACGTCCACCTTCTTGGGGTAGGCCGCGGTGTGGCAGAACGACTGCATCACGAGGTCGGCCGAGAAGCCCAGGCATGCCAGGTCCTTCAGCTCGTCGCGCGTCATCGGACCGGTGGTGTCCTGCGAGCCGACCGAGGTCATCTTGGGTTCGCAGTACGTGCCCGGACGCACGCCCTGGCCTTCGGGCAGGCCGCAGGCGCGCCCGACCATCTTCTGTGCGAGCGAGAAGCCCTTCTTGGTATCGACCGGGCTTTGCGGCAGGCGGAACAGCGTCGAGGCGGGCAGGCCCAGGGCCTCGCGCGCCTTGGCCGTCAGGCCGCGGCCGATGATCAGCGGAATGCGGCCGCCGGCGCGCACTTCGTCGAACAGCACGTCGCTCTTGACCTTGAATTCGGCGATGACCTTGCCGTCCTTCAGCGCCTTGCCTTCGTAGGGGCGCAGTTCGACGACGTCGCCGGTGTCCATCTGGCTCACGTCGAGCTCGATGGGCAGCGCGCCCGCGTCTTCCATGGTGTTGTAGAAGATCGGGGCGATCTTGGTGCCCAGGCACACGCCGCCGAAGCGCTTGTTGGGGATGAAGGGGATGTCCTCGCCGGTGAACCACAGCACCGAGTTGGTGGCGGACTTGCGGCTGGAGCCGGTGCCGACCACGTCACCGACGTAGGCGACCTGGTTGCCCTTTTCCTTGAGCGACTCGATGAACTTGACCGGGCCGCGCTTGCCGTCTTCCTCGGGCTCGAATGCGGTGCCTTCACGCTTGTTCTTCAGCATGGCCAGCGCGTGCATCGGGATGTCGGGACGCGTGGTGGCGTCGGGCGCGGGCGAGAGGTCGTCGGTGTTGGTTTCGCCGGGCACCTTGAAGACCGTGATGGTCAGGCTCTGCGGCACTTCGGGGCGGCTGGTGAACCACTCGGCATCGGCCCAGCTCTGCAGAACGCCCTTGGCGTTGGCGTTGCCCTTGTCGGCCTTTTCCTTGACGTCGTGGAACTGGTCGAACATCAGCAGGGTCTTCTTCAGGCCTTCGGCCGCCACGGCACCGACTTCGGCGTCGTCGAGCAGGTCGATCAGGGGGCTGATGTTGTAGCCGCCGAGCATGGTGCCGAGCAGTTCGGTGGCGCGGGCGCGCGAAATGAACTCGCTCTTCTCGGTGCCGTGGGCCACGGCCGCGAGGTAGCTCGCCTTGACCTTGGCAGCGTCATCGACGCCGGCAGGCACGCGGTGGGTCAGCAGGTCGAGCAGGAAGGCGCCGTCCTTCGCGTTTGCGCTCTTCAGGAGCTCGATCGCTTCGGAAGTCTGCTTCGCGCTCAGGGGCAGCGGCGGGATACCGAGCGCGGCGCGTTCGGCAACATGGTCAACGTAGGCTTGCAACATCTTCTTTTCTCCGGAAACTGGTCTGGCGGGCGTGCGAGGCGGCCCCTGCGGTCAAGCAAGAGCCGCGCCGCGCGCCGTGTAGGAGCGCCCTGGGGCACTCCAGGGCGCTCGGGGCGCTTACTTCTTCTCGCCGTCGGCGCCGTCGAACAGGGCCTTGGGCGGGTTCTTCTTCATTTCGGCAGCGAACGCGATCTGCGCGTCGGTCTGGCATTCGTCGGCGATGCGCAGGCCGGCCTTCTGGTTCATCAGCATCGACTTGTTGCCGAGCTGGAGCCACATGGCGCCCGCACGCGGGTCTTCGAGGCGGATGGCGCCGGTGCGGCTTTCGACCGGGTGCATGCGGTACTTCTGGCCCTTGGTGCTGACGGTGAAGAAGCCGGGCTTCTTCTCGTCGGGCGTGACGGTCACGTCGGCGCCGAGTTCGCACTGGGCCTTGCCGATCGAGACGCGCTTGGCCACTTCGAGGTCGGCGTCGGTGAGGACGACGTTGGTGTCGTCGGCGATCGGCGTGACTTCTTCCACCGCCTTGGCGGCCTTGCGGGTGACCTGGCGCTTCGGGGGCGCCTTCTTCTTCGCCGTCTCGGCCTTGGCCGCAGGCTTGGCCGGCGTCGTGCTCTGTGCCACGGCCGCGAACGGCAGGGCCAGGGCGACGGCGGCGATCAGGGCAATTTTCTTCATGTGTGGGTTTCCTTGAGGCTGGGTTCGAAGGTTTCGTTTCAGGAGGCCGCGAATGCAAACCAGGCTTTCGCCTCGGAGGGCAACGCGCGCCCTGTTGCGTGGGCGCGCGTCAGAACCTGCCAGAAGTGGCGGTAGCTCGCGCGGTCGTGCAATGTGCCATCAATTTGTGTCGGAGCCCAATCCGCGGCCGCCGCCTTTACAAGGATTTTTGTGGCAATTTGAATCTGCGACTCGTCCGGCGCGAAGGCTTCCAGCATCGGCCGGATCTGGTTCGGATGGATGCTCCACATGCGCGTGTAGCCGAATTCCGTGGCCGCCCTGCGGGCCGCCGTGCGCATGGCGCCGGTGTCGTTGAATTCGGTGACCACACAGTGCGAAGGCACCTTGCCGTAGGCGTGCGCCGCCGACGCGATGGCCAGCTTGGCGCGCACCACCAGCGGGTGGCTGAACTGCCCCGCCGCGCCCATGCCGTCGGCCGGGATGGCGCCCGCATGCGCCGAGACGAAGTCCATCAGCCCGAAGCTCAGCGACTGCACACGAGGATGCGCGGCGATGTCGAATGCGTTGTGCACCGCCAGCGGCGATTCGATCAGCACGTGCAGCGGCAGCGCGCCGGCATCGGCCGCGTCGAGGGCCGCAACGGCCTGGTCGACATCGGCCACGGACTCGACCTTGGGCACCATCAGGTGGCTCAGGCGCGAACCTGCACGTCCGGCGATGGTGACCACGTCGCCCGCGAAGGCCGGGTGGTCGACGGGATGCACGCGCACGCCGACGCGCATGCCGGGCTTCGCGCCAAGCGCGAGTTCGGTGACGAGCGCCGCATGGTCGGCCTCGCCGCCCACCGGGGCGCCGTCCTCGCAGTCGAGGGTGACGTCGAACACGCAGGCGCCGAACTCCTCGGCCATCTCGGCCTGGAGCGCGAGGCTCTTCTTCATGCGCGCCTCGACGCCGCTGTAGTGGTCGCACACGGGAAGCGCCACCGCGCCGGCCTGTGCGCCGAGCAGCACTTCAGCGGGGTGCGCGGTCTTCGTCATGCCTTGCCGCTCTTCCCGGTCTTCTGCGCGACGATGAACATGCGCGGGAAGGCCAGCAGCCGCTTGCCGTCGGTACGGACGGGATAGGCCTCGTCCACGCGCCGCTGATACTCGGCGAGGTAGCTTGCCTGCAGCTCGGGCGACAGGCGGTCGACGAAGGGCTTCAGGCCGGTGCCGCGCACCCATTCGACGATGGAGGCCGCATCGGCCATGCGGTGCTGGTAGATGGTGTGCCAGACATCGACGTGCGGCGCGATCGGAGCCAGCAGGTCGTAGTAGCCGCGCAGGTCGAGCAGCAGCGTGCGCAGCTTGTCCGCGTCGCCGATGGGCTCGGCCCACGGCGCCTCGGCAGCGAGCGCGCGCATCAGGCGGTGCGTGGGTTCCTCGCGGTTGTCGGGCATCTGGATGGCGAGCACGCCACCCGGCGCCAGCGCGTCGAACAGGCGCGGGATCAGCTTGTGGTGATCGGGCACCCACTGCAGGGACGCGTTGGCATAGATGAGATCGGGCGCTTCTTCTTCAGATCGCGGCGCCCAGGTCGCGATGTCGCTCAACTCGAAGCGTGCCTGCGGCAGGCGCTCGCGCGCGCTGACCAGCATGGCTTCGGAGTTGTCGGTCCCGGTGACCTGCGCCTTCGGGAACCGGTTGACCAGCAGCTCGGTGGAGTTGCCCGGTCCACAGCCGAGGTCGACCACGCGGGCCGCCTCGGTCAACGGCACCCGCGCGAGGAGTTCCTGCGCGGGACGGGTGCGCTCGTCCTCGTAGCGACGGTAGAGCGCGGGGTTCCAGTCGAGCATGCTGGTCGGGGGACTGGCTTGCTTACAGCAGGTGGGCGACGCCGGCCTGCTCGTCCTGCAGTTCCTTCAGCGTCTTGTTGATGCGTTCCTGGCTGAATGCATCGATGTCCAGGCCTTCGACGATCTTGTACTTGCCGTTCTCGGTGGTGACCGGGAAGCCGAAGATCACGTCCTTCGGAATGCCGTATTCGCCGTTGGAGGGCACGCCCATGGTGACCCACTTGCCGTTGGAGCCCAGGGCCCAGTCGCGCATGTGGTCGATGGCTGCGTTGGCGGCCGATGCAGCCGACGACAGGCCGCGGGCTTCGATGATGGCGGCACCGCGCTTGCCCACGGTGGGCAGGAAGGTGTCGGCATTCCAGACCTGGTCGTTGATCAGGTCCTTGACGCCCTTGCCGGCGACGGTGGCGAAGCGGTAGTCGGCGTACATCGTGGGCGAGTGGTTGCCCCAGACGGTGAGCTTCTCGATGTCGCCCACTGCGGTGCCGGTCTTGGCGGCGATCTGGCTGGCGGCGCGGTTGTGGTCCAGGCGCAGCATGGCGGTGAAGTTCTCGCGCGGCAGGCTGGGCGCGCTCTTCATGGCGATGTAGGCGTTGGTGTTGGCGGGGTTGCCGACCACGAGCACCTTGACGTCGCGGCTGGCGACCTGGTCGAGCGCCTTGCCCTGTGCCGTGAAGATCTGGGCGTTGGCGGCCAGCAGGTCGGCGCGCTCCATGCCGGGGCCGCGGGGACGGGCACCGACCAGCAGGGCGTAGTCGGCGTCCTTGAAGGCCACCAGCGGGTCGCCGGTGGGGATCACGCCGGCCAGCAGCGGGAAGGCGCAGTCTTCGAGCTCCATGATCACGCCCTTGAGCGCCTTCTGGGCCTTCTCGTCGGGGATCTCGAGCAATTGCAGGATGACCGGCTGGTCTTTGCCGAGCATTTCACCGGAGGCGATACGGAACAGCAGGGCGTAACCGATTTGACCGGCGGCACCGGTGACGGCAACGCGGACGGGCTTTTTGCTCATGGGAAGACTCCAGAAGGTAATGAAACGGTGTCGGCGCTCTCGTGGGGCGCCAGGGGTTCTGCGGGACGAAATACCTTCCCGCAGCGCGAGACCGGCAGCATTTTAAGCCGATTCGATGAGCCCCGTCTTATGTCTTATATAAGATATCCTCAGGGGGTCCGCCAAGGCGCACCCCACCGCTGCCATGAACACGCCCACCTCCTTCGACGAGCCCGCGACGCCGTCCTTCAGTCCGCTCTACCAGCAGATCAAGACACTGATCCTGCAGAGCCTGCAGGCCGGCGAGTGGAAGCCTGGCGAGCCCATTCCGAGCGAGATGGACCTGGCCGTGCGCTATCGCGTGAGCCAGGGCACGGTGCGCAAGGCCATCGACGAGCTCGCGTCCGAGAACCTCGTGGTGCGCCGCCAGGGCAAGGGCACCTTCGTGGCCACCCATGCCGAGCAGCATGTGCAGTACCGCTTCCTCAAGCTCGTGCCCGACGAGGGCGACCCGAGCACCGAGGGCCCGGCCGTGCGCACCATCGTCGACTGCAAGCGCCTGCGCGCATCGGCCGACGTGGCGCGCGCCCTCGGCCTGCGCACCGCCGACGCCGTGCTGCAGGTGCGCCGCGTGCTCGCCTACGGCGGCGTCCCCACCATCCTCGAAGACCTCTGGCTGCCCGGCGCCCCCTTCAAGGGACTCACCGCCGAACGTCTGCGTGCATGGCCAGGCCCGATGTACGCGCTCTTCGAAACTGAATTCGGCGTGCGCATGGTGCGGGCCGAAGAAAAGATCCGCGCCGTGCTGCCCGATGCCGAACAGGCCGCGCTGCTCGACGTGCCCCCGCAGATGCCCCTGCTGAGCGTGGAAAGGGTGGCGCACACCTACCATGACACGCCGATGGAACTGCGCCGCGGCCTCTATCGCACCGACACGCACCACTACAGGAACCAGCTGGGCTGACCGCAATGCAGAAGAACGCCGAACACTGGCGCGTCCGCGCGCGCATGGGACATGAGCATCGCGCTACGAAGTCAATAGCATCCGACTGCAACGGTGCAGTGACTCGCATGCGTCCGCAGCACGATGGTGCATTGCAATAGAATTTTGCGTTGTTTGCACTTCCCATAAGAAACAAAAGCGTTCGCTCTCAGAACAAGCAACGAGCCAACAAGTCACAAAAGCCACGAAAGCCATCTCCCAATGACAGAGCTTGCAACTCCTCCCCGGCCCAAGCGTCGCGAATTCCGCAACATCAACGCCTTCACCGATCTCACGACCTACCGCCTGCCGCCCGCAGGCATCGTGTCGATCCTGCACCGCGTCAGCGGCGTGCTGATGTTCCTGCTGATGCCGTTCATCATCTGGATGTTCGACACCTCGCTGTCCTCCGACTATTCGTTTGCCCGCTTCAAGGCCGCCTTCAACAGCGGCCTTGGTTTCGTTCCGGGGTGGTTCTTCAAGCTGGTCGCGCTCGCGCTCATCTGGGCCTACCTGCACCACTTCATCGCCGGCCTGCGCCACCTCTGGATGGACGTGAGCCACGCCGCGGTGAACAAGGAATTCGGCAACACCTCGGCCATCGCCACGCTGGCGCTGAGCATCCTGCTCACCGTCGTGCTCGGCGCCAAGCTGTTCGGCCTGTACTGAGAAGGAGCCAACCATGTCTGTGAATTACGGCTCCAAGCGCGTCGTCGTCGGCGCCCACTACGGTCTGCGCGACTGGCTCAGCCAGCGCATCACGGGTTGCCTGATGGCGCTCTTCACGATCGTGCTGCTCGCGCAACTGATCTTCACCCGCGGCCCCATCGGCTACGACCTGTGGGCCGGCATCTTCGCCGCGCAGTGGATGAAGGTGCTGACCTTCTCCGTGATCGTCGCCCTGCTCTACCACGTCTGGGTCGGCATGCGCGACGTATGGATGGACTACATCCAGCCCGTCGCCATCCGTCTCGTGCTGCAAGTTTTCACCATCGTCTGGCTTGTCGGTTGTGCGGGTTGGGCCATTCAAGTGCTTTGGAAGATCTGACCCACCATGACCTACACGAAAGACAAAATCACCAAGCGCAAGTTCGACGTCGTCATCGTCGGTGCCGGCGGCTCCGGCATGCGCGCCTCGCTGCAACTCGCACGTGCCGGCCTCAACGTGGCCGTGCTCTCCAAGGTGTTCCCGACCCGCTCGCACACCGTCGCCGCGCAAGGCGGCGTGGGCGCGTCGCTCGGCAACATGAGCGAGGACAACTGGCACTACCACTTCTACGACACGATCAAGGGCTCCGACTGGCTCGGTGACCAGGACGCGATCGAGTTCATGTGCCGCGAAGCACCGAAGGTCGTGTACGAGCTCGAGCACTTCGGCATGCCCTTCGACCGCAACCCCGACGGCACGATCTACCAGCGTCCGTTCGGCGGCCACACGGCCAACTACGGCGAGAAGCCCGTGCAGCGCGCCTGCGCCGCGGCCGACCGCACCGGCCACGCGATGCTGCACACGCTCTACCAGAAGAACGTCGAGGCACGCACCCAGTTCTTCGTCGAATGGATGGCGCTCGACCTCATCCGCGACGAGGAAGGCGACGTGGTCGGCGTGACCGCCCTCGAAATGGAAACCGGCGACCTGCACATCCTGCAGGCCAAGACCGTGCTGCTGGCCACCGGCGGCGCCGGCCGCATCTTCCAGGCCTCGACCAACGCCTTCATCAACACCGGCGACGGCCTCGGCATGGCTGCGCGCTCGGGCATTCCGCTGCAGGACATGGAGTTCTGGCAGTTCCACCCCACCGGCGTGGCCGGCGCGGGCGTGCTGCTGACCGAAGGCTGCCGCGGCGAAGGCGCCATCCTGCTGAACAGCAACGGCGAACGCTTCATGGAGCGCTATGCGCCCACGCTGAAGGACCTGGCGCCGCGCGACTTCGTCTCGCGCTCGATGGACCAGGAAATCAAGGAAGGCCGCGGCTGCGGTCCGAACAAGGACTACGTGCTGCTCAAGCTCGACCACCTTGGCGCGGACACCATCCACAAGCGCCTGCCTTCGGTGTACGAGATCGGGGTCAACTTCGCCAACGTCGACATCACGAAGGAACCGATCCCCGTCGTGCCGACCATCCACTACCAGATGGGCGGCATCCCGACCAACATCCACGGCCAGGTCGTGGTGCAGAAGGGCGAGGACAACAGTGCCGTGGTGAACGGCCTGTATGCAGTGGGCGAATGCTCCTGCGTGAGCGTGCACGGCGCCAACCGCCTGGGCACGAACTCGCTGCTCGACCTGCTGGTGTTCGGCCGCGCTGCCGGCAACCACATCGTCGAGTTCAACGATAAGCTCAAGGAACACAAGCCCCTGCCCAACGACGCGGCCGACCGCACGCTGGAGCGACTGAACCGCCTCGAAACCTCCACCGGCGGCGAGTACGCCCAGGACGTGGCCGGCGAGATCCGCGCCGTCATGCAGCAGCACGCGGCCGTGTTCCGCAAGCAGGCCTCGATGGACGAAGGCGTGGTCAAGATCGCCGCCGTGCGCGAGCGCGTCAAGGCCATCGGCCTGAAGGACAAGTCGAAGGTGTTCAACACCGCCCGCATCGAAGCGCTGGAAGTCGACAACCTGATCGAAGTGGCGCAGGCCACCATGGTCTCGGCGGCGGCCCGCAAGGAATGCCGCGGCGCCCACACGGTGGAAGACTACGAGCGCCCGGCCGACGACCCGGTCGCACCGCTGGGCCGCGACGACGCCAACTGGATGAAGCACACCCTCTGGTACAGCGCCGACAACCGCCTCTCGTACAAGCCGGTCAAGCTGCAGCCGCTCACCGTGGCCCCGGTTCCGCCGAAGGTCCGCACGTTCTAAGCGAGCAGCTCACAGCCAGCTCACACAAAGCATTCACAAGGTCACTACGATGAAGCGCACATTCCAGATTTACCGCTACGACCCGGACAAGGACGCCAAGCCCTACATGCAGACGGTCGAGATCGAGCTCGACGGCCACGAGCGCATGCTGCTCGACGCGCTCATGAAGCTGAAGGCGCAAGACCCGACCCTGTCGTTCCGCCGCTCCTGCCGCGAAGGCGTCTGCGGTTCCGACGCGATGAACATCAACGGCAAGAACGGTCTGGCCTGCCTGACCAACATGAACACGCTCAAGGGCACCGTGGTGCTGAAGCCGCTCCCGGGCCTGCCCGTCATCCGCGACCTGATCGTGGACATGACCCAGTTCTTCAAGCAGTACAACTCGATCAAGCCCTACCTGCAGAACGACACGGTGCCGCCCGAGAAGGAGCGCCTGCAGTCGCCCGAGGAGCGCGAAGAGCTCAACGGCCTTTACGAGTGCATCCTGTGCGCGAGCTGCTCCACGAGCTGCCCGAGCTTCTGGTGGAACCCCGACAAGTTCGTGGGCCCCGCCGGCCTTCTGCAGGCCTACCGCTTCATCGCCGACAGCCGCGACCAGGCCACCGCCGAGCGCCTGGACAACCTGGAAGACCCGTACCGCCTCTTCCGCTGCCACACGATCATGAACTGCGTGGACGTGTGCCCCAAGAGCCTGAACCCCACCAAGGCCATCGGCAAGATCAAGGAATTGATGGTGCGCCGCGCCATCTGAGCCCCGCGGTCCAGCAGTTCTTCAGAAAGTCATCATGCAATCCGCCGCCGACTCCCAGGAGCCGCTCAGCGAACGCGCGCTGAGCAAGCTCAAATGGCGCTGCCGGCGCGGGCTGCTCGAGAACGACCTGTTCATCGCCCGCTTCTTCGAGCGGCACGAATCCCGCATGACCGTGGGTCAGGCGGGCGCGATGGAGACATTGATGGACCTGTCGGACAACGACCTCCTCGACCTCCTTCTATGCAGAAAGGAGCCCGAGCCCGAATGGGCCGGGGCCGAGGTGGTCGCTTTGCTGCAGCTCATGCGCACCGACGGCGCGCAGCGCCCTGCAATTTCTCCTTCGTCCTGAATCCACCTCTGAAAGTAAACCGAAATGAAAGCATCCGATACCAAGGCCACGCTGTCGTTCAGCAACGGCGGCGACAGCGTCGAACTGCCGATCTACAAGGGAACCGTTGGCCCCGACGTGATCGACATCCGCAAGCTGTATGCGCAGACCGGCATGTTCACGTACGACCCGGGCTTCATGTCGACCGCCGCCTGCCAGTCGGCCATCACGTACATCGATGGCGACAAGGGCGAGCTGCTGTACCGCGGCTACCCCATCGAGCAGCTCGCGACCAACTGCGACTTCCTCGAGACCTGCCACCTGCTGCTGTACGGTGAACTGCCGGACACGGCCAAGAAGGCCACCTTCACGAAGCTGGTGACCAACCACACGATGGTCAACGAGCAGATGCAGTTCTTCCTGCGCGGCTTCCGCCGCGACGCGCACCCGATGGCCATCATGACCGGCCTGGTGGGCGCCCTGTCGGCCTTCTATCACGACAGCACGGACATCAACAATCCCGAGCACCGCGAGATCGCTGCGATCCGCCTGATCGCGAAGATGCCCACGCTCGTGGCCATGGCCTACAAGTACACGATCGGCCAGCCGTACATGTACCCGAAGAACGAACTCAGCTATGCAGGCAACTTCCTGCACATGATGTTCGCCACGCCATGCGAGGAGTACAAGGTGAACCCGGTGCTCGAGCGCGCGCTCGACCGCATCTTCCTCCTGCACGCCGACCACGAGCAGAATGCCTCGACCTCGACGGTGCGCCTGTGCGGCTCGTCGGGCACGAACCCCTTCGCGGCCATCGCGGCCGGCGTGGCCTGCCTCTGGGGCCCTGCCCACGGCGGTGCCAACGAAGCGGCGCTGAACATGCTCTACGACATCCAGAAGGAAGGTGGCGTTGAGAAGATCGGCGAGTTCATCAAGAAGGTCAAGGACAAGAACTCGAACGTCAAGCTGATGGGCTTCGGCCACCGCGTGTACAAGAACTACGACCCGCGCGCCAAGCTGATGCAGGAAACCTGCAACGAAGTGCTGACCGAGCTGGGCCTGGAAAAGGACCCGCTGTTCGCACTGGCCAAGCAGCTCGAGAAGATCGCCTTGGAAGACGAGTACTTCGTGTCGCGCAAGCTGTACCCGAACGTCGACTTCTACTCGGGCATCGTGCAACGCGCCATCGGCATCCCGGTGCCGCTGTTCACCGCGATCTTCGCGCTGGCCCGCACGGTCGGCTGGATCGCCCAGCTGAACGAGATGATCGGCGACCCCGAGTACAAGATCGGCCGCCCGCGCCAGCTGTTCGAAGGCTCCCCCAAGCGCGACGTGAAGCCGATCTCGGCTCGCTGATCGACAGATCGACCGGTCGACCGGTCGATTGCTTCGCTCAATGAAAAAGCTGCCCTCGGGCAGCTTTTTCGTTATGGCGTCAGTCCTGTGGCATCACCGTCGGGTCACCACTTCACCCGCACGCCGACCGATCCGTTGACGCCGCTCCTGACCCTGGCATCACCGCCCGACGACCACAGCTTGCCGACTTCGCCATACAGGCTCGTCGATTGCCCCAGCGCCAGCGTGAAGCC
>CAJYQC010000620.1 GCA_913776885.1 uncultured Variovorax sp.
GTCCCGCTTCGTGGGGCGGCGGAATTGCTCAAAGCCTTTGTCGGCGGCCATCGCCAAGGTCTGTTGCTTCATGTTCGGATTAACGAGTCAGCCGGAATCGCGGTGGACCTTTTTCAGCGTAGCCCTAAACGCCCCAGAAGCAGCCATTTGGCCGAATCTCTTTAGAAGCGCGAGCGTGCGAACCATGTTACGAAGGACGTGGCGTCCTCCAACACCGTACCTTCTTCGAGGCTCCACATCGCCACGTAGGGCTCATTCACACTTTGGATGCCAACCTTCACTTAACCCCCTTAGGAGGAGCAGTGAACAGTCTGAGGTCGCGGTTCGAATTACCCGTGCAGCGCACTCCCAGGAAGGACCCGCGATTGGAGCGGGAGCCCCTTGCGGCGATGTCGGCTTCCACCCCCTATCGACAATGTCGACAAACTCGACAAACGCCTTCTCAATCTGGGTCTGTCGAGTTTGTCGACATTGTCGATAGGAGTGGGAATCAAACCCTGCAAGTGATTGATATAGAAAGAAAAAGTCTATTTTTTGCTTATGGCGACAAACTCGGTTATGTCGACAAAGCCCTCGGATTGACGCGATAGGCAGTGGTCGCCGGTGCGCCCCTGTTTGGCCGCTTGAACTCACGTACCACGTCCTGATGCTCCAGCCGGTCCAACGCCTTCTGCAGCCGCTCCACGCTTCTGAAGCGCCCCTCCTGCGCCTTTTGGCATTCGCGCCGGGTGAACTCGGCCAACTCTCCCGCGCGCGCCCATTTCAGGATCGCTGCCGCATCACCGTCGATGGCATCGGTGCCGAGCAGCCCGAACGCCGCCTGCGCGTGCGGGATCAGCAGCCGACCCAGACGCAGTGCCCGCTCCATCGCCACCTGACTGACCTCCTGGCTGGCAAGTCCCATCTCGGCCAGCTCCAGCAGCGCAGCGATGCGCGCTACCGCGCCGGGCAGTTTGCCGGTCCAATCGCTGATCGATTCGTAGCGACCGCCATCTCCCTGCTGACGCTCGATCTCCTCGGCCAGATCCAGCCAAACGCCGCGCGCCGCGTCCGACAGTGGCAGCACCTTGGGTGCCGCCAGGGGTCCGGGCACACCCTCCAGCAGGCCGAACAGGTGCCGCTTGTAGTCGTCGCGCACATCAGCCGGGATGGGCGTGTGTTTGCGCACATCCCGCCTGCCGACGTTGCTGGCCGGCATGGCGTACAGGAAGCGCGCCAGCAGACCCGACGCACGAAAGCGCCGCGAGCTGGCCACATCCGCCAACACGTCCGGCTGCAGCAGCAAGCCGAACGACAGCGCGGGCTTGTCCACGTGCGCCGCGCGGCCGGCGCGGTCCACGCGCATGGGGGTGCCGGCATGGCCTTGCAGGAACACGTCGATGTTGGCCGCGCCGCCGTTGTAGATGCCGGCCATGATGAGGAAGATGCCCGACTCATCCGAGTGCACCGCCATGCGCTCGCCGTGCTCCACGAGCAAGGCCTGCAGTCGCTCGGCCGTGGTGTCCCCCGTGAACAGTCGTGGCGCCCGGGCTTCGTCGGGCATGTCGGTTTCCTCACGCGCGATCTCATTGCGGATGCCTTCGCGCTCGCTCTCGTCCTTGGCCTTCGCCGCATCCTGCAGCAGCCGCTCGATGCGCTTCTTCGCCACTGCGCGGGTGGCGGCAATGCGGACAATGGTGCTGCGCATGCGGTCCCGCAGCTGTTCCTCCCAATGCACCAACGGCCCCAACATGGCGTTGAGGACAGCCGACTTGCGTGTCCCACTGGGGGTGGCACTCAATGCCCACAGTGCCAGCGGTTCGGTGTAGTCATCGCCGAAGGGCGCGACCTCGAAACGCCGATGCAGCACTGTGGCGAGCACAGCCAGGCAAGACATGACAGCCAACGCAGGCGGGGTCTGTGTGCTCTCGGAAACGGCTTGTGCCATGGCCCCCATCCAGGTGGGCAACACATCGCAGGGAATCGCCGGCGTGCGCAGGGTGCCAGGCAGGATCGGCTCCGGCCACGACGGGGGTTCAATCGCTTCGATAGGTTGGGAAGTCGCTGTGGCCCGATGAACTTGATGACGCACCTCGTCGAGGCTGGCCAGTCGGGCGAGGTCGTTGAAATCTGTTGCGGCACTCACGCGACATTCCTTGTGAACCTGGGGATGGCGACGCAGCCGCCGACAGCACGCGCGGCGGCTTGAGCGTGCGTGACGCCGGGATTGCCGGGCGTGTGCTGGTCGTTGTCGGCGCAAACCACCAGCCGCAGCGCGGGGAACTTGGCGCGCAGTGCACGCGCCACGGGCTCCAGGTTGGCGCAGTTGAAAGCGACGGCCACCGCATGGCCGGTGGCTTGGTAGAGGGTGCTGCCGGTCGCCAGACCTTCGGCGAGCAGCAGGCAGCGCTCTGGCCGTCCCCTTCCAATGGCGAAGTAGCACCCCTTGATACGCCCACCGGTCAGGAAACGTTTGGCGCCGTCGGGGCCGATGAACTGCAGCGTGTGCAAGGTGCCGTCCGCATCCCGCGCGGGAATCAGCAAGGCATCGCGCAACTGGCGCATGCCGATGGCCGGCACACCCTTGCGCTGTAGATAGGGATGGTCATCCTGCGCCGGCCGCGCTCGCGCCCACAGTTTCTGCGCACGCTCGCGTGCAGACGCATGCACAGCCCGTTGCTCGGCGAGGCGGGCTTGTTGGGCGGCCTTCATCGCGCGCTGTACCGCGGCACGTTCGGCCGGCGTCGGCGGCTTGGCGTTGGGCGATGGCGTTGCACACCAGGTGTGTGTCTCCCCGGTCTTCCAGCTACCAAAGGCGCCTGCGTGCATCGGGCCGTCGTGCAGCACGGCCCAGCCATTGCGACTGCCGGGCTTGTCACCTTCTACGCGGTAGCGCACCAGACGACCATCGGCGCGCAAGTCCAGATTCTTCGCAGGCGCCAGGCCGGCCGCGCACATGGCGTCAAGCATGCTGCTCATCATTTGCTCGGCGAGCCCTCACTTGGAGACCTGCGCGTCGCGCCAGGCAATCAGCTTGTCGCCGGGAATGACCGTGCAGCGCGCCGACAGGCGAATCGGCCGTGGAAAGTCGGGCCGGGTCTTGACCCAGCGCCAGAGGGTGGCCGTCCCGATGCCGAGCAATTCGGCCGCTTGCTTCGGGCGGTAAGACTGGGCAGGTGATGCCATTCGTCGCTCCAATTGAACCCGCGTTGCGTCATGCGTGCGGTATGGAGTGACTGTCGATTCATGGGAGCGATTGCGCTACGCCGCCTCGATGGAAACGGCATGAGGCATCAGTGGTTGTCATGCGCCGTATCGGCGAACGTCACGCACCATGTCGGCGGATGTCATGTGTCGGATCGGCGGATTTGACGCACCCACGCGGCGCCAGGGAATAACTCGGAAAGCAACCTTCGCACCGTGCTCGGTGACTTGCCGATTTCCTCGCTGATCAAGGAGGCCGCGGCCTCCTTGGGCAGGTGCATGAACTTCAGGGCCGCTTCTTTCACCTTGTTCATCGTTTGCTCACCAAGCTCGCGTCGCCCCGCCGCACCCCGTTCGACGTTCTGCTGGGAAACATCGTTCATCGCTTCGAGGTAGCCGACCAAGCGCGGGGCATATTCTTCGAAGATCTCGAAGAAGTCTTCGTGGCTTTGCAAGAACGTCTCATCCATCAACGACATCGCGATGGCACCGTCGCTGCCCGTCAAGACATCCTTCAAATTTGCGCACATCTCTGTGTGCTGACGCGCCAAGGTACGACCAGCCTCGCAAGTCCAGGACAGCAACCACAGGCCCTGGGTCGCCTTGTGTCTGGGACCGTTCAACTGCGGCTTCGCCTTCGCCGCCTGCAAAGATTCAGCGTAGCGCTTTGGGAGAGTTTCAGTGGTCGTGCCTTCTGGAAAGCACTTGACCTTGATCGCCAGGGGCAGCAATACGTCGTCGATTTGTATTTGAGCGCCCGCCCAGTACCTGTCCATTTCGCTTGTCGAAAACATCGCGCCTTAACGTCCTTTATGTCATCACCTTACGTACTAAGCCGTCCGGCCTGGAAACAAGGCGCGCCATCGACTCACCGTCAGAAAAATGATCGAGCGAGATTATGTGCGACGGTTTGAGACGCTAAAAGCGTCGCTTCGCCCTGGGAGCGGCGGCCGTATGGCAGTGCACTCAGGCCGCCGCCCTCAGCGGGATTACGTCTGCACCGATGCGCAACTTGTCGAGATAGTCCGACCAACGCTGCATCATCTCGCGCCGCGCGGGCAGGTGCGCTGTTCGGTTGTAGGCCCGGCCGTTGGGGTCCTTGACCATGTGCGCCAGCTGATGTTCGATGAAGTCCACGCGCTCGCCGAGCACCTCGTCCATGATCGTTCGGGCCATCGCGCGGAAACCGTGCGCGGTCATCACGTCCTTGGCATAGCCCATACCGCGCAGCGCGGCATTCACGGTGTTCTCGCTCATGGGGCGTTCGCCGGTGCGGATGCTGGGAAACACGTACCGCCCGTGGCCAGTGGCCGCGTGCTGGTCGCGCAAGATGGAGACAGCCTGCACCGACAGAGGCACGATGTGATCGACGCCCATTTTCATTTTCGAGCCGGGGATTCGCCACTCGGCGGCTTCCAGGTTGATTTCCAACCACTCGGCGGTGCGCAGTTCGCCTGGACGCACGAACACCATGGGCGACAGCTTCAAGGCGGCCATCGTATATCGATGCCCCCCGTATGCGTAGATGGCGCGCAGCAACGCGCCGGTCTGCTGGGGATCGGTGATGGCCGCGTAGTTGGTTTTCTCGATGGCCACCAACGCGCCACGAAGGTCGGCCGTCACGTCGCGCTCCACCATGCCGGTGGCGACAGCGTAGCGAAAGACCTGCGAGCAAATCTGCACGATGCGATGGGCACTTTCGTGGATGCCGCGCGCCTCCATGCGCCGAGTCACCTTGTCGAGGATGTCCTTGGCCTTGATGGTCGCGATGGGCCACTTGCCGATGTAGGGGAGCACATCCTTTTCGAGCCAGTTTGTAATCTTGGCTTGCGTCACCTCTGCGCGCTTGTTGGCCGTGTTCTTGAGCCAGTCGCGAGAGATAGCCTCGAAGGTGTTGGCGGCCGCCTCGGCCTTGGCAGTCTTCTCATCACGCTTGACCACGCTGGGATCGGTGCCGTGCGCCAGGATCTTTCGGGCCTTGTCGCGGCGCTGGCGGGCCTCGGCCAGCGTGACCTCGGGGTAGACGCCGAGGGCCAGGGTCTTGGCTTTGCCCTCGAAGCGATAGTCCATGCGCCAGTACTTGCCCGCCGCCTTCACGCGCAGGTACATCCCGCCGCCATCGGCGTAGCGCTCGCCGATTTCGGCTCCCTTGTGTTTGACTTGTCTGACGAAGGTGTCTACGAGTGCCATTGTCGTTATGCGCTTTCTTGTGTGTCGGTACTTCAATTCCGGAGCTTGGTCGGTACCGACAGAAGTACCGACAAAGTACCGAGATGAAATGCTACAACGCGAGACGACATCAGACAAAGAAAAACCCGCTGCTCCTAGGGAAGCAGCGGGTTTTGGGATGATGTGAGACGACTTGATGTGATCTCGTGGTGCCTTCGACAGGAATCGAACCTGTATCTGAGTCTTAGGAGGACCCCGTTCTATCCATTGAACTACGAAGACCGGATGGAGGCGCTGCACGGCGGGGTGCATGCGGCGCGTCCGCGATTTTATAGGGTTCGCGATGGCATTCCCGGCCGGGGCCGTCGGCAACCCCTCGCGCATCGCCATCGCGGGCTAACCCGGATACGAAATCTTCGAAAAGTTGACCGCGATCAAGCTGCCTCGAAACGGCGGCGCGCACCATCGTGCCCGTTCGCATCTCTGCTCAGATCCAAGAACAAAAAAGAGCGAAATCACTACACAGGAGACAACCTGATGAAGAAGATCGCCTCGAATGTCCTGAGCCGCGCGACTGCCGTTCTTGCCACCACTGCCGCCGCGGCGGCGCTGGCCACCGGTGCCGCGCCCGCCTTCGCATGGGAACCCACCAAGCCGGTGGAGTTCGTGATTCCCGCCGGCACCGGCGGGGGCGCCGACCAGATGGGCCGGCTGCTGCAGGGCATCATCATCAAGTACAAGCTGATGAAGGAGCCGCTGATCGTCGTCAACAAGTCCGGCGGCGCGGGCGCCGAGGGCTTCCTCGCGGTGAAGGAGGCGAAAGGCGATCCGCACAAGATCATCATCTCGCTGTCGAACCTCTTCACCACACCCATGGCCACCGGCGTGCCCTTCAACTGGAAGGACATGACGCCGGTCGCGATGCTGGCGCTCGACCAGTTCGTGCTGTGGACCAACGCCTCCGATCCCTACAAGAGCGCGGGCGAGTACATCACCGCGGTGAAGGCCGCGGGGCCGAGCAAGTTCAAGATGGCCGGCACCGGTTCGAAGCAGGAAGACCAGATCATCACGGTGGCGCTGGAGAAGGCCACCGGCACCAAGTTCATCTACCTGCCCTTCAAGGGCGGCGGCGAAGTGGCGGTGCAGCTGGTGGGCGGGCACGTGCAGTCGACGGTGAACAACCCGATCGAGGCGGTGGCGCAATGGCGCGCAGGCAAGCTGCGCGCGCTGTGCGTGTTCGACGACGAGCGCATGCCCTTCAAGGCCAAGGTCACCGACACGCAGTCGTGGAACGACATCCCCACCTGCAAGGAAGCGGGCGTGCCCACCAGGTACACGATGCTGCGCGGCATCTTCATGCCGCCGGGCGTCACGCCCGATCAGCTCGCGTTCTACAGGGAGCTGATGACCAAGGTCGCGGCCACGCCCGACTGGAAGGAATACATGGAGAAGGGTGCCTTCAACCCGACCTTCATGACCGGCGATGCCTTCGCGAAGTGGCTCACCGAAGCCGAAGCCGCGCACCGCACGCTGATGTCCGACGCGGGCTTCCTCGCGAGCAACAAGTAGGCGGGCAGGCCGCCGACGCGTGACTGCCGCGCACGAGCGGCGGCAGCGGCGAGAGCGTGCGCCGAGCGCGCATGCCTCGTCTTTCTCTCTCTCTCACCATTTCTTTCCAAACAACCACGATGGGGGCTCCATGGAGCACGAACAATCATCCGAGGGCCCGGCACGCACGGGCATCTCCACGCACCTCGTAGAAACTGTGGTGGCCGTCGCGCTGCTGGTCATCGGCCTGGTGGTGGTGTTCGAGGCGCGCAAGCTCGGCGCGGGCTGGACCACCGACGGACCCGGCGCCGGCTACTTCCCGTTCTTCATCGGCGTGATCATCACGATCTCGGGCGCGGGCATCCTCTACCAGTCGCTGCTGGGCAAGAGCCGCAACACCGCGGTCTTCGTCGACTCCGTACAGCTCAGGCGCGTGCTGTCGGTGCTGGTGCCGGCCACGGTCTACGTGCTGGCCATCGCCATCGTCGGCATCTACGTGGCCTCGGCGATCTACATCGCGCTCTTCATGATGGTGCTGGGCAAGTACGCGTGGTTCAAGAGCGTATTCGCCGCGCTCGCCGTGAACACGCTCTTCTTCTGCATGTTCGAGGTCTGGTTCAAGGTGCCGCTGTTCAAGGGCGCGCTCGATCCGCTTCGATTCCTCGGCTATTGAAGCAACCCGACCCGAACCTAGGAGCACAACCAAAATGGAAGAAATCAGTGCCCTGATGCAGGGCTTCTACGTGATCCTCTCGCCGATGAACATCGGCCTGATGTTCCTCGGCATCATCCTCGGCGTGCTGATCGGCGTGCTGCCGGGGCTCGGCGGCGCCAACGGCGTGGCCATCCTGCTGCCGCTGACCTTCACGATGTCGCCGACCTCGGCCATCATCATGCTGTCGTGCATCTACTGGGGTGCGCTCTTCGGCGGGGCCATCACCTCCATCCTGTTCAACATCCCGGGCGAGCCGTGGTCGGTGGCCACCACCTTCGACGGCTATCCGATGGCGCAGAACGGGCACGCCGGTGCGGCGCTCACCACCGCCTTCACATCGTCGTTCGTGGGCGCCTTCCTCGCGGTGGTGATGATCACCTTCCTCGCGCCGCTGGTCGCGAAGTTCGCGCTCAAGTTCGGCTCGCCCGAGTTCTTCGCGGTGTACCTGCTGACCTTCTGCAGCTTCGTGGGCATGGGCAAGGGCTCGCCCTTCAAGATCCTCGCGTCGATGGCGCTGGGCTTCGCGCTGGCCAGCGTGGGCATGGACACAGTCACCGGCCAGCTGCGCCTGACCTTCGGCCAGCCCGAGCTGATGCGCGGCTTCGACTTCCTGATCGCGGTGATCGGCCTGTTCGGCATCGGCGAGATCCTGCTGTCGATGGAAGAGGGCCTGAAGTTCTCGGGCAAGAGCGCGAAGATCGATCCCAAGGTGGTGTGGCAGACATGGAAGCAGCTGCCCAAGTACTGGCTGACCTCCATCCGCAGCTCGCTCATCGGCATCTGGATGGGCATCACGCCCGGCGGCGCCACGCCGGCCTCGTTCATGGCCTACGGCCTGGCCAAGAAGATGTCGAAGAAGGGCGCGAAGTTCGGCACCGGCGAGGCCGAAGGCGTGGTCGCGCCCGAGACCGCCGCGCACGCGGCCGGCACCAGCGCGCTGCTGCCGATGCTGGCGCTGGGCATTCCCGGCTCGCCCACCGCTGCGGTGCTGCTGGGCGGCCTGCTGATCTGGGGCCTGCAGCCCGGGCCGCTGCTCTTCGTCGAGCAAAAGGACTTCGTCTGGGGCCTCATCGCCAGCATGTACCTCGGCAACATCGTCGGGCTGATCGTGGTGCTGAGCACCGTGCCGCTGTTCGCATCGATCCTGCGCATTCCGTTCTCGATCATCGCGCCGGTGATCATCGTGATCTGCGCCATCGGCGCCTACACCGTGCACAACGCGATGCTCGACATCTGGTTCATGCTCGGCTTCGGCGTTCTGGGCTACCTGTTCAAGAAGCTCGACTTCCCGCTCGCGCCGCTGGTGCTGGCGCTGGTGCTCGGCGACAAGGCCGAAGACTCCTTCCGCCAGGCCATGCTGGTGTCGCAGGGCGACGTGATGGTGATGTTCTCCAACCCGCTGGTGGGCACCATCACCACGCTGGCGCTGGTGCTGCTCTTCTGGCCGCTGATCTCCAAGGCGCTGGCCTTCGTGAAGAAGCCCAAGAAGGCCGACGACTTCGCGGTCGAGCGGCCGGTGGATTGAATGAAGGAGGCCGGCACATGCCAGTGATCGCACTGACCCAGGAGATGGGTTCCCTCGCGAAGGATGTTTCGCTTCAGCTCGCCGAGGCGCTGGACCTCGCCGTGATGCGCCACGAGGTCATCGAGCACGTGGCCGAACGCATGCAGGTTTCGACCAGCCTCATCGGCAGGCTGCGCGCCGGCAAGGCGGGCCTGGTGGAGCGCCTGACCACCGACAGGCGCAGCGTGGCGCTCTACACCGCCGAGGAGCTCTTCGCGCTGGCCGAGCGCGGCAACGTGGTGCTGCGCGGCTGGGGCGCCACCTGCCTGCTGCGGCCGGTGCCGCACGTGGTGTGCGTGCGCATCACGCGCTCGATGAAGAATCGCGTCGAGTGGCTGATGGCCGATCTCGAGACCGACGACGCCGAGTTCGCCGAGGCCGAGATCCGCCGCAGCGACCAGGCGCACGCCGCGCGAATGCATGCGCAGTTCGGCGTGGCCTGGGGCGACCCGGTGCTCTACGACCTGGTGCTCAACACCGACCGGCTCTCGGTGGAAAGCTGCGTGGAACAGATCAGGCTGATGGCGAGCCGCCCCGAGTTCGCCGAAACGCCGGCCTCGCGCACGAAGCTCTCCAACATGGCGCTCGAGGCCCGCGTGCGCGCCGCGCTCAAGGAGCATGAGGCCACGCGCGACATCAACGTGACCATCACCGCGAACCAGGGCGAGCTGCTGCTGCGCGGGATCGTGCTGGACTCCGAGGAGCGATCGCAGGCCGAGGCTGTGGCGGCGGAGGTCCGGGGCGTGAGCGGCGTGCACAACCAGCTGAAGCTGATGGCGAGTACGCGGCGGTTTGCGTCGGCGAAGCAGACCTGAGCTCCGGGCTCCGGATTCGGTCTTGCTCCCTCTCCCGCGCGCGGGAGAGGGCTGGGGTGAGGGGAAGGCGCTGGAGCTAACCATCGATGGTGTGATGGAGGCCGCTGAACCCTCACCCTGACCCTCTCCCGCAAGCGGGAGAGGGGACCAATACCGGTCGACAGCGCGATGCTTCGGCGCACCGGACCTGGGCTTTGCTCCTTCCCCCTCTGGGGGAAGGTTGGGATGGGAGCACTGGGCGGTAGATACGCCGACAGCCCTTGAAGCGCCCCGTGCCCCCACCCGGCCCTCCCCCAGAGGAGGAGGGAGCAAGACGGCTCAGATCTTCCCGCGCTTCCTCAACCGGCTGAGCGTCTCCGCCGACAGGTTCAGATAGGAAGCCAGCTCCTTGCTGGGAATCCGGTCCACCAGTTCCGGATGCTTGCGCAGGAACCGGTGCACGCGCCCCGCCGCATCGAGCAGGTGCAGCGTGATCGTGTGGGCCATGATCTCGCTCATGCCGCGCATCACGAGGAACTCGAACAGTTCCTTCGTCTGCGGGTGCTTGTTCAGGAAGGCGATCCACTCCTTCAGCGGCAGGCTCGCCACGCGCGCCTTGGTCACGCAGACGATGCCGTAGGGCGTGGGCGTGCCCAGGCGCAGCGCGGCGTAGCTCGTCTCCATGTCGTTCTCGTCGGCGAAGCGAAGGATCATCTCCTTGCCCTCCGGGTTGCTCACCACCCGCTTGAGGATGCCGTCGAGGATGAAGTACTGCTCCATCTCCCGCACGCCCTGGTGCAGCAGGAACTCGCCCTTGTTGCCGTCGACGATGACCAGGTGCGCCTCGAGTTCGGTGCGGTCGGCTTCGTTCAGGTCCTTGAGAAGCACGTTCTGCCGCAGCTGGGCGCGAATGATGTTCTTCTCCGGATGGTTTTCCAACGTCGTCATGGTCACCGTCTTGCTCGAGTTCGCTGCCGGCGCCGCTCATCGGGGGCTGCGCCGTTTTCGGGAAAGTTGACCGAGGTCAACGGCCGAAAGTTTGGCCCGAATCATAGTCGCGGCTCGGACCTCGGCCATTCACCCATGCAGAAGGAGAGACATGTCTTCAGTCAGAACAGAGAAAGAGGCGACCACCACGCTGAGCGAAGCCCTCAAGCCCGCGAAAACCCGTGAAGCCGACGGCGACGCGGTGGTGCGCGCGCTCAAGAGCGTGACGGAAGACAGCGCGCCCGCGGGCGAGACCATCGACGGCTTCCACCTGGTCATCGATGCCCTCAAGCTCAACGGCATCGACACCATCTTCGGCCTGCCCGGCATCCCGATCACCGACCTCACGCGCATGGCCCAGGCCGAAGGCCTGCGCGTGATCTCCTTCCGCCACGAGCAGCATGCCGGCAACGCCGCCGCAGCAGCCGGCTTCCTCACGCAGAAGCCCGGCATCTGCCTGACGGTGTCGGCGCCCGGCTTCCTCAACGGCCTGACCGCGCTGGCGAACGCCACCACCAACTGCTTCCCGATGATCCTCATCAGCGGCTCCAGCGAGCGCGAGATCGTCGACCTGCAGCAGGGCGACTACGAGGAGATGGACCAGCTGGCCATCGCCAAGCCGCTGTGCAAGGCCGCCTTCCGCGTGCTGCATGCGCAGGACATCGGCGTGGGCATCGCGCGCGCCATCCGCGCCGCGCTGTCGGGCCGCCCGGGCGGCGTGTACCTCGACCTGCCGGCCAAGCTGTTCGCGCAGACCATGGACGCGGCTGCCGGCAAGGCCTCGCTCATCAAGGTGGTCGATGCCGCGCCGCGCCAGATCCCGGCGGCCGACGCGGTGCAGCGCGCGCTCGACATCCTCAAGGGCGCCAGGCGGCCGCTGATCCTGCTGGGCAAGGGCGCCGCCTACGCGCAGGCCGACGCCGACATCCGCGCGCTCGTCGAGAAGACGGGTATTCCCTACCTGCCGATGTCCATGGCCAAGGGCCTGCTGCCCGACACGCACGCGCAGTCGGCAGCCGCCGCGCGCTCCTACGTGCTGCAGGAGGCCGACGTGGTGGTGCTGATCGGTGCGCGCCTGAACTGGCTGCTCTCGCACGGCAAGGGCAAGACCTGGGCGCAGGAGAAGGGCGCCAAGCGCTTCATCCAGATCGACATCGCGCCGACCGAGATCGACAGCAACGTCGCCATCGAGGCGCCGGTGATCGGCGACATCGGCTCCTGCGTGGCCGCGCTGCTGGCCGGCATCGACGCCAAGTGGGCCAGGCCGCCGGCCGAGTGGACCGGTGCCATCGCCGAGCGCAAGGACAAGAACCTGTCGAAGATGGCCGCCACGCTGGCTGCGCGGCCCTCGCCGATGAACTTCCACAGCGCGCTGAGCGTGATCCGCGACCAGGTGAAGGCGCGGCCCGACGCCATCGTCGTCAACGAGGGTGCCAACACGCTCGACTTCGCGCGCAGCATCGTCGACATGTACGAGCCGCGCAAGCGCCTGGACGTGGGCACCTGGGGGATCATGGGCATCGGCATGGGCTTCTCCGTTGCCGCCGCCGTGGTCACGGGCAAGCCGGTGATCGCCATCGAGGGCGACAGCGCCTTCGGCTTCAGCGGCATGGAGGTGGAGACCATCTGCCGCTACAACCTGCCGGTCTGCGTGATCGTCTTCAACAACAACGGCGTCTACCGCGGCACCGACGTGAACCCCAGCGGCACGCCCGACGTGGCGCCCACGGTGTTCGTCAAGAACGCGCGCTACGACAAGCTGATGGAAGCCTTCGGCGGCGTCGGCGTGCACGCCACCACCGCCGACGAGCTGCAGAAGGCCCTGGCCGAGGCCGTCGCCTCGGGCCGCCCGACCCTCATCAACGCCGTGATCGACGAGACGGCGGGCACCGAGAGCGGCCGCATCACCAGCCTGAACCCCGCCACGGCGAAGAAGAAGTAACCCGCGTTCCGTTTCATTCAAGGAGATATCCCAATGAGCAACAAGCCCCTCAACGGCATCAAGATCATCGACTTCACGCACGTGCAGGCCGGTCCCGCGTGCACCCAGCTGCTGGCCTGGTTCGGCGCCGACGTGATCAAGGTGGAGCGTCCCGGCGCGGGCGACGTCACGCGCTCGCAGCTGCGCGACATCCCGGAGGTCGACGCGCTGTACTTCACCATGCTCAACAGCAACAAGCGCTCGATCACGCTGGACACCAAGAAGCCCGAGGGCAAGGCCGTGCTGGAGAAGCTGATCCGCGAATCCGACGTGCTGGTGGAGAACTTCGGCCCCGGTGCGCTCGACCGCATGGGCTTCACCTGGGAACGCATCCAGGAGCTGAACCCCAAGATGATCGTCGCCTCGGTCAAGGGCTTCAGCGAAGGCCACCACTACGAGGACCTGAAGGTGTACGAGAACGTGGCACAGTGCGCCGGCGGCGCCGCGTCCACCACCGGCTGGTGGAAGGGCGGCAACTCCGTGCCGACGATCTCGGCGGCGGCGCTGGGCGACTCCAACACCGGCATGCACCTGGCCATCGGCATCCTGACGGCGATCATCGGGCGCGAGCAGACCGGCAAGGGCCAGAAGGTGGCCTGCTCGATGCAGGACGCGGTGCTCAACCTCTGCCGCGTGAAGATGCGCGACCAGCAGCGCCTGGACAACGTGGGCTACCTCGAGGAGTACCCGCAGTACCCGCACGAGATGAGCGCGTTCGAGGACAAGGTCGTGCCGCGCGGGGGCAACGCCGGCGGCGGCGGCCAGCCGGGCTGGATCCTGAAGTGCAAGGGCTGGCAGACCGACCCCAACGCCTACATCTACTTCACGGTGCAGGGCCACGCCTGGGAGCCGATCTGCGAGGCGCTGGGCAAGCCCGAGTGGAAGACCGACCCCGACTACATGACGGCCAAGGCCCGCCAGCCGCACATCGAGCAGATCTTCGCCACCATCGAGGACTTCATCAAGGACAAGACCAAGTTCGAGGCGGTGGACATCTTCCGCAAGTACGACATTCCCTGCGCCCCGGTGCTGTCGATGAAGGAACTGCTGCACGACGAGTCGCTGCGCAGGAGCGGCTCGATCGTCGAAGTGCCGCACAAGGAGCGCGGCAGCTACTGGACCATCGGCAGCCCGATCAAGTTCTCCGATCTCAAGCCCGAGGTCACCGCCTCGCCCCTGCTGGGCGAGCACACCGACGAGGTGCTGGCGGAACTGGGCTACAGCAAGGACCAGATCGAAAACCTGCACGCGGCCAAGGCAGTGTAGGAGGCTCACCCCCAGGCTTGCCCA
The DNA here is from genome assembly GCA_913776885.1 of uncultured Variovorax sp. Taxonomy (GTDB): domain Bacteria; phylum Pseudomonadota; class Gammaproteobacteria; order Burkholderiales; family Burkholderiaceae_C; genus Variovorax. Next base: position 14,232 of record CAJYQC010000620.1, read on the forward strand.
CTTCGTGTGGCAGCGCCAACCCCCTTGCAGGGGGCGACACCTGCGGCCCGGCCAAGCCGGTTCCGCGGTGTCCCTGGAAGGGATGCGGCTGCGGTGGAGCCTGGATTTGAACGAAGCGCCGGAGGCACTCATGCAAGCGAATGTCGATTTCAAGCAGCTCGTCGAAGGCGCCGGCGATGCGATCATGGTGTGCGACGCGATGGGCGCGATCACGCTGTGGAACCGCGCGGCCGAACGCATCTTCGGCTTCGGCGAGGCCGAGGCCCTCGGCCAGTCGCTCGACCTGATCATTCCCCAGAGGCAGCGCCAGCGGCACTGGGAGGGCTATCACAAGACGATGGAAACCGGCGTCACCAGATACGGCGCCGACCTGCTGCGCGTGCCGGCCCTGCACAAGGACGGGCGCACGCTGTCGATCGCCTTCACGGTGTCGATGCTGTTCTCCGCCGATCGCGAGGTCACCGGCATCGTCGCCATCGTGCGCGACGAGACCGCCCGCTTCGCCGAGGAGCGCAAACTTCGCGCACGTCTGGTAGAAGTCGAAGCCACCACGATCAGAGAAGGAGACAGTCGATGAGCCAAGCACTCGAGGGCGTCCGTATCCTCGATTTCACCCACGTCCAGTCCGGTCCCACCTGCACGCAGCTGCTGGCCTGGTTCGGCGCCGACGTGATCAAGGTCGAGCGGGCCGGGGAAGGCGACGCCACGCGCAGCCAGCTGCGCGACATTCCGGGCGCGGACAGCCTCTACTTCACGATGCTGAACCACAACAAGCGCTCGATCACGCTGGACACCAAGAACCCCAAGGGCAAGGAGGTTCTCGACAGCCTGATCAAGACCTGCGACGTGCTGGTCGAGAACTTCGCGCCCGGCGCGCTCGACCGCATGGGCATCACCTGGGCCCACATCCAGAAGCTCAACCCGCGCATGATCGTGGCCTCGGTCAAGGGCTTCGGCCCCGGCAAGTACGAGCACTGCAAGGTCTACGAGAACGTGGCCCAGTGCGCGGGCGGCGCGGCCTCCACCACCGGCTTCGAGGACGGCCCGCCGCTGGTCACCGGCGCGCAGATCGGCGACAGCGGCACCGGCCTGCACCTGGCGCTCGGCATCCTGGCGGCGCTCTTCCAGCGCAACAGCACCGGGCGCGGCCAGCAGGTGCTCGCGCCGATGCAGGACGCGGTGCTCAACCTGTGCCGCGTGAAGATGCGCGACCAGCAGCGGCTGGAGCGCACCGGCACCATGCACGAGTACCCGCAGTACCCCGACGGCAAGTTCGGGGACGCGGTGCCGCGTGCGGGCAACGCATCGGGCGGCGGCCAACCGGGCTCCATCCTCAAGTGCAAGGGCTGGGAGACCGACCCGAACGCGTACATCTACTTCATCACGCAGGCGGCCGTTTGGCCGGCGGTGTGCAAGGTCATCGGCGAGGAAAGCTGGATCACCGACGAGGCCTACGCCACGCCGGCGGCGCGGCTGCTGCACCTGAAGCCGATCTTCGCGCGCATCGAGCAGTGGACCATGACCAAGACCAAGTTCGAGGCCATGGACATCCTCAACGAGTACGACATCCCGTGCGGGCCGATCCTGTCGATGAAGGAGATCGCCGCAGACGAATCGCTGCGCGAGACCGGCACCATCGTCGAGGTCGACCATCCGGTGCGCGGCAAGTACCTGACGGTGGGCAACCCGATCAAGATGTCCGACAGCCCGACGGTGGTGAAGCGCTCGCCTTTGCTTGGCGAACACACCGAGGAAGTGCTGAGGCAGCTCGGCTACGGCGCGGACGACCTTGAGACCTTGCGGGCCGAGCGCGTGATCTGAGGCGCGGCGCAGGCCCGCCTTCCCTTTCATCTTCGAGTCTTTGCGACAGCGCCGCCCGCGGGCGGCGCGGAGGATTGCTGCGCCCTCCAATTCGCGCGTTCGCCATCCATAACTCATGGCGAATGGTTTTTATAAATTGATTTAATTTCTATTTATCGTCCATCGATCCTACATTTTGAACTCGCCGGAATTTCTCGATCAATTCAACCTGTTCGGCATTCATTCAAGGAGAAGATCATGGAAAGCCATTCGCCCGTTCAATATTGGCGCGATGAAATCGAGCGCAATGCCTACAACGCCGCATTCTTCGAGCTGGGACTGCGCTGGCACTGGGACGGCGAGACCTACGACCGCCTGATGGGCCTGGGCCAGGACGCGAACGAGCGCATCGGCCATTACCTGAAGACCCACCAGCCGCACCTGCTGAAGGCCTACGACGCCGAATTCCTGGCGCTCGCCATCGAGCAGAAGAAGGAAATCCACAAGAAGCGGGAAATGGCTTCGTCGAGCTATTTCAATTGGGCCGAAAGCCACGGCGTCGAGCTTGGAGCCTGAATTTCTCCAATTCAGCTGAATAACGCCTTCCGACCATGAACATCCACGAATTCCAGGGCAAGGAAGTGCTGCGCCAATACGGCGTGGCGACCCCTCGCGGATTCGTCTGCCGCTCGCCCGACGAGGCGGCCGATGCCGCCGCCCGCATCGGCGGGCGCGCCTGGGTGGTCAAGGCCCAGATCCATGCGGGCGGCCGCGGCAAGGGCGGCGGCGTGAAGCCGGCCTGGTCGGTGGACGAGGTGCGGCGCCATGCCGGCCAGATGCTGGGCATGACGCTGAGGACGCCGCAGACCGGCCCCGAGGGCCGCGTCGTGAAGCAACTGCTGGTGGAGGAGAGCGTGGAGATCGACAAGGAGCTGTATCTCGGCTTCGTGGTCGACCGCAATTCGCAACGCGTGGCGCTCATGGCCTCCAGCGAAGGCGGCATGGACATCGAGGAGGTGGCCGCGCGCACGCCCGAGAAGATCCACCGGCTCTTCATCGACCCCCTCGCCGGCCTTGGCGTGGCCGATGCCGATGGCATCGCGCGGCGCATCGGCATCGCCGACCGCTCGGTGGCGCAGGCGCGCATGCTGATGCAGAAGCTCTGGCAGGCCTTCGACGGCAGCGACGCATCGCTGGCGGAAATCAACCCGCTGGTGCTCACCCGCGACGGCCGCGTGATCGCGCTGGACGCCAGGTTCGACTTCGACGACAACGCGCTCTTCCGCCAGCCCGGCATCGCCGCGATGCGCGACCTCGACGAGGAAGACCCGGTGGAGGTCGAGGCTTCGGACGCCGGCCTCTCCTACATCGCGCTGCATGGCGACATCGGCTGCCTCGTCAACGGCGCGGGCCTCGCG
>CAJYQC010000621.1 GCA_913776885.1 uncultured Variovorax sp.
CCACTACATCGTCTGCAGGCATTGCGGCGTGCGCGCATTCGGCGTGGGCCATTCGCCCGAAACCGGCGAGAGCGCCTATGGCGTGAACGTGACCTGCCTGGACGATGTAGACCTGGACTACCTTGCGAGCTCGCCGATCAGCTACGTGGACGGGCACCGCGGCACCTGGAATGTCGCGCGCACGGCCGTCGGCATCTGACCCAGGAAACAGCTTCCAGCCAAAAAACCAACCACAGGAGACAACTTCCATGTCCGTCGAACTCTGGCTCGCCTTCGTCGCGGCCTCCGCACTGATGCTCGTGATTCCCGGGCCGACCATCCTCACCGTGATCAGCTATTCGATGTCGCACGGGCGCCGCGCCAACCTGCCGCTGGTGGCCGCCGTGGCGCTGGGCGATTCCACAGCGCTGGTGGTGTCGCTGCTGGGGCTGGGCGCGCTGCTCGCCACCTCGGCCTTCTGGTTCACGGTGGTGAAGTGGGTGGGCGGCCTTTACCTGCTGTACCTCGGCATAAGGCTGCTGGGCGCGGGCATCACCTCCGCCGAGATCGCCGCGCCCACCGCACCCGCCTCGCGGCTGCGCCTGTTCGCCAACACCTACCTCGTGACCGCGCTGAACCCCAAGGGCATCGTGTTCTTCGTGGCCTTCCTGCCGCAGTTCATCAACCCGGCCGCCGACGTGACACGCCAGCTCTGGATGCTGGTCGTCACCTTCGTGGTGCTGGCCGCGACCAACGCCACGCTCTATGCGGTGTTCGCGGGATCGGCGCGCAGGCTGCTGTCGTCGCCTCGCGCGCAACGCCGCTTCAACCTCGCCGGCGGCTCCCTGCTGAGCGCCGCCGGCATCTGGGCGCTGATGGCACGCCGGCCTGGCTGAGTGATCGGCCGCCTCGAACGGCAGGAAAGAAAAAGGCCGCGAAGCATCGAGCTTCACGGCCTTTTTTCCGATCACTCCACGTGTCAGTTGCGGTACGGGTTGTTGGGATTGCGGTCGTAGCGGTTGGGTACGCCGTCGCCGTCGCGGTCACGGTCGTAGCGGTTGGGCACGCCGTCGCGGTCGCGGTCGCCGTAGTGCGGACGCGGCGGCGGCGGGCGGTCGTAGGGTGCGACCACGCAGCCTGCGAGGATGGCCGATGCGGCCAGCAGGATCGCCAATGTCTTCGTCATGCGAGTTCTCCTTGGAATGTTTGTGGAACCGGGCTTCGCCTCCTGCGAGCCGGTAGTGCATTGAAGACCACGCCGGTACGCGCCGGGTTTCCGCTTTGAAGCCCTCGCGTGAAGTTGGTTACCGGATGTGGAGCCCGATCTGCAATCTGCCTCGCGGGCCCTGCGCGGCAAGGCAGCGCGCAACCCGTCGCACGGTAGGCGCGCTTCCCGTGGCGCGCACCGAGAGACAATGGCGGCGCAAACACTTTCGCGCCAAGCCTTGCCTTTGGATACCGGTTCAGCCCCTTTGATGAAACTATCCTCCTGCGCTTTTTCCCGCAAGTCACTCGCAGTCCTGCTGATCGCCGCGGCATGGGCGCACACGGCCGGGGCGGTGGTGAGCTTCGAGGAGGTGAAGCGCGACTTCCGCTCGTCCGACACCGCCGTGCTCGACCGCAACGGCGAGCTGCTGCAGCGCGTGCGCACCGACCCCACGGTGCGGCGCGGCCAGTGGACCGCGCTTGCCGACGTGTCGCCCGCGCTGCGCACGGCCATGGTGCTCAGCGAGGACAGGCGCTTCTACGAACACAGCGGCATCGACTGGCGCGCGGTATCGGCCGCTGCCTGGGGCAACCTCTGGAACACGCGCACACGCGGCGCATCGACCATCACGATGCAGCTGTCGGGGCTGCTCGACGACGATCTGCGCCGCAGCTCGGGCGGGCGCAGCTTCACCCAGAAGATCGGGCAGACAGTGGCGGCCGCGCAGCTGGAGCGCAACTGGCGCAAGGACCAGATCCTGGAGGCGTACCTCAATACCGTGCCGTTCCGCGGCGAGATCGTGGGCATCGATGCGCTCTCGCGCACGCTCTTCGGCAAGGCGCCCAGCGGCCTCGACGCGCGCGAGGCCAGCGTGGCGGCCGCGCTCGTGCGCGCACCCAACGCCAAGCCCGCCGCGGTGGCGCAGCGTGCCTGCGAGGTGCTGCGCACCATGGAGCCGCAGCAGAAGACCGACTGCGAGGCGCTGGACATGTTCACCAGCGCGGCGGTGCAGCGGCGGGCCTTCGAGCCGAACGAAGGGATCGCGCCGCATGCCGCGCGGCGCGTGCTGCGCGAGATTCGCGACGCGAACGCGGCGGCCGCGCCCGCTGCCGCCAGCGCAGCGCCCGCGCCGAAGGGCAAGGAGAAGGAAACCGGCGTGCGCACCACCCTGCGCGCGCCGCTGCAGCGCTTCGCGCTCGACACGCTGCAGCGCCACCTGCGCGAGCTTCGCGACCGGCACGTGGAAGACGGCGCGCTCGTCGTGCTCGACAACGCGACCGGCGAGGTGCTCGCCTGGGTCGGCTCCTCCGGTCCGCTGAGCCAGGCTGCCGAGGTCGACGGCGTCACCGCCCTGCGCCAGCCCGGCTCCACGCTCAAGCCGCTGCTCTACGCCCAGGCGATCGCCGAGAAGCGCATCACGGCGGCCTCGCTGATCGAGGACTCGTCGGCGCAGATCAGCACCGCCAGCGGCCTGTACATCCCGCAGAACTACGACCGCCGCTTCAAGGGGCCGGTGTCGGCGCGCACGGCGCTGGCCGCATCGCTCAACGTGCCGGCCGTGCGCACGCTGGTGATGGTGTCGCCCGAAGCCTTTGCGCGCGAGCTGCGCGCCGCCGGGCTGCCGTTGCGCGAGAGCGGCGACTACTACGGCTACAGCCTCGCACTCGGCAGCGCCGAGGTGTCGCTGCTGTCGCTCACCAATGCCTACCGCATGCTGGCCAACGGCGGGCGCTACGCGACGACGACGCTGACGCCGAAGCCCCCGGAGAAGCCCAAGGCCACGCTCGCCGCGCCCGCGCCGCTGATCGATCCGCGCGCGGCCTTCATCGTCGGCGACATCCTCTCCGACCCCAATGCGCGCACGCGCACCTTCGGCCTCGACAGCATCCTTTCCACCCGCTTCTGGACGGCGGTGAAGACCGGCACCAGCAAGGACATGCGCGACAACTGGGCCGTGGGCTGGTCGCAGCGCTACACCGTGGGCGTTTGGGTGGGCAACGCCAGCGGCGAATCGATGTGGGACGTGAGCGGCACCAGCGGCGCCGCGCCGGTGTGGGCCGAGGTGATGCGCTTCCTGCACGCGCGCGAGCCCAGCCGCGCGCCTTCGCCGCCGCCGGGGCTGGTCGAGATGCAGGTGAGCTTCGGCCCGGGCGCCGACGGCAACCAGCTGGAGGCTTCGCGCAGCGAGTGGTTCCTGCAGGGCACGGAACAGCCGCTCTTCGCGCTCGACACCGGCATGGCGACCGATGCCTCCGGCTCCGCGCGCATCACTGCGCCGGCCGACGGCACCATCATCGCGCTGGACCCCGACATCCCGCCGCAGCGCCAGCGCGTGCGCTTCGATTCGGAGGGCCGCGGCGTCCAGTGGCGCGTCGACGGCAAGCCGCTGGCGCGCGGCAACAGCGTGCAGTGGTTCCCATGGCCGGGCCGCCACGTGATCGAACTGGTGGACGCCAGCGGCAAGGTGGCCGACCAGCGCAGGATCGAGGTGCGCGGCGCGGGCGTGGTCGCGAAGAACGGCGGCGGCGCCCGGCGCTGAGGCTTCAGCTGATTCAGGACGCGCGGAACACGTCCAGGAAGTAGTCGACGAAGGTCCGGATCTTCGGCGTGTTGCGGCGCGCGGGCAGGTAGCCCAGGTAGATGTCGTGCGGCTTCAGCGCCAGTGAAGGCAGCACCTGCACCAGCATCGCGCTGTCGACCTGCGGCCGCGCGAGCGACTGCGGCAGCAGCGCGATGCCGCGCCCCGAGACCGCGAGGCGCAGCACCATTTCAGGGTCGTCCGACTGGAACACGCTTTCCACGCGCACGCGGTGCGTCTTCTCGGCGGTCGCGAGGCTGACCTCGCGCTTGCCGCCGTCGGCTTCGGTGGTCAGGAAGCGGTGGGCCGCCAGATCCTGCAGCCCCGCCACCGGTGCGTGGCGCACCAGATATGCCGGCGCGGCGCACAGCATCAGCGGCTCCATCGCCAGGGGACGCAGCACCTGCGCCTCGCGGTCGTCGCGCCCGCAGCGGATGACGACGTCGGCCATGTCGGCGCAATGGCGCTGCAGGTCGGCACGGCTTGCGCCGGTCTCGATCGCGACTTCCAGCCGCGGGTAGGCGGCCATGAAGGCGGGCAGGTGCTTCATCAGCAGCTCGCGGCCGTAGTAGTGCGGCACGGCCACGCGAAGCCGCCCCGAGACGGCGCCGCCGTCGGACGACAGGTTCAGCATGACGTCGTCGAGGATCGTCAGCGCATGCTGGGCCGCCGCCAGGAACTCCCGCCCTTCCTCGGTCAGCGCGAAACGGGCGGCGCCGCGATGCAGCAGCAGGTGCCCGACGGTGGCTTCCAGCCGCTGCAGCTGGCGCGAGGCGGATGCCTTCGGCACCTTGAGCACTTCGGCGGCGGGCGTCAGCCCCCCGAGCTGCGCAGCCTTGATGAAAAGCCGCACGTCGGACAAAGAGAAGTCCTTCACAACACGTCCATCGCTTCGAGGCGGTGCCATTTTTTTATTGCGCTCCCGTTCTTGCGCTTGCTGAATGCCGCGTGACCCGCCGGAAACGGCAGGACAGCGGACGAGGCAACCTGCAGATTCGCAAGCTACCTTTAGTTTCATTTTCTGACACCAGCCTCCGACGGAGCAACACCTTCGGTATCAGCCGCCGAAGGAAGGGAAAAGTTCACTTATTGAGGACAAACTCGCGGATCCGGGTTGCGCGCATTGGCGACTGGCTTCCGGTTTCTAAAAAGGCTGGCTCCAGCACCAATCGCCGCACATACAGTCCGGTCTCTCGTTGAGGGCAAAATTCATCCAATCATTGAATGACCCAGGTCCAATCCCCGATGCTTGCGCAAGCTCCTCGCACCTCCCTCGCAGACACCGCGGCCGACAGCATCCGCGCCGAAATCTCGGCCGGCCGCTGGCCGGTCGGCTCTCGCATCCCGATCGAGCCGCAACTCGCGCAGCTGCTCGGCGTGAGCCGCGGCACGGTGCGCGAGGCGGTGAAGACGCTGGTGTCGCGCGGACTGCTCGAGGTGCGCCAGGGCTCCGGCACCTATGTGCGATCGGGCTTCGATCCGTCTTCCAGCCTGGAGAAGCTGCGGCTCGCCAGCCTGCGCGACCAGTTCGAGGTGCGCCGCGCGCTAGAGGTGGAAGCCGCCCGGCTGGCCGCGGTGCGCCACACGGCGCGCGACCTGCGCCGCTTGCACACTCTGCTGGACAAGCGAGGCAGCTTCGACCCCGCCGACAACGGCGCGGCCTTCGTCGAGCGCGACCTCGCGTTCCACCTCGCCATCGTCGACATCTCGGGCAACCTCGCGCTGGCCGAGACCTGCCGCTTCATCACCGGCTACATCAAGGAAACCATCGCAAGCTCGCTGGGCAACGCGCTGCCCGAGCCGGACGAGGCAGCCCACCGCGCCGTCATCGAGGGCATCG
>CAJYQC010000622.1 GCA_913776885.1 uncultured Variovorax sp.
CGCTGCTCGAGGCCGCAGGCGGGCTGGAAGGGCTCGGCTACGACATCCAGTGGTCGGAGTTCCCGGCCGCCGCGCCGCTGGCCGAGGCGCTGAACGCCGCGGCGGTCGATTCGGGTCCCATCGGCGACGCGCCGCTGATCTTCGCCCTGGCTGCCGGCACGCGCGTGAAGGCCATCGGTGCGAACCGTTCCGACTCCTACGGCACGGCCGTGCTCGTGCGGCCCGATTCGACGCTGAAGACCGCAGCCGACCTCAAGGGCAGGAGCGTCGCCACCAACCGCGGCTCCATCGGCCACTACGTCACGCTCAAGGCCATCACCTCGGCCGGCCTCAAGCCGGAAGACGTGAACCTGCGCTTTCTCGCGCCGGCGGATGCCAAGCTCGCGCTCACGCAGGGCTCGGTCGACGCCTGGGCCACCTGGGAGCCCTATACCGCGCTGGCCGAGGTCAGCAAGCACGCGCGGGTGCTCGTCAGCGGCCGCGGCCTGCTGCCGGGGCTGAGCTACCTCGCGGCCACCGACAGCGCCATCGCCGCCAAGCGGCCGGTACTGCAGGACTTCCTGCAGCGCGTGGTGAAGGCGCAGCTCTGGTCGTACCGCAACGTCGACGCCTACTCGGCCGCGCTGGCGCGCATCATCGGCATTCCGCCCGAGGCGGCGAAGCTGCAGTTCGAGCGCCGCCAGCAGAAGTGGGTGGCCATCGACGCCCAGGTCATCGCCGACCAGCAGGGCACGGCCGACTTCTACCGGCAGGTGGGGCTCATCAAGCAGCCGCTGGACGTGAAGGGCACCTTCGACACCGGCTTCGGCGTGGCCGGCTGAGACAGGAAGCGCTGCGCTGGACCGTAGCTGAGTCCAAGACTCGCGTAGTTGCGTCCCCGGGGCGCGGGGCTGTGCTGGCTAGAGTTCTCGCATGACTTCCTATGCCATTTCCCCCGCACCCGTCCATTCGCTGCCCATCCAGGGCGAGCAGGCCCGCTTCCCGGTCAACCGCATCTTCTGCGTGGGCCGCAACTACTCCGAGCACGCCCGCGAGATGGGCCACAACCCCGACCGCGAGCCGCCGTTCTTCTTCATGAAGCCGGCCAGCGCCATCGTGGCCGACGGCGGCGAGTTCGCCTACCCGGCCTTGTCGAGCGACGTGCACCACGAGATCGAACTGGTGGTCGCGCTCAAGACCGGCGGCGCGAACATCGCCGCGGCCGACGCGCTGGGCCACGTCTACGGCTATGCCGTGGGCCTGGACATGACCCGCCGCGACCTGCAGTCCGAGGCCAAGAAGATGGGCCGCCCCTGGGACACCGGCAAGGCCTTCGACGGCTCGGCGCCCTGCGGCGAGCTGGTGCCGGTGGCCAAGGCCGGCAACCCCGCCAAGGGCGAGATCCGCCTCGAGGTGAACGGCGCCCAGCGCCAGGTGGGCGACCTCGCCGACATGATCTGGAATGTGCCCGACACCATCGCCTATCTATCGACCCTGTTCACGCTGCAGCCCGGCGACCTGATCTTCACCGGCACCCCGGCCGGCGTGGCGGCGGTGCAGCGCGGCGACCGCATGCGCGGCAGCGTGGCGGGCGTCGGCGTGCTCGAAGTCGCGGTCGTCTGAGGCTGAGGACCGCGCGCCCGCCGCGCCGAGCGCGCCCGGCGGGCGCGGCCGGTTCGCCGGCCCGCGAGTTGGCGTACCCTCGCAGGCGAAAGACGAAGACGCCTGCCCCGATGCGCCCCTCCACACCCACGTCGGTCCGAACCTACGGCATGCACGAGCGTGCCGACCATCTCGACTTCGACATCCGCTTCCAGGGTGCGCGCAACGAGCTCACGCTGCCGCACCGTCACGCATATTTCCAGATCCAGGTCGGCATCGAGGGCAGCTCGCAGCAGTCCATCGGCGGCGAGGTGCGACCCTTCGGGCCGGGGCACCTGAGCTTCGTGCTGCCGTACCGGGTGCACGTGATTCCGCATCCGCCCGACGCGCTGTACTGCATCGTCAACTTCGACCAGCGCTTCCTGTGGCCCGAGCTCGACGTCGACGCGCTCGACCTGGAGGACGTGCCGCTCGCTCGCCACCCAGACCTCGCGCCCTTCCTGTTCCAGGAGTACGTCGACTTCGCCTTCGACGCGGCCGACTTCGCGCGCATCCGCGGCTGGCTCGACGAGCTGCATGCGCTGAACGCGAGCCGCAGCTTCGGGGCCAAGACGGCGATGCGCGGCATCCTGCAGCAGGTCATCGGCCTGGCCTGCATGCGGCAGGAGCAGGCGCTGATGCGGCTTTCGCTGCAGCATGACGGCAAGACCTCGCAGCGCGACGCTCTGCAGCGCGTGGTGCGCTACGTGCGCGACAACCTCGACAAGCCGCTGTCGCTCACCGACGCGGCCGCCGCAGCATTCCTGTCGCCCAACTACCTTGCCAACCTGCTGCGCAAGGAAACCGACCGCACCTTCACCGACCTCGTGACCGAGCGGCGCATCGAGCGCGCGAAGGAGCTGCTGTCGTCCACCTCGCTGCTGGTGCGGGAGATCGCGCACCAGTGCGGCTTTGCCGACGAGGCGTACTTCAACCGGCGCTTCCGGCAGGTGGTGGGCAGCACGCCGCGCAACTTCAGGCGCGAGCACGTGGTGGGCAGGGGCGGCTAGGCATTGCCGCGTTCCACCGTCCGCGCGATGCGCGACAGGCGGCTCAGCAGCGGCCCGAAAAGCTCGGCCGGCGTGTTGCCGTAGCCCAGCACCAGCCCGCTGTATGGCGCTATCGGCGGCATCGGCGGCACCCGCTGTATCGCGAACCCCGACAGCGGCGTGGGCGCGATGCGATGGCGCAGTGCCTCGGCGGCGATCTTCCGGTCGTCGAAGCGCTCGGGCAGGCGCACCGTGAGATGCATGCCGCAGTGGCCGCCGTCGATCTCGTGCGGCACCTCGAAGTGCCTGCCCAGTGCGAGCCGCAGCGCCTGCTGCCGGTCGCGGTACAGCCTGCGCATGCGGCCCAGGTGGCGGCTGAACTGGCCGCTTTCCATGAAGTCCGCCATGGCGAGCTGTTCGTATCGGTGGCCGCCGCGCAGCATCTCTTCGAGCGGTGCCCGCACGGCGTTCACGAGCCGCTCGGGCAGCACCAGGAAGCCGAGCCGCAGCGAAGGGAACATCGTCTTGCTGAAGGAGCCGATGTAGACCACGGGCGCGTCGTCCACCAGCCCCTGCATCGCGACGATGGGCTCGCCGGTGTGGCGGAACTCGCTGTCGTAGTCGTCCTCGACGATCCACGCGCCATGCCGGCGGGCCTGTGCAATGAGCTCCAGGCGGCGCGCGATGCTCAGCACGGAGCCCATCGGGTATTGGTGCGACGGCGTGGTGTAGACCAGCCGGGGCGGGTGCTCCCGCCAATCGCGCTCGCTCACGCAGAGGCCTTCGGCATCCACGCGCATGGGCACGATGCGCATGTCGCCCGCGTGCATGGCGGCCTTCGCGCCGCGGTAGCCCGGGTCCTCGACCCAGCCGGTGTCCCCCGGGTTGGAAAGCAGCCGCACGCACAGCGAGATGGCCTCCTGCGCACCTTCGGCGATGACGACTTGCCGCGGCTCGCAGCCCACGCCGCGCGCCACCGACAGATGCCGCGCGATCGCCGCGCGCAGCGCGGGCTCGCCCAGCGGATCGCCGTAGCCCAGGGCTGCAGAGCCGCCTTCACGGATCGCGCGCTCCAGCGAGCGCCGCCATGCGGCCAGCGGGAAGTGCGACAGCGCGGGCACGCCGGGGCGCAGCGCCGCGCCCATGTCGGCACGCGAGGCGCTCGGCAGGATCCTGGCGAGGCGGTGCGCGGTGGCAGGCGTGGCTGGCGGCCTGCCCGTGCGCTCGTCCGCCCGCTCGCGCTTCGACGGAGTCGGTGATGAAAGCTCGGTCACGCGCGTGCCCTGCCGGTCGGGCCGCACATAGCCCTCGGCGGCCAGGTGCTCGTAGGTCGCTGTGACCGTGTTGCGCGAGACGCCGAGCGCCTCGGCCAGCGCGCGGGAGCCCGGCAGGCGGCTGCCGGGCGCGAGGCTGCCGTCGAGGATGGCGCCCTTGAGCCGGTCATGCAGCTGCCGCTGCATCGGTGCGGCCCCCGGTCGCCTGGAGAGCGGGGACTCGAGCAGGGCGGAAGGCGGCAGGGGAAGGGTGGAGCGTGGCACCATCAAATCGGCTTGACATGGCACTTTTCGTAGCGCCACGTCGCGGCTACTTTAACGTCCTCCGGCATTGCCGCTCACCATCCACCGAAAGATTCTTCACCCATGTCAGCCCGCCAGAACGAGTTCGGCCAGTCCATCGGCCCCGATTTGCCCGAATGGACGCCGCGCTCCCTGCCGCCGCGCCGCGTCATCGAGGGGCGCTTCTGCAGGCTCGAACCGCTCGACGCCGACAGGCACGCCGATGACCTGCACGCCGCCCACGCGCAGGCGCCCGATGGCCGCGACTGGACCTACCTTGGCATCGAGCGTCCCGCCGATGTCGACGGCATGAGGGCCTATGTCGAGCGCCTCTCGAAAACCACCGATCCGCTGCACTTCGCCGTCGTCGACAAGCAAAGCGGCCGCGCCGTCGGCTCGCTGGCGCTGATGCGCATCGATCCGGCCAACGGCGCCATCGAGGTGGGCACCGTCAACTTCTCGCCGCTGCTGAAGAACACGCCGATGTCCACCGAGGCGCAGTACCTGCTGATGAAGCTCGCCTTCGACGAACTGGGCTACCGCCGCTACGAGTGGAAGTGCGACAACTTCAACGAGCCTTCCAAGCGCGCGGCGCTGCGGCTGGGCTTCAGGTACGAGGGGCTGTTCCGCCAGGCGGTGATCTACAAGGGCCGGGGCCGCGACACGGCGTGGTTCTCGATCATCGACGGCGAGTGGCCGGCGTTGCGCACGGCCTTGGAGCGCTGGCTGGCGCCGGACAACTTCGATGCGCAGGGGCGGCAGCGCATGTCGCTGGACAAGTTCCGGCTGCCGTCCGCCTGACGCGCGGGGCGCGTCCGGCTACTTGCCGGGCTTCTGCGACTGCTCGCACTCGACCTGGATGAGCTCGCGCTCATCCAGCGTCGCGCCGATGCGCACCGCGCTGAGGCAGCCGCCCCACACGCAGCCGGTGTCGGTGGAGAGCAGGTCGGGCCGCGAGAGCCAGCCCAGCGTCGACCAGTGGCCGAATGCGACGGTGGCCTTGGCCGTCTTGCGCCCGGGCACGTCGAACCACGGCATGTAGCCTTCGGGGGCGGTGGCGGCGCTGTCCTTGGCCTCGAACTCCATCACGCCCTCGGCGGTGCAGAAGCGCATGCGTGTCAGCGCGTTGACGATGGCGCGCAGGCGGGCGCTGCCGGTGAGCGTGCCGCTCCACTGCGCGGGCTCGTTGCCGTACATCGACATCAAAAATTCGCCGAGCGCCGGGCCGCGCAGCACCGATTCGAGCTCGGACGCCAGCACCAGCGTGTCGCCCACGGTCCATTGCGGAAGCACGCCCGCGTGCACCATCAGCAGGTCACCGGCGCCGATGCGCATGTGCAGCGCCATGTGCTGGTTGCGCAGCCAGTCGAGCAGCGCCTCGGCGTCGGGGGCGGCGAGAAGTTCGCCCAGCGTGTCCTTGCGCCCGGGCTTGCGCGCGCCGTGCGCAACGCCCAGCAGGTGCAGGTCGTGGTTGCCCAGCAGGCTCTGCGCCGAAGCGCCGTAGCCCTGCACGCGGCGCAGCACGGCCAGCGAATCGGGGCCCCGGTTGACCAGGTCGCCCAGCAGCACGAGGGTGTCGCGGCTGGGGGAGAAGTCGATTTTCTGCAGCAGCCGCTGGAAGGGGGCGTCGCAGCCCTGCAGGTCGCCAATCAAGTAAAGTGCCATTCCCCCATTCTCTCCCTCAGTTCATGGACGTCTTCCTCCTGGCCTTGCTGACCACGCTGAACGCGTTGTTCGCAATGTCCGAAATGGCCCTTTCCACCAGCCGGCGCGCACGACTCGCGGCATTGGCCGAAACGGGAGATGCCGGCGCGGTGGCCGCGCTGAAGCTGATGGAATCGCCCACGCAGTTCCTCTCCACGGTGCAGATCGGCATCACCTCCATCGGCATGCTCAGCGGCATCGTGGGCGAGGCGGCCTTCGCCGAGCCGCTCGGCGTGTGGATGGAAGGCCTGGGCATGGGCCGGGGCACCGCCAGCATCGTGTCGACCGCGGTCGTCGTCACCTGCATCACCTTCTTCACCATCATCTTCGGCGAGCTGGTGCCCAAGCGCATCGGCCAGCTCTATCCCGAGCCGGTGGCGCGCTGGGTGTCGCGCCCGATGCGCGGGCTGGCCAAGGGTGCCAAGCCCTTCGTGTGGCTCCTGGCCGGCGCCACCGCCGCCACGCTGAAGGTGCTGCGCATCGACGCCAACGCGGCACGCTCGGTGACCGAGGAAGAAATCTCCGCCAGCCTCGAGGAGGGCGTGGACGCCGGCGTCATCGAGCAGCACGAGCACCAGATGGTGCGCAACGTGTTCCACCTCGACGACAGGCGCCTGTCTTCGCTGATGATCCCGCGCGCCGACATCGAGTGGCTCGACGCCTCCTTCACCGTGCAGCAGGCTTTGCAGAAGGTGGCCGACGCGGCCGCGCTCAACCTCGTGCATTCCTGGTACCCCGTGTGCCGCAATTCGCTGGACGACGTGGTCGGCGTGGTCAGCGTGGCGCACCTGCTGCGCCTGGGGCCCGCGCACGCCGGCGTGCTGGGCCAGGAGACATCGCCCGCCGTGTTCGTGCCCGAGACGCTCACCGGCTTGGAGCTGCTCGAGCAGTTCCGCGCCCGCGCCGGCCGGCTGGTGTTCGTGGTCGACGAATACGGCGTGGTGCAGGGCCTCATGACGCCGCGCGACCTGCTCGAAGCCATCACCGGCGAGCTGCAGCCCGGCATGCAGACCGACGCCTGGGCCCACCAGCGGCCCGACGGGCTGTGGGAGCTCGACGGGCTCATGCCGGTGTCGGAGCTGCGCGCGCGGCTCGGCATCCGCGAGCTGCCCGACGAGGAGCGCGGCCGCTACAACACGGTGGCGGGCCTGCTGATGTCGGTTTCGGGCCACCTGCCGGAGGTGGGCGAGCAGATCGACTGTGCGGGCTGGTCCTTCGAGATCGTCGCGCTGGAAGGCCGCCGCATCGACCGGGTGCTGGCCTCGCCCGACCCGGCCGCAGCGACCAGGCCAGACTAGGGCGCGGGCCGTGCTGTCGTTGCAGGCACTCAGCTGCCCCCAATGCTCCGCGCCCCTGCCGCGCGCCGCCCGCTGGCGCACGGTGAACTGCAGCTACTGCGGCGCCACCATCGTTCGCGGCCAGGAGGTCGTGGAGCGCGAGAGCTTCCGCGCCGCCTGGCGCCGGGCCAATGCCGACGTGCCCGGCGGCCGCGTTCTCGCATGGCGCGGTGCGCGCTATCGCGTGCTTTCGCCGCTGGCCACCGGCGAGCATGCCGATGTGCTGCTCGCCCAGCGCCTGGGCGCGATGCCGGAGCGCGTCGTCTTCAAGCTCGCGCGCGACATCTCGGCCGACAGCGTGCTTCAGCGCGAGTTCACGGTGCTGCAGGCGCTGCAGGATCTTTCCGTGCCCGGCGCCGCCTACTTCAGCCGCCGCCTGCCGCAGCCGCTGGGCATCGGCGTAGCCGAGGGAATGGCCAGTGCCATGGGCGAGGGCTCGCGCCAGGCGCTGGTGCTGCGGCATCCGACCGGCTTCTGGGGCAGCCTGCACGACGTGCAGCAGGCCAATGCGCAGGGCATCGACCCGCGCCACGCGGTGTGGCTCTGGCGCCGAATGCTGGAGGTGCTGGCCTTCGTGCACGGCGCCGGCTGGACGCACCGCGACCTGTCGCCCGCGCATGCGCTGGTGCATCCGCGCGACCATGGCGTGCTGCTGATCGGCTGGTCTCGCGCGCAGCAGGCCGGCGGCGCCGCGCATGAAGCGGCGGCCGCGCGCGACCTGATGCAAGCCGCCTGGGCCGTGCGCGCCGTGCTGCACGGCGGCGCGGCCGGCGAGCCCGGCCTCGGCCTTCATACCCCGGCGCCGCTCGCGGCCCTGCTGCGCGAATGCAGCGAGGACGCGGCCGCATGCTGCCGCATGGGCGCGCAGGGCATCGAGCAGGCGCTGTCGGCGGCATCGCGCGAAGCCTTCGGCGCGCCGAGGTTCGTCCATTTCGATCCCGCGCCGCGCGCCGGCGCCTGAGCACGACAACGCCAGCTACAACCAGTCAAACAAGGAGAGCAGAACCCATGGGCTACGGAAACTACTCGCACGCCGCCCACACGGCACTCATCGCGGACCGCGCCGCGAGGCCCGGCGCGGAGGTCTTCACGCAGCGCTCCACCCATCCGCTGATGAACCCGCAAGGGCTCAAGGTGCGCGAGTCGCGCGACAACGCCGACCATCCGAACTCGCTGGGCATCGCCTTCGCGCTCGACGTGACGGGCTCCATGGGCGACATCCCGCAGATCCTCGCGCGCCGCGAGCTGCCCACCTTCATGAAGCTGCTGACCGACTGCGGCGTGGCAGACCCGCAGCTCATGTTCATGGCCATCGGCGACGCCAACTCCGACCACGCGCCGCTGCAGGTCGGCCAGTTCGAATCGACCGCCGACCTCATGGACCAGTGGCTCACCTGGAGCTACCTGGAGGGCGGCGGCGGCGGCACCGGCGAGGAAAGCTACGAGCTCGCCTTCTACGTCATGGCGCAGCACACCGACATGGACTGCTGGGTCAAGCGCAGGAAGCGCGGCTACCTGTTCGTGACCGGCGACGAGCTGCCGTACCCGGCGGTCTCGCGCCACCATGTCGAAGCGCTCATCGGCGAGAAGCTCGACGAGGACATTCCCATCGAGGAAGTCATCGCCGCCGCGGCCGAGACCACGAACCTGTTCTTCCTGATCCCCGACGCGCAGCGCCGCCGCCGCTGCGAGGGCCGCTGGCGCGAGCTGCTCGGCGATCACGTCATCTGCATGGACTCGCCCGACGACGCCTGCGCCGTGGCGGCCGGCATCGTCGCCCTCACCGAGAAGGCCGTGCCCAGCCTCGACGCGCTGGCCGGCGTGATGAGCGCCACCGGCATGGACAAGGACCGCGTCGGCGGCGTGCTGCACGCGCTCGACGCCTATGCCGCGCTGCTCGACCCCAACGCGCCGCGCCATGCGCCGCCCAGCGTGGCGGCCGCCGCGTCCGGCGCGCGCTCGTCGTGGTGGAAGCGGCTCTTCGGCTGATGGCCGTGTGACGGCGCACGCTGACACCCACTACGTCTCCGTGCTGGGCCTCGGCTTCGGGGACTGCGGCAAGGGGCTCTTCACCGACCACTTCAGCGCAGCGCCCGGCGCCCACACCGTGGTGCGCTTCAACGGCGGCGCGCAGGCCGGCCACAACGTGCTGCTGGCCGACGGCCGCCACCACACCTTCTCGCAGTTCGGTGCCGGCAGCTTCCATGCGGGGGTGGGCACCGTGCTCGCGAGCCCTGTGGTCGTGCACCCCACGGC
Organism: uncultured Variovorax sp.; assembly: GCA_913776885.1. Classification (GTDB taxonomy): domain Bacteria; phylum Pseudomonadota; class Gammaproteobacteria; order Burkholderiales; family Burkholderiaceae_C; genus Variovorax. The sequence goes on from CAJYQC010000622.1 coordinate 9,463, forward strand.
GATGCGTGTGGAGGAGGCCGCGCTGCGCCAGGTCGGCGTGCAGGATGCCTTCGCCCGCCTGCTGATCGACGCGCGCTGCCGCGTGACCACGCCGTTCCATCAGGCGGCGGGCCGCTTGCGCGAATGGCAGCGGGGCGAGGCCGCGCACGGCAGCTGCGGCGTCGGCGTTGGCGAGACCGTGCGGCAGGCGCTGGCTTCGCCCGATGCAGCGCTGCGCTATGGCGACCTGCGCCGCACCGCCCTCGCGCTCGAGAAGGTCGAGGCGCTGCGCAACACGCTGCTGCGCGAGTTCGAAGCCAGCCCGGTGCTGCACCACGCCGACGCCGCACAGGAGATCGACATGCTGCGCGACGGCACGCTGGCCCGCCGCTGGCTCGAAGCGGC
>CAJYQC010000623.1 GCA_913776885.1 uncultured Variovorax sp.
AAGATCAGCAGCGGCACGGCCGCCACCACGTCGAAATGCGGCATGCCGAAGGGCAGCAGCGTCGGCGCGCTCCAGAGGGGGCCGGCCGCGACGGTGCTGAAATCCATCAGCCCGCAGGCCACCGCCAGCAGGGTGCCCGCCAGCAGCCCCAGCAGCACCGCCAGCTGGCCGAGCATGCCCTTGAACAGCCGCGCGAACAGCACCGTGAAGCCGATGGTCGCCAGCGCCAGGCCGATGTTCGCGGGGTCGGCGAAGGTCGGCGTGCCGGCCTTGCCGGCGATGATGCCGCCGTACACCTTCACGAGGTTGATGGACACCAGCAGCAGCAAGGTGCCGATGACGATCTTCGGAAAGTAGCGCAGGCAGCGCGCGAACACCGGCAGCACCAGGAAATAGAACAGCGCCGTGAGGATCACCGCGCCGGAGGCCGTCTGCAGGTCGCGCTGCTGCGCGATGGTCACGAACATCACGATGGGCGCGCCGCCCGGCACCATGACGAAGGGCAGCCGCGCCCCGAACTTCCAGGGCCCGAACGACTGCAGCAGCGTGCCCACGCCGCACAACAGGAAGGTGGCGCTGATCAGGTTGACCGTGAGCGCGGCGGGCAGGCCCAGCGCCTTGGCCACCAGGAAAACGGAGGTGATGGGCACCGCAGCCATCACCAGCACGTGCTGCAGGCCGAACAGGAGCAGTTGCGAAACGGGCAGCACGGCGTCGACGGCAGGGGCGTCGGATACACGGGACATGTTCGAATCCTTTGACCGGATTGGCGCCCAAATCGATTTGGGCGTGCTCGCAAAAAAATCCGCCGAGGCGGGTGAAGTACATTCCGGGACAGGGCGCCCAAAACGATTTGGGAATTGAAGCACCGCTTTTCGAAAAGGTCAACGGGATGAGTACCGAGCCATCGCCGCGAGCGAACATCAAGGATGTGGCGCGCGAAGCGGGCGTATCGCCCACCACCGTCTCCCATGCGCTCAATGCCCGTGGGCAGGTGGATGCCGAGACTCGCGCGCGCGTCGAGAAGGCCGCGCTGAAACTGGGCTACCGGCCCAACCGAAACGCGCAGCGGCTGCGCACCGGCGAGGCGCACATGATCGTGCTGCTGTCGTCGATGCCGTTCGCGGTGGCCGGCGGCCCTTCGCGGCTGGGCTTCCTCATGGAGGTGGCGGCCGTGGCGGCCACCGCGGCACTCGACCGGAACCTGGCGCTGGTGCTGGCCCCGCCCATGGAAAGCGGCCGTGTGCCGATGGAACTGCTCGACGTGGACGGAGCGCTGGTCATCGAGCCCTCCGCCGGAGACCCGAACATGGACTACCTGCTGCGGCGCGGCCTGCCGGTGGTCGCCATCGGCAAGCCTGCCGAGGCGGCCGGTGCATCCGGCGCAGCAGCAGGCGAGACCGCCCTGCCGCCCTACGTCGACATCCATTCGGGCCACACCACTCGGCTTCTGCTGGAGCATCTGCATGCGCAGGGCGCGCGCAGGATCGCGATGATGCTGGGCTCGGCGCAGCGCAACTCCTATGTGGAAGGCCAGGCCGCCTACCTGGCCTTCGCCGCCGCGCACGGGCAGGCGCCGCTGCTGTCGCTGGTCGACGAGGCCAGCGGCGAAGCCGGCGGCCGCGACGCCGCGCTGGCGCTGCTGGCGGGCCACCCCGACATCGACGCCTTCTGCGTGCCGGTGGATGCCTTCGCCACAGGCGCGGTGGCGGCAGTGCTCGAGACCGGCCGTCGCATTCCCGAGGACGTGATGGTCGCCACCCGCTACGACGGCCTTCGCGCCCGCACCAGCGTGCCGCCGCTCACGGCCGTGGACCTTCACCTGGACGAGGTTGCGCAGCAGGCGATCGCGCTGCTCTTCGACCACCTTCGGGGCGACACGGCGCGGCGCAAGGTCGACGGGCCCGAGGCCCAGCTCGTGCCGCGGCTGTCATCGGCCCGCCGGGGTTGACCGCGGCGAGCGGGCGTCCGAAGGCTACCTGGCCTTCGACACCCGCCACACGGCGTTGCCCACGTCGTCCGCCACGATCAGGGCGCCGCTCTTGTCGAGCGCCACGCCCACCGGGCGGCCCTGCGCCTTCTCGTCGGCGCTGAGGAAGCCGGTCAGCACGTCGACCGGCGCTCCGCTCGGCTTGCCGCCGATGAAGGGCACGAACACCACCTTGTAGCCCGACTTGGGCTTGCGGTTCCACGAACCGTGCTCGCCGATGAAGACGCCGCTGGCGAACTGCTCGGGCATGCCGCCCGGACGCGAGAACACCATGCCCAGCGGCGCGACGTGCGAGCCCAGCGCGTAGTCGGGCGCGATGGCCTTGGCGACCATCTGCGGGTTCTGCGGCTGCACGCGCGCGTCGACCACGCCGCCGTAGTAACTCCAGGGCCAGCCGTAGAAGGCGCCGTCCTTCACCGAGGTGAGGTAGTCGGGCACCAGGTCGCTGCCGATCTCGTCGCGCTCGTTCACCACGGTCCACAGCACCTGCGTCTCGGGCTCCCAGCCCATGCCGTTGGGGTTGCGCAGGCCGCTGGCGAAGAGGCGCTTCTCGCCGCTCCTGGTGTCGACCTCCCAGATGGCGGCGCGGCCTTCCTCTGCCGGCAGGCCGTTCTCGCCGATGTTGCTGTTGGAGCCGACCGTCACGTAGAGCTTGCTGCCGTCTGCGTTGGCGATGACGTTCTTGGTCCAGTGGTGGTTGATGCCGGCGGGCAGCTGCGTCACCAGGGTGGGGCTGGCGGAGATGGAGGTCTGGCCCTCGGTGTAGGGCACCTTCACCAGCGCGTCGGCATTGGCGACGAAAAGCTCGTTGCCCACCAGCACCATGCCGTAGGGCGAGCGCAGGTTGGTCATGAACACCTGCTTCACCTCGGCGACGCCGTCGCCGTCGGCGTCGCGCAGCAGGGTGATGCGGTTGGCGCTGGGCACGCCCGCGCCAGCGCGGCCCATCACCTTGCCCATGACCCAGTTGCGGATCTTGGCGATGGGGCCGCTGCCGCCGTCGTTGCTGTCGGCGGGCTTGGGCGGCTTGTTGCTCTCGGCCACGAGGATGTCGCCGTTGGGCAGTGTGTAGACCCAGCGCGGGTGGTCGAGGCCGCGCGCCAGCGCCGTGACCTTCAGTCCCTCGGCGGGAACGGGCGCCGAGCTGTCGGTCCAGCCGACGGCAGTGGCGACGTTGACGGTGGGGATCAGGGTCTTGTTGGGCTCGGCCAGCTGCGGGCGCGGACCGGTGGTCAGCTCGGGCGCGAGCCTGGCGGTCTCGCCGCAGCCCGCGACGAGCAAGGCGGCGGCGATCGCCGCGGCGGTGGCCACTGGCCACGAGGGCGCGATGCGGGTGGGTGCTTGCTGTTGTCGTTCCATGCGTGTTCCTTTGGGCTGCGGTCGTCTGCGGGCGTTTGCGTTCTGCGGCAACGCGCCGCCTGCGGCACATCTTCCGCGGGCGCGCGCGCCGGGCACTGTCGGCGGTGGGCGCTTTCTGGCGTGGGCGCACCTCATCGGCGCATCGCCGCTACCATCGCCGGATGACCGACGACCTGTTCCGCGCCGACGCCTACCTGCGCAGCTGCGACGCCCGCATCGTGCGAATCGACGACACCGGCATCGTGCTGGACCGCACCGTGTTCTACCCGCTGGGCGGCGGACAGGCCGGGGACAGCGGCGTGCTGGCCCTGGCCGACGGGCGCGAGATCGCCGTCGCGGACACCCGCAAGGCCAAGGACGCCGAGGGCCGGCCGACCGACGAATTCATCCACGTGCCGGCCCCGGGACAGGAAGAACTGCTGGCCGCGCTGAAGCCCGGCGACGCGCTCACCGCCCGCCTCGACTGGGAGCGCCGCCATCGGCTGATGCGCTTCCACACCGCATCGCACCTGCTTTGCCACCTGGTGCCGGTGCCGGTGAACGGCTGCTCCATCACCCCCGACTACGCACGCATCGACTTCCACATGACCGATCCGCTGGACAAGGACGCGCTGACCGCGGGCCTGGCCCGGCTGGTCGAGGCGGCTCATCCGCTGACGGTGGGCGCCATCACCGACGAGGAGCTCGATGCCAATCCGGCGCTGGTCAAGAGCATGAGCGTGCAGCCGCCGCGCGGCACGGGCACGGTGCGCACCATCCGCATCGGCGGGTCGGGCGAGGGGCAGGCGCCGATCGACTTCCAGCCCTGCGGCGGCACGCATGTTGCAAACACCGCGGAGATCGGGGCGGTGGTGGTCACCAAGATAGAGAAGAAGAGCGCCAGCAGCCGCCGCGTGGTGCTGGGCTGGGCACCGCAGGCCGCCGCAGCGGCCTGAACCGGGCACTGGAACTTCGCCCCCACCGATTGCTCCGACTGACGGCATGATCTTCCCGCGCATCCAATTCGCTACGTTTCTGATAGCAACAGCCGCAGCCAGCATGCCGGCTCTGGCGCAATCGACATCCGAACTGGGGGCGAAGCCGGGCGCGGTGGTCACCACCCCCCATGTGCGCGCCGAACTCGTCGCCCACGCCCCCGACGGCGTGACGCCCGGCGCCCCGGTCTGGGTCGGCCTGCAGATCGCGCACCAGCCCGAGTGGCACACCTACTGGAAGAACGCGGGCGACTCCGGCCTGCCCACCGAGATGACGTGGACGCTGCCGGCAGGCGTCTCGACCGGCGAGATCGCATGGCCGGCGCCGAAGAAGATCCCGGTCGGCAGCCTCGCCAACTACGGCTACGAGAACACCGTGCTGCTGCCGGTGCCGCTGGAGGTTTCCACGCTCTACAAGCCGCCGGTGGCGCTGGGCGGCACGCCGGCGATGGACATCCAGCTCAAGGCCTCCTGGCTGGTCTGCCGCAAGGAATGCATTCCCGAGGAGGGCACCTTCACGCTGTCCCTGCCGCTGCAGGGCTCGACCGCGCTGCACAAGGCCGAGTTCGATGCCGCCCTGGCCTCCGCCCCCCAGCCGCTGGCCAGGCCCGGCGCCGTGGAGGTCGACGGCCACAGCCTGAAGGTGCGGCTCGAGGGCCTGCCCGCCGCCGCGCAGGGCAAGACGCTGGAGTTCTTCCCCGAGACCCCCGAGGTGATCCGCACCGCGGCCGTCTCCGGCAAGGACTGGACCCAATCCTGGCAGGGCGACACCTGGACCGCCACCGTGCCGCTGGCCGACCAGCGCAGCGCGAGCCCCGCCGTCATGCCGGTGGTGGTGACGCTGCCCGAGGCCGACCGCCAGCCGGGCCAGCCGGTGGCATGGCGCGCCGAGGCGCCGGTCTCCGGCGCATGGCCCGCGGCCGCCGCACCGCGCGCCGCGGAGGTGTCGCCGGCGCTTCAGGCGGCGCTCGCGGCCAACGCCGCGAATGCTGCGAACGCTGCAGCAACGCAGAGCGGCGCCCTGAACGCCCCCTCCTCCACCACCTTCATGGCCGCGCTGCTGGGCGCCCTGCTCGGCGGCCTGCTGCTGAACCTGATGCCCTGCGTGTTCCCGATCCTGGCGATCAAGGTGCTGGGCTTCGCGCGGCAGGCGGGCAACGCCAGCGCGCACCGCAAGGCCGGGCTGGCCTACACGGGCGGCGTGATGCTGTCCTTCCTCGTGCTGGGCGGCGGCATGCTCGCGCTGCGCGCGGCGGGCGCCGGGCTGGGCTGGGGCTTCCAGCTGCAGTCGCCGGGCGTGGTGGCGGCGCTGGCGGCGCTGTTCACGCTGATCGGGCTGAACCTGGCGGGCGTATTCGAGTTCGGCCGCGCCGCGCCCTCGTCGGTGTGCAGCGCGCAGGCCAGGCATCCGCTGGCCAACGACTTCCTCTCGGGCGTGCTCGCAGTGGTCATCGCATCGCCTTGCACCGCGCCGTTCATGGGCGCGTCGCTCGGCTTCGCGATCGGGCTGCCAGCCGCCCAGGCGCTGCTGCTGTTCGCGGCGCTGGGCTTCGGGCTGGCGCTGCCGTACCTGGTGGCCGGCTTCGTGCCCGCGGTGGCCTACCTGCTGCCCAAGCCGGGCCCGTGGATGGGCACGCTGCGCCGCCTGCTCGCCTTCCCGATGTTCGCCACCGTGGCGTGGCTGGTGTGGGTGCTGGGCCAGCAAAGCGGCATCGACGGCGCGGGCACGCTGCTGGCGCTGCTGGTGTGCATGGCCGCCGTCGTCTGGGCGCTCACGCTGCGCGGGCGCACGCGGCTGGTGATCGCCGGCGTGCTGATCGCCTTCACCGCGGTGCTCACCGCCGCCATCGGCCGCAACGTGCTGCAGGTGGCGGAGCCCGCGAAGCTGGCATCGGCCGGCACGAGCGACGGCGCCGCCCAGCGCTGGCAGCCCTGGTCCGCCGAGCGCGTGGCGCAGCTGTCGAGCGAAGGCCGGCCGGTTTTCATCGATTTCACCGCCGCCTGGTGCGTGACCTGCCAATACAACAAGAAGAGCACCCTGTCCGACGAGAAAGTGCTGGCCGACTTCGACGCCAAGAAGGTCGCGATGCTGCGCGCCGACTGGACCCGGCGCGACCCGGCCATCACCGCCGCGCTGACCGCGCTCGGGCGCAGCGGCGTGCCGGTGTACGTGCTGCAGGCGCCGGGCAAGCCGCCGGTCGTGCTGACGGAGATCCTGGGCAAGGACGAAGTCCGCGCCGCCATCGCCGCGCTTTGACCACCGGCGTGACATGGGTTGTCACAAGCACTTGAAGAAACCGTTCTAAGCTGCAGTTGTTGTTTGGAATTTTGTTTTGGAGTTCAAGCTGGCCATGTCTCTTTCGCCAACCGCCGACTCGCGTTCCTTCCGTGCAGCGCGCAAAGCCCGCGCCGCCCTGAGCCGTGCATCCCGCCGGGCCGTGGTCGCCGCCGCCGTGGCGCTGGGCGCCACCTTCCTGATGGGCGGCAACGCGGCCGCAGCACCCGCCGTGGGCCAGCAGGCCCCTGATTTCGTGGCCTTCGACACCACCGGCGCCAAGCACAAGCTGTCCGATTTCGCGGGCAAGTTCGTGGTGCTCGAATGGACCAACCCCGGCTGCCCCTTCGTGCGCAAGCACTACGGCAGCGGCAACATGCCCGCCACGCAGAAAGCGGCCACCGACAAGGGCGTGGTGTGGCTGGCCATCAATTCCACCGAGCGCGCCGCCTCCGACTACCTCAAGCCCGACGCGCTGGACGCCTGGATGAAGTCGCAGAAGGCCGCGCCCACCGCGGTGCTGATGGACGAGGACGGCGTCATCGGCCAGGTCTACGGCGCGCGCACCACGCCGCACATCTTCATCATCGACCCCAAGGGCACGCTGGTGTACGCGGGCGGCATCGACAGCATCGCCTCGGCGCGGGTCGACGACATCAAGACCGCGACCAACTACGTGAACCAGGCGCTGGGCGAAGCCTTCGGCGGGAAGCCGATCTCGACTTCCGCGACCCGGCCCTACGGCTGCTCCATCAAGTACAAGGCCTGACGCCGCCGGCATGAGCGAGATCCGGGGCACGGCCGGCTACGGCGCCAATGCCGCCGCGCTGGCGCAGCAGTACGAGAGCCTGCGCTTCGAGGACGTGCACCGCGAGGTGCTGCACCTGTTCCCCGCCGCACCGGCGCGCGTGCTCGACATCGGCGCGGGCTCCGGGCGCGATGCCGCGGCGCTGGCCGCGCGGGGGCACCGGGTGATGGCGGTCGAGCCCACGCCGGAGCTGCGCGCCGAGGGCATGCGCCGCCATGCCGAATTGCCGATCGAATGGATCGACGACTACCTGCCCGGCCTGCACCGCACCCTGGCGCTGGGCATGCGCCATGACCTGATCCTGCTGACCGCCGTCTGGATGCACCTGGACGCAGCCGAGCGCGCCGCCGCGATGCAGGCTCTCGCGGGGCTGGTGGCCGAAGACGGCCAGGTCGCGATGTCGCTGCGCCACGGCCCGGTGCCCGAGGGACGGCGCATGTTCGAGGTCTCGGCCGAGGAAACGGCCGAACTCGCCGGCCGCCACGGGCTGCTGCCGCGCTTCCTCGCGCAGCGCGAGGACATGCTCGGGCGGGCCGACGTGCGCTGGAGCTTCCTGGTCCTGCAGCGCCCCGCCTGAAGGACATGGATGCCGGTGACAGCTACCTGACCGGTGCAGTCAGGTAGCGGTCGGGGAGCCCGGCCTACCCTCGGCGGTCATACATGCCACAGGGGACAACGACATGAATCCCGCGCCTACCACCGCGCCGAAGAGCGGTGCCGGCTCCCACGCCACCGCCGCCTCATCCTCCAAGTTCGCCACCGTCCTGCGCGTGACCGGCGGCAACTTCATGGAGATGTTCGACTTCTTCCTGTTCGGCTTCTACGCCACGCAGATCTCCAAGGCCTTCTTCCCGTCGGGCAACGAGTTCGCATCGCTGATGCTGACTTTCATGACCTTCGGCGCGGGCTTCCTGATGCGGCCGCTGGGCGCGATCTTCCTGGGCGCGTACGTCGACCGCGTGGGCCGCCGCCAGGGCCTGATCGTCACGCTGGCGCTGATGGCGCTGGGCACACTGCTGATCGCCTGCGTGCCTTCGTACGCGACCATCGGCCTCGCGGCCCCGGTGCTTGTGCTGATCGGCCGGCTGCTGCAGGGCTTCTCCGCCGGCGTGGAGCTCGGCGGCGTCTCGGTGTACCTGTCGGAGATGGCGACGCCGGGCCACAAGGGCTTCTACGTGAGCTGGCAGTCGGCCAGCCAGCAGGTGGCCATCGTGGTGGCGGCGGCGCTGGGCTACTGGCTCAACGTGACCTTCACCTCGCAGGAGATCGGCGACTTCTACTGGCGCATTCCCTTCTTCGTGGGCTGCCTGATCGTGCCGGTGCTGTTCATCATCCGCCGCTCGCTGCAGGAGACCGAGGAGTTCATGGCGCGCAAGCACCGGCCCGACGCACGCGAGATCTTCCGCTCGATGGTCGCCAACTGGGGCCTGGTCATCGCCGGGATGATGCTGGTGTCGATGACCACCGTGTCGTTCTACCTGATCACCGTCTACACGCCCACCTTCGGCAAGGCCGTGCTGCACCTGAGCACCACCGACGCGCTGATCGTCACGCTGTGCGTGGCCATCTCCAACTTCATCTGGCTGCCGATCATGGGCGCGCTGTCCGACCGCGTGGGCCGCAAGCCGCTGCTGATCGTCTTCACGGTGCTGACCATCCTCACGGCCTATCCGTCGCTCAAGTGGCTGGTGGGCGAGCCCAGCTTCGCGCGCATGCTCGCGGTGGAGCTGTGGCTGTCGTTCCTGTACGCCAGCTACAACGGCGCGATGGTGGTCGCGCTCACCGAGGTGATGCCGGTCAACGTGCGCACCGCCGGCTTCTCGCTGGCCTACAGCCTGGCCACCGCCATCTTCGGCGGCTTCACGCCGGCCATTGCCACCGGGCTGATCGAGATGACCGGCGACAAGGGCGCGCCGGGCCTGTGGATGACGGCCGCCGCCATCTGCGGCCTGATCGCCACGCTGGTGCTGTACCGCCGCAAGGTGGACGCCGCCGACGCCGCGCGCGTGCCGGTGGTCTGACCGCCGCCGGCTACCAGCTGCCCGAGGCGCCGCCCCCGCTGCTGGAGCCGCCTCCGCCGGACGAGGAACTGCTCGACGAACTGCTGCTGCCGCTCGACGAGCTGTTGCTCCAGCCGCTGTCCGAACGGTCGTCATCGCCGTCGCCCTCGCCCGAGCCGAAGGTCGGGAACACGAACATGAACAGCAGCGCAAGCACGGTCGCGACGGCCACCGGGATCCAGGTCTCGCTGGGGAACGGCCCGGGCTCGGTGATCACCACCGCCGCGACGGCCACGCCCAGCACCACGATCCAGCGCACCACGAAGCCCCACACGCTGCCGTCGCGCCAGGTGTTGCGGATGCCGAAGGCGATGACCGTGAGCAGCAGGCCCGCGCCGCCGATGCCCAGCGCCCACAGGAAGCCCGGCCAGAAGGCTTCGGCGCCGACCGTGAAGGCGATGCACGCCAGCGCCGCGATCACCGCCGCGATGCTGCCGAGCACATAGGCCACCTCCTTCACGCGGCCGCAGAGGTAGCCCAGCCCATAGAGGAAGAGCGCGGGAATCGCCAGGGCCATGGCCATGATCGGGTTCAGCAGCATGGCCGCACCGCCCAGCGGACCCGCGCCGACCAGCCCGAGCACGAGCCGCCGGTCGCGCGGCTTTCGCGGCGCCTCGGGCTCGATCTGCTGCAGCGCCTCGGCCCAGGGCTCGGGCCGCTGCACGCGGCGGCCCCGCTTGCCCGAACGCTTGCCGCGCGCCGGTGCACGCGAAGAGCGGCGGCGCGTGCCCGCGAGCGGCCCCGCGCCCAGCCCCTGCCACACACCCACGCAAAGGCTCCACAGCATCACGCCCAGGAAGACCTTGCCTTCGCGCGTGAAGCCCCCGCCGGATTCCGCCGGCTCGCGCACCGTGTCTTCGTCAATCGACAGCGGCGTGGGCGAGGTGTCGGATGCCAGCGTGTCCGGCAATGCTGCCGGCCCGCCGATCAGTTGCGACAGCTCCCGCACCGCGCCCTGCAGGCCGGCCGCGTAGTCGCCCTCGCGAAAGCGCGGCACCATCTGCCCGTCGATGATGGAGGCGGCCTGGATGTCGGTGACCGTGCCCTCCAGGCCCTTGCCGACCTCGATGCGCATCTTGCGGTCCTTCAGCGCGACGAGCAGCAGCACGCCGTCGTTCTCGTCCTTGCGGCCCAGCTTCCAGCGCGCGAACACGCGCGTGGCGTACTGTTCGACGGCCTCCCGGCCCGTGGTCGGCACGATCAGCACCGCGAGCTGCGCCTGCGTGCTGCTCTCCAGCTCGGCGATCTGCTGGCGCAGCGCATCGGCCGCGCCGTTGTCCAGCGTGCCGGTCAGATCGACCACGCGCGTCTCCATCGGCGGCACCGGCACCAGGCTCGGCTTGGCCTGCGCGAGGGCCGGGCATGCGCAGATCGCGATGTACAAGAAGAGAAAGAAGCAGAGCCACGCGGAGGGCTTCAGCGGCCTCTTGCCGGCATTCGCCCGTGCAGACAGTGCGAATGCGCGAGGCTCGGGGTCTGTAAGGAGCATCAGCGCAGGATAACGCCGGCCCCGCGCGTGCCGCCCTCACGCGAGTTCAGCCCGGCGCAGCGACGGCCACGGTCTTCGGCTCCAGGAAGGCCTCCATGCCGAAGAGCCCGAACTCCCTGCCGATGCCCGACTGCTTCACGCCGCCGAAAGGCGCGCTGAGCTCGGGCGCGACGCGGTTGACCAGCACCGTGCCGGCGCGCAGCCGCGAAGCCACCTCCAGCGCGCGCCGCGGCTGCGACGAGAAGACGTAGGCCTGCAGGCCGTAGGGCGAGTCGTTCGCGATCTCCACCGCCTCGCCGTCGCCGTCGTAGCCGATCACCGAGAGCACCGGACCGAAGATTTCCTCGCGCGCGATGTCCATGTCGTTGCGCACGCCCGCGAACACGGTGGGGCGCACGAACCAGCCCCTGTCGAAGCCATCCGGCCGCCCCTCGCCGCCGGCCACGAGCGTCGCGCCCTGCTCGAGCCCACGGCGGATGTAGCGCTGCACACGCTCGAACTGCGCCTTGCTCGCCAGCGGCCCGACCGCGGTGGCGGGGTCGCGCGGATCGCCCACGCGCATGGCCGCAGCCGCCGCGCGCAGGATCTCGATGGACTGCGCCATCTGCGCATTCGGAATCAGCAGCCGCGTCCCCGCCACGCAGGCCTGGCCGTTGTTCATGAAGGCCGCGCCCAGGGCCATGGGCAGCACCGCCGGCAGGTCGGCATCGTCAAGCACCACGGTCGCCGACTTGCCCGAGAGCGCGAGGCTCACACGCTTGAGCGTGTCGAGGCCCGCGCGCGCGATGAGCTTGCCGGTGGCCGTCGAGCCGGTGAACGAGATCTTGGCGATCGCCGCATGGGTGGCGATCTCGTCACCCACGTCACCGCCGCGACCGAGCAGCACATTGACCGCGCCCGCGGGCAGCCCGGCTTCGTGCAGCGCCTCGGTCACCACCCGCGCCTGCAGCGGGCTGAATTCACTGGGCTTGATCACCGAAGCGCAGCCCGCGGCAATGGCCGAGGCCAGCTTGCTGCAGATGCTCCCTGCGGTGCTGTTCCATGGCGCGATAAGGCCGGCCACGCCGAGCGGCTCCATGCGCACGACGGCATCGCCCATGCGGCGCTCGAACTCGTAGCCTTCCAGCATGCGCGCCGTGTCGGCGAAGCATTGCGAGGCGTAGTTGCTGACCCATCGCGAACGGGCCAGCGGGCCGCCGTATTCCTCGATGGTGGCTTCGCAGATCTGCTCGGTGCGCGCCAGCACGGCGGCTTCGAGGCGCCTGAGCATGGCTAAGCGCTGCGCCTTGCTGCTGCCGGCCATTGCCGGCTGCGCCCGGGCAGCGGCTTCGATCGCGCGCTTCGCGTCGTCGCGGTTCGCCAGCGTCACGGTGCCGATCGGCTGCTCCGTGGCCGGACTGACAATCTCCAGCCGCTCGCTGCCCTGCACGGGCACGAAGGCGCCATCGATGTAGGCCTGGTGGATGTTCCACATGGTCGTCGCTCCTGCGGTGCGCGGCCGGCATCAGCCGCGCGCGACGTCGATCACCGCCTTCGCGAAGGCCTCGGGCGCTTCCTGCGGCAGGTTGTGGCCGATGCCCCCGCTGACCAGCCGGTGCTCGTAGCGCCCCGAGAACTTCTTCGCATAGGCGCCGGGCTCCGGATGCGGCGCGCCGTTGGCGTCGCCTTCGAGCGTGATGGTGGGCACGCCGATCGCGGGCGCCCTGGCGAGCCGGTCCTCCAGCGCCTGGTACTTGGCCTCGCCTTCGACGAGGCCCAGGCGCCAGCGATAGTTGTGGACCGTGATGGCGACGTGGTCGGGGTTGTCGAGCGCCACCGCGCTGCGATCGAAGGTGGCTGCGTCGAAGTTCCACCTGGGCGACGCGGTCTGCCAGATGAGCTTCGCGAAGTCGTGGCGGTTCTTCTCGTAGCCGGCGCGGCCGCGCTCGGTCGCGAAGTAGTACTGGTACCACCACTGCAGCTCGGCCTGCGGCGGCAGCGGCAGCTTGCCCGCCTCCTGGCTGCCGATCAGGTAGCCGCTCACCGAGACCAGCGCCTTCACGCGCTCGGGCCACAGCGCGGCCATGATGCAGGCGGTGCGCGCGCCCCAGTCGCAGCCCGCGACGGTGGCAGCCTGTATCTTGAGCGCGTCCATCAGCGCGATGATGTCCACTGCGACCGCCGACTGCTGCCCGTTGCGCGGCGTGTCCGCCGAGAGGAAGCGCGTGGTGCCGTCGCCGCGCAGGTACGGCACGATCACGCGGAAGCCCGCTGCCGCGAGCGCGGGCGCCACGTC
>CAJYQC010000624.1 GCA_913776885.1 uncultured Variovorax sp.
GCACCGCCGCGAACAGCGGCGTGAGGTTCATGAAGATGCTCGCCCGCTGCGGCCCCGCGCGCTGCACGCCGGTGCCCCAGCAGCGATACGCCACCACCGCGGGGCCGATGCCGATGAACAGCATCGCCGCGATCAGCGGCCAGCCGAGATCGAGATGTGCGGGCGTCAGCGTCCATTCGCCTGCGGCCAGCGCGCCCGACCATGCGAGGCCGAACACCAGCTGTGCCATCAGGAACGCGGCCCAGTCCCTGCGCACGGCCGCCGGCTCGTGCGTGCGCGCCAGCAGCCAGCTGTAGAAGGCCCACGCGATGGTGCCCAGGATCATGTAGAGGTCGCCCGGCACCAGCCGCAGCCCGAGCAGCTGCCGCCATTCGCCGCGGCTGAGCACCAGCAGCACGCCCGCCATCGACAGCAGCGCGCCGCCGATCTCGCGGCCGCTGACGCGCGCGCGAAAGAAGAGGGCGCCCACCGCAAGCATCCACAGCGGCAGGCTCGAGCCGACCAGCGTCACGTTGATGGGCGTGGAGGTCTGCAGCGCCAGGTACTGGAAGGCGTTGTACAGGCCGATGCCCAGCAGGCCGAGCACCGCGTAGCGCTTCCAGTGCGCCCACAGCGGGCTGTCGCGACGCAGCACCCGTGCCGCCAGCGGCAGCAGCAGCGCGAAGGCGATGACCCAGCGTACGAAGTTCAGCGTCAGCGGCGAGACCAGCTCCCGCACCATGCGGCCGACCACGGCGTTGCCGGCCCAAAGCAGCGGAGGAACGATGAGCAGGAAGACGGTGAGGGGAGCGAGGCGCTGCGGCTGTGTCTGCATGGGCGCCGACTCTACCGGGCAATGATTCCCCGCGCCGTCGCCGGAAGCTCAAACATGGCAGGATGCCTGCCCTACCTTCAATCCCTTCCTTACCTTCTTTCCAGAGCGTGGAGACCGCAACGATGAAGAGCAAAGCCGTCCGTATCGACCGCCATGGCGGTCCCGAAGAACTGAAGATCGTCGAGGTGGAGGTCGGCGAGCCCGGCCCGGGCGAGATCCGCATCCGCCACAAGGCCGTGGGCCTGAACTTCATCGACACCTACCAGCGCAGCGGGCTCTACCCGTTCCAGATGCCTCTGCAGCTGGGCATGGAGGCCTCGGGCGTGGTCGAGGCGGTGGGCGAGGGCGTCACCCACCTCGAGGCCGGCGATCGTGCCGCCTATGCGAGCCAGCCGCCCGGCGCCTACAGCGAACTGCGCGTGATGCCCGCGAAGAACGTCTGCAGGCTGCCCGACGACATCTCCTTCGAGACCGGCGCGGCCATGATGCTCAAGGGCCTGACCACGCAGTACCTGCTCAAGAAGACGCTGCCGGCCGAGGGCCTGCAGGCCGGCGACTTCATCGTGGTCCATGCCGCGGCCGGCGGCGTCGGCCTCATCGCCTGCCAGTGGGCCAAGGCGCTGGGCCTGCAGCTGATCGGCACGGCCGGCAGCGACGCCAAGTGCAAGCTCGCGCTGGAGCATGGCGCGGCGCACGCCATCAACTACAGCACCGAGAACTTCGCGGCGCGCGTGAAGGAGATCACCGGCGGCAAGGGCGTGAAGGTGGTGTACGACTCGGTGGGCAAGGACACCTTCGAGGGCTCCATCGACTGCCTGCGCCCCTTCGGCCTGCTGGCGATCTTCGGCAACGGCTCGGGCCCGGTTCCGCCGGTCAACCTCGGCCTGCTGGCTTCCAAGGGCTCCCTCTACCTCACCCGGCCCACGCTCTTCACCCACATGGCCACGCGCGAAAGCACGCAGGCAATGGCCGACGACCTGTTCGCGGTGGTGCGCAGCGGCGCGGTGAAGATCCCGATCGACCAGCGCTACCCGCTGGCCGAGGTGCAGCAGGCGCACCGCGACCTCGAAGCGCGCAAGACCACGGGGTGCACGATCCTCACGCTCTGAGCGCCCGACCCCCCGCCGGGCCGGCCTTGTCCTACCGGCGCAGGGGTGTCATGCCTTCGACTTGTGCCAGCCGCACTTTGTAGCCTGTGGGCACAGCGTAGAGGCAGTACAAGCAGAGGCAGAGACACCCCATGACCACCGTTCGCACCTTCATCGTCGAAGACAACCCGACCATCCGCCGCAACCTCGCAGGCACCCTGCGGGAGGTGGCGAGGGTCGAGCCGATCGGCGAGGCCGAGACGGAGGCCGAAGGTTCGCGCTGGCTCTCGGCCAACCTCGCGCAATGGGACCTCGCCATCGTCGACCTGTTCCTGAAGGACGGCACCGGTTTCCGCGTGCTCGAAGCCTGCCGCAACCGCGGCCCTTCGCAGAAGATCGTGGTGCTCAGCAACTACGCCACGCCGGACATGCGCCGCAAGTGCGCCCATCTCGGCGCCGACGCGGTGTTCGACAAGGCCACCGAGATCGACGACCTGATCGACTACTGCCAGCGCCGCCGTCAGGCGCAGTTCAGTTCGGCCACGGCACACTGAAGCGCCCGGCTGGGGCATTTTTGGGTCATTTCGGGCCGGAGCGGCAGCGATGCCGGAATTGGCCGAAAATCCCCTCCCTGAAGGCGCGAGGAGCACGCGCCGGGATCCGCAAAGTGGCAACCAGATTCATGCGCGGAAATCACATCTTCCCCTGCTGAGTCGGCCTGCGCGCATGCAACGCGCGTGGCGTTCGTCCCGAGTTGCAACATGTCCCGCCCCCGTTTCCTTCCCGACAACTTCACCCTCGCACTTCTCTCGGTCGTCACCCTTGCCAGCCTGCTGCCTGCCAGCGGGCGCGTTGCGCACTTCTTCGAGGGGCTGACCACGGTGGCCATCGGCCTACTGTTCTTCCTGCACGGGGCCAAGCTGTCGCGCGAGGCGATCGTCAACGGGCTCATGCACTGGCGGCTGCACCTGTTGGTGTTCGCGAGCACCTTCGTGCTGTTCCCGGTGCTGGGGCTGGTGCTCAAGCCGATCCTGCTGCCGCTGGTGACGCCCGAGCTCTACACCGGCGTGCTGTACCTGTGCGTGCTGCCGGCCACGGTGCAGTCGGCCATCGCCTTCACCGCGATGGCCAGAGGCAACATGCCCGCCGCCATCTGCAGCGCCTCGGCCTCCACCCTGCTGGGCGTGTTCATCACGCCGGTGCTGGTCAACCTGGTGGTGCTGCCCAGCGGCGGCCATGCGGCTTCTTCCTCGCTGGATTCCATCGGGCGCATCCTGCTGCAGCTGATGGTGCCCTTCGCGGCCGGCCACCTGCTGCGGCCGCTGATCGGCAAGTGGATCCAGCGCCGCGCCGCGGTGCTGAAGTTCGTCGACCAGGGCTCGATCCTGCTGGTGGTCTACACCGCCTTCAGCGCGGCCGTGATCGAGGGGCTGTGGAAGCAGGTGCCCGTGCACGCGCTGGTCGGCCTGCTGGTGGTGTGCGCGGTGGTACTGGGCCTGGCGCTGAGCCTCACGACCCTGCTGGCGCGCAAGCTGGGCTTCGACACCGAAGACGAGATCACCATCGTCTTCTGCGGCTCCAAGAAGAGCCTGGCCAGCGGCATCCCGATGGCGAAGGTGCTCTTCGCCTCGCACGCGGTGGGCGCGATCGTGCTGCCGCTGATGCTGTTCCACCAGATGCAGCTGATGGTCTGCGCCGTGCTGGCCCAGCGCTATGCGCGGCGCGGGCGGGACGAGACTTCGCTGCTGAAGACGGCCGAGCAAGCGAAGTAAAGCAGGCCGTGGGCGCCCGCAGGGCCGCTCAGCCCTCGATGTTCCCCAGCCGCGACTCGCGCAGCCGGCTGGGCGCCAGCGCGCCGGCCGACTCCAGGATGGGGTACGCGATTGAGCAGATGTGCGAGTTGATGCGCTTCAGGTCGCTGATCAGGTCGATGTGCAGCGAACTGGTTTCGATGCTCAGCGTGGTGCGGTCCGACAGCCGGTCGAGGTGGGTGGTGGCGTAGGCCCGCTCCA
>CAJYQC010000625.1 GCA_913776885.1 uncultured Variovorax sp.
CGGGTCCTGCATCAGCAGCATGCCGATCTCCAGCCACTGCTTCTGGCCGTGGCTCAGCAGGCCGGCCTCGGTGTCGAGCCTGTCGGCAAGGCCGATTTCCTCGGCGACCGCCTGCACCCTGGCCTTGACCTCGTCGTCGCACTTGAAGGCGAGCGCGCCGAACACCGAACGCCCTTTGGGAAACGACACCTCCAGGTTCTGGAAGACGGAAAGGTTCTCGTAGATCGACGGCGTCTGGAACTTGCGGCCGATGCCCAGGCGCACGCGCTTGTGCTCCGCCATCCTGGTGAGCTCGGTGTTCCTGAACTTGATGCTGCCGGCGCTCGCGCGGGTCTTGCCGCAGATCAGATCGAGCAGCGTCGTCTTGCCTGCGCCGTTGGGGCCGATGATCACGCGCAGCTCGTTGCGGTCGATGTACAGCGTCAGGTCGTCGATGGCCTTGAAGCCGTCGAAGGAGACGGTGAGGTCTTCCACCGCCAGCGCGAAGTCTGTATTGCTCATGGATGTGTGACTCCGGTTCAGGCGCGCTGGCTGCCGACGCCTTCGGGTAGCGTCGGTTCGGGCGGGGTCGATGTGGCGGACGGCGCGGGCACGGCAGCGCAAGCGGCGGGCGGCTTGACGGCCGCGTCGCGCAGTGCCTGCCGGCGCGACTTCCACCACGGGCGGATCTTTTCTTCCCACACGCCGGCAAGCCCCATCGGGAAGGCCATGGTCACGCCGATGAAGAGCGCCGCCATCAGGAACAGCCACAGATCCGGAAAGCTCTCGGAGAACAGCGTCTTGCCCGCATTCACCAGCAGCGCGCCGTACACCGCGCCCACCAGGCTCATGCGGCCGCCCACGGCGCAGAAGATCACCATCTCGATGGAGGGCACGATGCCTACGAAGCTCGGCGACATGAAGCCCACCTGCAGCGCGAACATCGCGCCGCCGATACCCGAGAGCCCCGCCGCCAGGCAGAAGATGAAGACCTTGAAGTTCGACACGTCGTAGCCCGAGAAGCGCACGCGGTCTTCCTTGTCGCGCATCGCCAGCAGCAGCGTGCCCAGCTTGCTGGTCTGGATCCAGCGGCACAGCAGGATGCTGCCCACCAGCAGGCCGACGCAGACGTAGTAGAGGACGTACTTGGCGCCGTCGGTGCGCGTGTCCCAGCCCAGCAGGGTCTTCAGGTCGGTCATGCCGTTCACGCCGCCGGTGTAGCCCTGCTGGCCGATGATGAGCACGGTGCAGATCAGCGCCACCGCCTGCGTGATGATCGCGAAGTACACCCCGCCCACGCGCCGCTTGAACATCGCGAAGCTGATGAGCCAGGCCAGCGCCATCGGCGCGAGCACCACGAGCGCGAGGCTCACCGGCAGGCTCTTGAACGGCAGCCACAGCGTGGGCAGCTCGGTGATCTGGTTCCAGTCCATGAAGTCCGGGATGCCGGGCGTGGTCTGGATCTTGGTCGACACCGGATCGGAAGCCTCGAGCTTGAGGAACATCGCCATCGCATAGCCGCCGATGCCGAAGAACACGCCCTGCCCCAGGCTCAGCACGCCGCCGTAGCCCCACACCATGACGAGGCCCACGGCCACGAAGGCGTAGGTGAGGTACTTGCCCACGAGGTTGAGGCGGAAGATGTCGAGCGACAGCGGCAGCACCACCGCGAGCAGCAGCACCAGCAGCAGGAGGCTGCCCAGCTGATAGCGCTGGATCGAGGCCTTGATGAGATTCATCGATGACTCCAAAGCAGAAAGAGGGAGTTGTAGGCGCGCAGGAACCGTAGCGAGCGGTGCGAGATCGGATCGCGCAGCAGGTTCATGCGTGCCTTCAACGGCGCACCTTGACGGCGAAGAGGCCCTGCGGACGCAGCATCAGGATGAACACGATCAGCGACAGCGTCAGCACCTTCGCCATCGAGCCGGTCATGAAGAACTCCGAGACCGACTGCGTCTGCGCGATGCCGAAGGCCGAGACCACCGTGCCGAACAGGCTGGCCGCGCCGCCGAAGGTGACGACCAGGAAGGCGTCGACGATGTAGAGCGACCCCGAAGTGGGCCCGGTCGAGCCGATGGTGGTGAAGGCCGCGCCCGCCACGCCGGCAATGCCGCAGCCGATGGCGAAGGTGAGGCGGTCGGTCTTCTTCGTGTCGATGCCGGTGGCGTTGGCCATGGTGCGGTTGGCGACGGTGGCGCGCACCCTCAGGCCCCAGCGGCTCTTGTGCAGCGCGACCAGCACGCCGCCCGTGACCAGCGCGGTGAGCGCCAGCACGAACAGGCCGTTGATCGGGATGTCCAGGCCTTCGTGCGGCGTCCACGAGCCCATGAGCCATTCGGGCAGCGTAGGGCTCACCTCCTTCGGCCCGATGAAGGTGCGGAAGATCTGCTGCAGGCCCAGGCTCACGCCCCAGGTGGCCAGCAGGGTGTCGAGCGGCCGCTTGTAGAGGTGGCGTATCAGCACCCACTCCACGATCCAGCCGACGATGAATGCGAAGACGAAGGCCAGCGCGATGGCGATCGGGAAGTAGTACGGCATGAACTCGGGCGCGAGGCTCTCGGTGACGCGTGCGGCCAGGTAGATCGAGTAGGCGCCGATGGTCATGAACTCGCCATGCGCCATGTTGATCACGCCCATCTGGCCGAAGATGATCGCCAGGCCCAGCCCCATCAGCAGCAGCACCGCGAAGAGGCTCAGCCCCGCGAAGCCCTGCATGAGGCCGATGTTCAGCATGTCCGACAGAGTCATGGCAAGGTGTTCCGAAGTTGGGTGTTGGCCCCTTCCCCCTCTGGGGGAAGGTCGGGATGGGGGCACGGCGGCGCTGGCAAGCGCAAGGCTTCATCAACTGCCGCCGAGCCCCCACCCCTGCCCTCCCCCAGAGGGGGAGGGAGAAAGACACAGTTACTGGTAGCCCTTCGGGAACGGATCCGGCTTGATCAACTCAGCCGACTCCGCCACCACCTTGAACGTCCCATCCGGTTGCCCCTGCCCGATGCGCGCCTTGCTCCACAGGTGGTGGTTGGCGTCGAGCTTCACGTAGCCTTCGGGCGCGGTCTTCAGCTCGATGCCGGGCGATGCGGCCACCACCTTGTCCACGTCGAAGCTGCCGGCCTTCTCCACCGCGGCCTTCCACAGCCACGGGCCGAGGTAGCCGGCCTGAGTCACGTCGCCGATGACGGCGTCCTTGCCGTACTTGGCCTTGAAGGCTTCGACGAACTTCTTGTTGTTCGCGTTGTCCAGCGTCTGGAAGTACTTCATCGACGAGTAGAAGCCGGCGAAGTTCTCGCCGCCCACGCCGGTCATCTCGTCCTCGGTCACGGCCAGCGTCAGCAGGAACTGCTTGTCGCCGGTGATGCCCGCGGCCTTGAGCTGCTTGTAGAAGGCTACGTTCGAGCCGCCCACCACGGCCGCGAAGATGCAGTCGGGCTTGGCCACCTTGATCTTGTTGATCAGCGAGTTGAAGTTGGTGTGGCCCAGCGGGTAGTACTCCTCGCCCTTGACCGAGCCCTTCTGGAAGTTCTCGATGTGCTTGCGCGCGATCTTCATCGAGGTGCGCGGCCAGATGTAGTCGGATCCCACCAGGAAGAAGGTCTTGGCCTTCTTCTCCTTCGCGCCCCAGTCCAGGCCCCAGATGATCTGCTGCGTGGCCTCCTGGCCGGTGTAGATCACGTTCTTGCTCTGCTCCAGGCCTTCGTAGAAGGTCGGGTAGTACAGCAGGCCGTTCTCCTTCTCGAACACCGGCAGCACCGCCTTGCGCGAGGCGCTGGTCCAGCAACCGAAGACGGCCGCGACCTTGTCGTTGACCAGCAGCTTCTTTGACTTCTCGGCGAAGGTGGGCC